>NZ_JBIWAM010000010.1:4610-207272 GCF_044760065.1 Pseudomonas sp. NPDC098740 | reverse complement strand
GCGTTACTCGCTGCTGTCAACACCTCTTTTACACCGCTTTCGACCGAGAAGATCGAATCGTTAAAAGAGCCAAACAACACCACTCTTTCAACTCCCTTCTGGGCTTCGATAACCTGAAGCAACTCGCTGTCGAAAACTGCGCAACTCATTGTTTACCAAGGAGTTTTCCATTTCGACTGCGCCGGAAGTGGGGCGAATTATAGACTTCCAGAATCTGCCGTCAACCCTTAATTACGCTTTTCTATAAGGATGCTCAAAATCGCTGCTTATATATAGACGCGCCCGCCATGAATGCGCAGTATATTGCCCAATAACACTCTCGCTTCCTACTTCGGACGATGCCACGCCATGAATGACCAACCTCGCAGCCTTGCCTCGACCCTGTTTTCGGTTGGCCTGCTATTGATAGCCATGGCATCAATCCAGTCGGGAGCCTCCCTCGCTAAAAGCATGTTCCCCATTATCGGTGCGCAAGGGACCACCACCCTGCGGCTGATCTTCGCCAGCGTGATCATGATGTTGATACTGCGCCCCTGGCGAGCGAAGCTCACCGCAAAATCCCTGCGCACCGTCATCGTCTACGGAATGGCGTTGGGCGGCATGAACTTCCTCTTCTACATGTCCTTGCAAACCGTCCCCCTCGGTATCGCGGTTGCGCTGGAATTCACCGGCCCACTGGCGGTAGCCATCTATGCCTCACGTCGCGCGATCGACTTTTTGTGGATCGCCCTGGCAGCCGTCGGCTTACTGCTGTTAATACCTATGGGAGAAACGACCGCGGGGATCGATCTGGTAGGCGCCGGTTATGCATTGGGCGCAGGTGTCTGCTGGGCGCTGTACATTCTGTTCGGCCAAAAGGCCGGCGCCGACAATGGCGTGCAGACCGCGGCACTGGGGGTGATGATTGCGGCACTTTTTGTAGCCCCTATCGGCATCGTCCATGCTGGCGCCGCGCTGCTCACTCCCTCACTGATCCCCGTGGCCATCGCTGTCGCCATTCTGTCCACCGCCGTGCCCTACACGCTGGAGATGGTCGCCCTCACCCGAATCCCGACCCGGACATTCGGCACGTTGATGAGCATTGAACCTGCGATCGGCGCACTGTCAGGCCTGTTGTTTCTCCATGAGTACCTTTCACTGTCACAATGGATGGCCATCATGTGCATCATTCTGGCTTCCATAGGCGCGACCATGACCATGGGGAGTGCAGCCAAGCCTGCTGTCGCTGCAGATTGAGACAGGATTTGACGAGGGTCTGGTATTTGCCGCGCAATTAGGCCATGTTTAGACCCGTAACCCAGTGTCAGACATGGATTTTTCAGATAGGGATATCAGAACGCTTCAAGCGAAAGCGAATGCAGCCAAACCCGGGCGCAAAGATCCGGGGACGCTATAAGGACAGTAATGAAACGAATTTTGATACTGATCGCCGTACTTGCGGTTGCGGGCTGCGCGGCGACATCGAAAACCCAGGTAAAACACGGCAAGAGAGGGCTGCATATCAACTGTTCCGGGCTCTCGTCATCCTGGGACAAGTGCTACACCAGCGCTGCCAACTCGTGCGCTCCCAAAGGTTACAAGGTCATCGCCAAGTCAGGGGACGCTGTGGAAGAACCAGGCGATTACCCGTTCGGCCTCAACCCTGCAGGCTATACCAGCCGCAGCATGATCGTCATTTGCAAATAGATTGATGCCGTCTTGTCACGTTCGTGGACCTGCGATCTGGCGGCCAATCTCATCGTAACTGGACTTCAATACCGCGCGCTGAATGTCCGGCGTGGCCAGCATTCGCGCAATGACCAACGCACCGATACATTGCGACAGAATCGCCCATGCCAGGCTGTCGCTATCCAGAACTTGCGCCCAACTCTTCTGAAGCCGGCAAATCCAGTTCTCCGCCTGCTGACGAATCATCACGTCTGAACGTGCAATCTCAGCCCCCAATGCCGGCAAAGCACAACCGGATTCCGGGTGTTCGACATGAGCCATGCTCAGGTAGTGTTTCAGGCAGCGCTGGAACTTCTCAGGATTCTGATCCGCCCCTAAACGCTCCAGGCTTTGAGACAGCTCACGCTCGACGATTGAAGCGAACAGCTCATCCTTCGACGAAAAGTGACTGTAGAAAGCCCCGCCACTCAAGCCGATCGCCTTCATCAAACCGTCGACACCAACCGTTGAAAAACCAGACTTCTTGGCCGACACCGCACTGCTTTCAAGTAGTTTCTCTTTGGTTTCCAGTTTGTGATTGGCCGAGTAACGCATTGCCTTGCCCTCAGGATTGATCGCCTTGACGCTTGCCGAATCTTAGCATAACGTTCGTTTAGTTAACGATCGTTTAGCAAAGGGATCTACTCATGAATAACAAGAAGGTCGTACTGGTTGTAGGTGCCGGGGATGCCACCGGCGGCGAAATTGCAAAACGCTTTGCGCAGGAAGGTTTTGTGGCGTGTGTCACCCGCCGCAGCGCAGACAAACTCCAGCCGCTGGTGGATGCCATCAAGGCCGATGGCGGTGAAGCCCACGGGTTTGCCTGTGATGCGCGCAAGGAAGAGGACGTGATTGCGTTAGTTGAGCAGATCGAAAGCCAGATCGGCCCAATCGAAGCGTTCGTTTTCAACATTGGCGCCAATGTGCCTTGCAGCATTCTCGAAGAAACCGCGCGCAAATATTTCAAGATCTGGGAAATGGCCTGCTTCTCAGGATTTCTCAACGCTCGTGAAGTGGCCAAACGCATGGCCAAGCGTCAACGCGGGACTATCCTGTTCACCGGCGCTACCGCCGGCCTGCGTGGAGCCTCAGGATTTGCGGCGTTCGCTGGCGCCAAGCACGGGATTCGTGCCCTGGCGCAAAGCATGGCGCGTGAACTGGGGCCGATGAACATTCACGTCGCCCATGTTGTAGTCGACGGCGCCATCGATACCGATTTTATCCGCGAGAGTTTCCCCGAAAAGTACGCGACCAAGGACCAGGACGGCATTCTCAATCCAGAGCACATCGCCGAGAACTATTGGTACCTGCACAGCCAGCCCCGTGACGCATGGACCTTCGAGCTGGACCTGCGCCCCTGGAGCGAACGCTGGTAAGCCGTCCCCCACAATAATAAGCAGAGCACATTGACCATGAGCAAAACCGTGGAGTTCTATTTCGACCTCGGCAGCCCCGCCACCTACCTGGCCTATACCCAACTGCCGAAGATCTGCGAGCGGACCGACAGCCAGTTGATCTACATACCAATCTTGCTGGGCGGCGTCTTCAAAGCCACTGGTAACGCCTCCCCCGCGACCATCCCCGCCAAGGGCCGCTACATGTTCCAAGACCTGGACCGCTATGCCAAGCGCTATGGCGTGCCACTGAAGTTCAATCCCCACTTTCCTATCAACACCCTGATGCTGATGCGCGCCGTCACCGGCATGCAGTTGCGCCATCCCGAACGCTTTCAGGCATTCATCGATTGCCTGTTTCACGCCCTCTGGGTTGAAGGCCGCAGCCTCGATGACCTCGCAACCGTCGCGTCAGTACTGACACAGAACGGTTTCGATCCAAATGAGGTGCTGGCCCTGACCGCCGACGAGGAAGTCAAAGCCGCTCTCAAGGACAACACAGAGAAAGCGGTGCAACGGGGCGTATTCGGTGCCCCGAGCATGTTTGTCGATAATCAGCTGTTCTTCGGCCAGGATCGCCTGGACTTTGTCCTTGAAGCCCTGAGTTAAATCTCGACAACCAACCGCCCCTGCGCAGCTCCGAGGCACTCCGCGAGATGGTATTGGGGGGACTGGGGATTGCGCTGTCGCCGGTTTGGCTGTTCAGCGAGGACTTGAAGGCGGGACGCGTGACAGCGATTTTGCTGGAATACAGCGCCCAGTCGCTGCCGATTCATGCCGTGTCCCCGGCGAATCGTCGCCAATCCGCCAGGGTCAAAGCCTTTGTCGACTACATGAGCCAAGCGCTCGAAGAAGCGCCTGAACTCCAACCGATCAAATAGCCGCAGTGCGGGTGTTCAACCACTCAAGGGCTGCGCCGTCGAGCAACGGGCTCAAGCGCTGGCGCACCTCGGCGTGGTAAGCGTTGAACCACTGCTTTTCGTCATCGGTCAGCAGCGACGGTTCCAGGCAGCGAGTGTCGATCGGGCACAAGGTCAGGGTTTCGAACTTCAGGAACTCACCGAACTCGCTTTTGCCCGCCTCACGGTTCAACACCAGGTTCTCGATCCGCACACCCCAGCGCCCCGGACGGTAAGTACCCGGTTCGATGGACGTGATCATGCCCGGCTGCATGGCGGTTTGCGGTGACGCGGCGGCCTGATAGGCGATGACCTGCGGGCCTTCGTGCACGTTGAGGAAGTAGCCGACGCCATGACCGGTGCCGTGACCGTAATCAACGCTTTCAGCCCAGATCGGCGCGCGGGCAATCGAATCGAGCAACGGCGAGAGAATGCCACGGGGGAACTGCGCACGGGACAATGCAATCACGCCTTTGAGCACCCGCGTGCAATCGCGCTTCTGCTCAGCGGTCGGCGTACCGACCGGCACCATCCGCGTGATGTCAGTGGTGCCGCCCAAGTACTGGCCGCCGGAGTCGATCAACAACAGACCGTCGCCTTCGATCACCGCGTGTTCTTCTTCGGTGGCGTGGTAGTGCGGCATCGCGCCATTGGCGTTGAACGCAGCAATGGTGTTGAAGCTCAGCGATACATAACCCGGACGTCGGGTACGCGCGGCCGTCAGGTGTTCGTCGATGGTCAGTTCGGTGATGCGTTCACGACCCAACGCAGTGTCCAGCCAGGTGAAAAATTCGCACAGGGCCGCGCCGTCCTGCTCCATGGCCTGACGAATGTGCTCGGCATCGGCCAGGCTTTTCTGCGATTTGGCCAACGTCGTCGGGTTCAGGCCTTCGACCAGTTTCACGCCGCTATCCAGGTTATCCAGCAAGCCGGCGGTGACGCGCGCCGGATCGACTTGCAGACTCGCCCCGCTCGGTACGGCGAGCAAGGCGGCGGCCACTTCGCTGTAGTCGCGCAGGGTCACGCCGTCCTGTTCGAGAACTGCACGCAGCTCGGCATCGACCTTGCTCAGCGCCACGAACAGGGTGGCCTGCTGCTGGCTGATCAAGGCAAAGGAAACAAACACCGGGTTGAATGACACGTCACCGCCGCGCAAGTTGAACAGCCAGGCGATGTCATCAAGCGTGGCGATGAAATGCCAGTCGGCACCGCGATCTTTCAAAACCTCACGCAGCTTGGCCAGTTTCTCGCCGCGGCTGACAGTCGCCTGAGGCGGCAGGTGTTGATAGATCGGTTCGTTTGGCAGCGTCGGACGGTCGCTCCAGACTTCGCTCAACACATCGATGTCAGTGCGCAGACGAGCGCCGCGTTCTTCGAGCTTGCCACCCAACGTACGCGCCGAAGCCACGGCCATTACCGCACCATCTACCGCGACGACACCCCCTTCAGGGGTTTGCTCGGCCAGCCAGTCCAGCGGGCCGGGCTGACCCGGTTGCAGCTTGACCAGTTCGATCCCGCTGCCCTTGAGTTCCTTGGTCGCCTGTTCCCAGTAACGGCTGTCGGCCCAGACGCCGGCAAAGTCCGGCGTAACGATCAGCGTGCCGACCGAGCCATGGAAGCCCGACAACCATTGCCGCCCTTGCCAGTAACCCGGCAGGTATTCCGAAAGATGCGGGTCGGCCGACGGCACCAGCAGAGCGTGAATGCCCTCCCGGCTCATCAGTTCGCGGGTTTGCGCCAGGCGTTGGGGCACCGATCCATTGATCGAAGGCTGCGTACTCATCATGTCTCCTGCTAATCACTTCATCATTATTGTTGAGTGTCGATCAACGCCGACACTTTCAGATCTTATTGCCAAAATGCCGGAGCACTGGCGCAGGCCGCTTTAATCAGGTGTACCGCTTGGTCGATGTCTTGCTCGGTGGTGAACCGGCCGAGACTCAAGCGAATGGTGCGACTCGCCGAGCGGGCGTCATGCCCCAGGGCCAGCAGCACATGGGAGGGCGCATTGCTGGCGGAGTTGCAGGCCGAGGTCGCTGAAAACGCGATCGAGGTGCTCAACGCCGCGGAATTGAACTCGCCTTCGTTGAAGGTCAGGCTCAGGGTATGGGGGATGCGCTGGGTCGGACTGCCATTGAGGCGAACCCCGGGAATACTCAGCAGCTGTTCGAGCAGGCGCTCGCGCAACCGGACGATCGTGGCTTTCTCTTCATCGAACGAGGCGGCCGCCAACGCGAAGGCCACACCCATGGCGGCAATCTGGTGAGTCGCCAGGGTGCCGGAACGCAAACCGCCCTCGTGACCACCGCCGTGGATCTGCGCCTGCAAACGCTGTTGCGCGCGCGGGCCGACATACAACGCACCGATGCCTTTGGGACCATAGAGCTTGTGGGCGGAAAACGACATCAGGTCCACCGGCCACTCGGCCAGATCGATCGCCACTTTGCCCGCGCCCTGAGCCGCGTCGACATGGAACAACGCATCGCGATCACGCACTACCTGACCGATGGCCGGAATGTCGTTGACGGTGCCCAGCTCGTTGTTGACCAGCATCAGCGACACCAGAAAGGTGTCTTCGCGCATCGCTTCGCTGACCGCTTGCGGGGTAATCAGACCCTCGGCGTCAGGCACCAGATAAGTCACCGCAACACCGGCATCCTGCAACTGCTTCGCCGTGTCGAGAATCGCTTTGTGTTCGATCTGGCTGGTGATGATGTGGCCGCCAGAAACGCCGCGAGCCTGGGCCACGCCCTTGAGGGCAAGGTTGTTCGATTCAGTGGCGCCGGAGGTCCAGACGATCTGCTCCGCCTGGGCGCCGACCAGTTCCGCGACCTGGCGCCGCGCCTGCTCAACCGATTGTCGGGCCTGCTGACCGAACGCATGGGAGCTGGACGCCGGATTGCCGAAGTTGCCGGTAAAACCCAGACACTCGACCATGACCTTGATGACCCGCTCATCCACCGGCGTGGTGGCGGCGTAGTCGAAATACAGAGGACGTTTATTCATAGAAGACTCGCAGAGCATGTTCCGGGATCAGGAGGCTCGTCACTGAAACGTCAAAGCGCAGCCTCGTGAGCTGCGCCGATCGTACAGAGCGTTAGAAATACCTGATCGGAGGCCGTTAAAGAAGAACAACTTCATTTAAAAGTGCGTAGGAACGCTCCTGAAGTCGAGCTTAACAGGCATCGGGCAACCGGTTGAAGCAATGCGTCAGCTGAAGCTTTCGAGCAACAACGGATACAGCGAAGCCACGAGCAGCAAGGCCATGCCCCAGTTGAACAGCCGCAACCAGCGGCGATCTTTCAGCACGTTGCGCAACAACGTGCCACAGCCTGCCCAGACACTGACGCTCGGCAGGTTGATCAAGGCGAACACCGCCGCAATCACGATCACGTTGGTGAAATAACCCTGCATTGGCGTGTAGGTGCTGATAGCACCGATGGCCATGATCCACGCCTTGGGATTGACCCACTGAAACGCTGCGGCGCCCAAATAGCTGATCGGCTTACTCTCGCCCTTTTCACTCTCGGAAACCGGTCCCGAATGGGCAATCTTCCACGCCAGATATAGCAAATACGCCGCGCCGACGTAACGCAGCACGCTGTAGAGCAATGGATTGGTTTGAAACACTGCGCCCAAGCCGAAACCTACCGCCACCACAAGCACGAAAAAGCCGCAGGTGATGCCAAGCATGTGGGGGATGGTGCGGTTAAAGACGAAGTTCACGCCCGATGCCAGCAACATCGTGTTGTTGGGGCCGGGAGTAATCGAGGTGACAAGCGCAAACAGGGCGAAGCCCAGCAGCAAATCGAGCGAGAGCGTCATGGGTGGCAGTCCATTGGGGTCAGTCAGGTGTTGACCCTATCGCAGGCCTTCAGGGAAACCCACGGACAGTTGCGTGAAACTTCGAGCGGTACAGTTTTCGATCAGCTAGGACGACCGTGAAGCTGTACAGCACGTTCGGCGTTCATCTCGCCTTGTTTGTCGAAACTGAATGATTTTTGCGGTTGGCCGAGCAATTCGGCTTTTTTTGCGTGGTACTCGTCGAAGGACAAACCGCGACGATTCAAGTCTTCCAACGCCAGTTCCTTGCTTTCTTCGGCGGTGTACGGCCGCAATTCCGGTGAAACATGGCTGGCACATCCAGCGAGAACGGAGACCGCGAGCAGCAAGAAAGTGGCGATTAGAGGTTTCATGTCTGGCGTCCTGGCATCTGAGTTCGGGGCAATGAACACAGGCTACCCGCACCCTTCGACGGGCAGAAATCAACGCTCTCGATAGTGGGTATCAGGGTTGGCCAAGATCAAAAGATCGCAGCCTTCGGCAGCTCCTACAAAGGCCTTTTATATACCTACAAGATCTATAAATATCTTTTAATGATCTTTTACGGAATAACAGCAAGCCTTTATAACAACTCCATCGCATCACGCACTGTTGCCTACGCAACTGTTTGTCACGCAACAGTCATTCAACAAACAGCCCTGCTAATCGAACAGCATCTACGGTTCAACACGCTGAAAGCCCCGTAAATCGAGGCTCCGAGGGATTGGTACAGCTCTTGCTCTCTGTCAGTGACTAGTCACTGATCCCTGAGCAACTGTTTAAAAAGGAACTGATAATGTCGCGTCCATTGAAAGTCGTTGCCCTCTCCGGCGGTACCTGGCGTCCGTCTCGCACATTGGTGCTGACCCAGGCGCTGTTGGCGCAACTGGCCGAGCAATTGCCGATTGAAAGCAAGCTGATTGAACTGGGTGACATCGCCCGACCATTGGGCGCCGCACTGTCCCGCCAAGAATTCAGCGCCGAGATCGAAGCCGAGCTGCAAGCGATCGAGAACGCCGACCTGCTGATCGTCGCCGCGCCGGTTTATCGCGGTTCCTACCCTGGACTGCTCAAGCATCTGTTCGATCTGATCGACCTCAACGCGCTGATCGACACGCCGGTATTGCTGGCCGCCACCGGTGGCAGCGAACGTCATGCGCTGGTGCTGGATCACCAGTTGCGGCCGCTGTTCAGTTTCTTCCAGGCATTGACCTTGCCGATTGGCGTCTACGCCACCGAAGCTGATTTCTCCAATTACCAAATAACCAGTGAACTTCTCAAGGCCCGCATACAACTGGCTGCAGAACGCGCCGCGCCGTTGTTTGGCGTGTACCCCAAAAATCTGCTGAAAATCGCTTAAGGATTTTTTCATGGATGTTTTCTGGTTTCTGCCGACTCACGGCGACGGCCATTACCTGGGCACCACTCAGGGCGCTCGCCCGGTGACACTCAGCTACCTGAAACAAGTGGCTCAGGCGGCCGACAGCCTCGGCTACCACGGCGTGCTGATTCCCACCGGGCGCTCCTGCGAGGATTCGTGGGTGATTGCTTCGGCGCTGGTGCCGCTGACCGAACGTCTGCGTTATCTGGTAGCGATCCGGCCGGGAATCATCTCGCCGACGATCTCGGCGCGCATGGCCGCGACACTGGATCGACTGTCCAATGGCCGTTTGCTGATCAACGTGGTCACAGGCGGTGACCCGGATGAAAATCGTGGCGACGGCATCTTCCTCGATCACAGCGAACGCTACGAAGTGACCGACGAATTCCTGCAAATCTGGCGCCGGGTGCTGCAAGGCGAATCGGTGGATTTCGAAGGCAAACACCTGCAAGTGCAGAACGCCAAGGCGCTGTATCCGCCGGTGCAAAAACCCTATCCGCCGCTGTACTTCGGTGGCTCTTCCGAGGCAGCCCATGAATTGGCCGCCGAGCAGGTTGATGTCTATTTGACTTGGGGCGAACCACCGGCCGCCGTGGCGGAAAAACTGGCCGATGTGCGTGAACGTGCCGCGCGAAACGGTCGCACGGTGAAGTTCGGGATTCGCTTGCACGTGATCGTCCGCGAGACCGCCGAAGAGGCCTGGATAGCGGCTGACAAACTTATCGAGCACATCAGCGACGAGACCATCGCGGCAGCGCAGAAGTCGTTCTCGCGTTTCGATTCCGAAGGTCAGCGGCGCATGGCGGCGTTGCATGACGGGCGTCGTGACAATCTGGAAATATCCCCCAACCTCTGGGCCGGTGTCGGTCTGGTGCGTGGCGGCGCCGGGACGGCGTTGGTGGGCGATCCGCAGCAAGTGGCGGCGCGAATCAAGGAGTACGCGGACCTGGGAATCGAGAGTTTTATCTTCTCCGGCTATCCGCACCTCGAAGAGGCTTACCGTTTTGCCGAGCTGGTGTTCCCGTTGTTGCCTGAGCCGTACGCCAGCCTGGCCGGGCGCGGCGTCACGAATCTTACCGGGCCGTTTGGCGAAATGATCGCCAATGATGTGCTCCCGGCTCACGCCAAAGCCTGATCCTGCCCGCCGGATCCGCCCCGCCCCTGTAGGAGCTGACGAGTGAAACGAGGCTGCGATCTTTTGATGTTAAAGATCAAGACCAAAAGATCGCAGCCTGCGGCAGCTCCTACGGTGGTCCATCGACATATAGGAAATTCCGTGTGACTGCCAAGCCGCAAAGCGCCCTGATATCCCCCTTGCAGACCGCCCGCCGATTGGCCGCCGAGTTTGCCCTGACCGCTGTCGAGCGCGATGAACGTGGCGGTACGCCCAAAGCCGAACGTGATGCCTTGCGCCACAGCGGTCTGCTCGCGTTAAGCATTCCCACCCAGTATGGCGGCCTCGGCGCCAGCTGGAGTGACACCCTGACCATCGTGCGCGAATTCGCCAAGGTCGACAGTTCAATTGCCCATGTCTTCGGCTTCCATCACCTGATGCTCGCCACCGTGCGCCTGTTCGCCCGCCCCGAGCAGTGGCAGCCATGGTTCGAACAGACCGCACGCAAAAACTGGTTCTGGGGTAACGCCCTGAACCCGCTGGACACCCGCACCGTGGTGAAGAACCTCGGTGACTGGCGTGAATTTTCCGGCAAGAAAAGTTTCTGCTCCGGCGCCAGCGATTCGCAAATGCTGATTGCCTCGGCGGTGGACGAAAGCGCTGGCGGCAAGCTGTTGATCGCCGCGATTCCCAGCGGTCGCAGCGGCATCACCTTGCATAACGACTGGAACAACATGGGCCAGCGCCAGACCGACAGCGGCAGCGCGACATTCGAACGGGTACGAGTCGAAGAGTCGGAACTGCTGCTCGATCCGGGTCCGCTGAGTACGCCATTCGCCTGCCTCCGGCCGTTGATTGCCCAGCTGACCTTCACACACATGTTCCTCGGCATCGCCGAGGGTGCCTTCGAAGAAGCGCGGCAATACACCCTCACCGAGACCCGTCCGTGGCACAAATCCAATGCTCAGGATGTGCGTCAGGATCCTTATGTACTCGGCCACTACGGCGAATTCTGGGTCGCCCTCGAAAGTGTTCGACTGCTGGTGGAGCGCGCTGCCGGGTTGCTCGACAAGGCCTGGGCCAAAGGCCCGAACCTCAGCGCCGAAGAGCGTGGGCATCTCGCTACTGCCATCGCCACGACCAAGGTCGCTGCCACCCGCAACGGTCTGGAACTCTGTAGCCGGTTGTTCGAAGTAACCGGCGCCCGTTCAACTCATGCCTCACTGCGACTGGATCGCCACTGGCGCAACCTGCGCACGCAAACCCTGCATGACCCGGTGGACTACAAACTCCATGAACTGGGTGACTGGGCGCTCAACCAGTCCCTGCCGATCCCGACTTTCTATTCATAGCCTTCTATTCATGGAGCTTGCCCATGCAACTGCTGACCTTACCGCCCTCGCCCGCTCTGGCCACCTCGATCCGCGCCACGGCGCAGGTGTTCGAAGACCCTAAATCCCAAGCCTTGCTCGCCCACATTCAACAAGTCGCACCGAGTGAAGCCAGCGTGCTGATCATCGGCGAAACCGGCACCGGCAAGGAGTTGGTGGCGCGACATATCCACAACCTCAGCGCCCGCCGTAACCGGCCTTTTGTGGCAGTGAACTGCGGCGCGTTCTCTGAATCCCTGGTGGAGGCCGAGTTGTTCGGCCATGAAAAAGGTGCCTTCACCGGTGCGCTGAGCGCCAAGGCCGGCTGGTTCGAGGAGGCCGATGGCGGTACGTTGTTCCTCGATGAAATCGGCGATTTGCCGATGGCGATTCAGGTCAAGTTGTTGCGGGTGTTGCAGGAGCGCGAAGTGGTGCGACTGGGTTCGCGCAAGAGCATTCCTATCAATGTGCGCGTGCTGGCGGCGACCAACGTGCAATTGGAGAAAGCCATCAACGCCGGGCATTTCCGTGAGGATTTGTACTACCGCCTCGACGTGGTCAGCCTGGAATTGAGCCCGCTGCGCGACCGCCCCGGCGACATCCTGCCGCTGACCCGACACTTCGTCGAAGCCTACAGCCAGCGCCTCGGCTACGGCACCATCACCATCAGCAAAGACGCCGAACTGAAACTGCGCAGCTACAGCTGGCCGGGCAACATCCGCGAACTGGAAAACGTCATTCACCACACCCTGTTGATCTGCCGTAACGGCGTGATCGAACGCGACGACCTGCGGCTGTCGAACATGCGCATCGAGCGTCAGGACGATTACCACAGCAACGTCGACGATTCACCGGAAGCCCTGCTCGATCGGGCCTTTCAAAAACTCTTCGAAGAACAGGCCGGTGCGCTGCACGAGAAAGTCGAAGACGCGTTGCTGCGAGCCGCCTATCGCTTCAGCCATTACAACCAGGTGCACACCGCTGCGCTGCTGGGGTTGAGCCGCAACGTAACCCGCACGCGACTGATCAAGATCGGCGAACTGGCGGTGAACAAGCGCCGGGCCACGGAAAACCTTCAGGGCGAGCGTGTCATGCAGCTGTCGATCTAACCCACCAGATTGCAGTGCAGTGCGTTGTCGTGGCTGCGTTCCAGGCTGTGCAGCACCTGGAACGAGCCGAAGGTCACGGTTTTCGCCTGATGGGCGCGGATCAGTTGCCAGAAATCCTGCTCGCCGCTTTCAAAGCTTTTGAACGCGGCCTCTCCCGCCTCTCGTGTTTGCCATTGCAGATAGTTGAGCACCCGCCGGCCATCGTCGCTGGCCTGGATGCTGGCACTCAGAAAACCGCTGTAACCCTGGGCGAGACGCTCGGTCTGCTTCGAAAGCGCCGACACCAGTGCGGGCTGTTGATGGGGTTCAATCTCGAATTCAATCAATTGGGTGAAGCTGCGATTTTTCTCTGACAGTTGCATGAATAGTCCCCACTCACCTGTAAGCCGGATCTTGCGATCCGAAGGCCGGCAGGGTAAAACCTCGAGTTAACTTGAGGTCAAGAGGCATTTTTTAAATGATCACCTCGGAAAATCTGCATAAAGAACTCACCGTCGGCCAAGTGGCTGCGCGTAGCGGCGTCGCGGTCACCGCACTGCACTTTTACGAATCCAAGGGTTTGATCAAAAGTAATCGCAACCAGGGCAACCAGCGGCGTTTTCCACGGGAAGTGTTGCGGCGGGTGGCGTTGATCAAAGTGGCTCAGCGATTGGGCATTCCGTTGGCGGTGATTGGTGAGGCATTGAAATCGCTACCGGACAATCGGGCGCCGACGGCGGCGGACTGGAAGGTGTTGTCGGCGCAGTGGAGTCGGGATCTGGATGAGCGGATCAATCAGCTCGTGCTGCTGCGGGACCGGCTCAATGGCTGCATCGGGTGTGGATGTTTGTCGATGGAGGCATGCCCGTTGCGCAACTTTGGCGATGTGCTGGGGGAACAGGGGCCGGGGGCGCAGCTGCTGGAACCCGGGACAGGTCCGAAATAGCGGTGCGGCCTTCGCGAGCAGGCTCGCTCCCACACTGGATTTGTGAACGCCACAGATCAAATGTGGGAGCGAGCCTGCTCGCGAAAGCGGCCTGTCAGTCGATGAGTTTTTAGAACCCCGGTGCAATCTGCCCTTTGTAGCGAGTCAGGATGAACTGCCGAACCTCATCGGAATTCAGCGCCTTTGCCAGTTTCTGCAAGCCTGGGTCGTTGATGTTGTCCGGCCGCGCGACCAGAAACTCGATGTACAAACTCTTGCCCTTCTCGACGATCAACGCGCTGTTGGTGTCGATTCCCGCTTCCAGGGCGTAGTTGGCGAAGACAAACGCCAGGTCCACCTGACTCACCGAACGGGCCAGCAGCGCACCTTCCAGTTCACGTATTTTCAGGTGCTTGGGGTTTTCGATGATGTCCCGTTGAGTCGCCAGGGTGTTGCTCGGTTCCTTGAGTTTGATCAGGCCGGCTTCGTGCAACAGCACCAGTGCGCGACCGGTGTTCACCGGGTCATTGGGAATCGACACCGTGGCGCCATCCTTCAGTTCGGCGATGCTTTTGATCCTGGTCGAGTAAGCACCAAACGGTTCAATGTGCACACCGACTACCGGCACCAGATTGGTATGGCGGGTTTTGTTGAAGTCATCGAGAAATGGCCGGTACTGGTAATAGTTGGCGTCGAGGTTCTTTAACGCCAATTGCTGGTTGGGCTGGATGAAGTCAGTGAAGACCTTGATGTCGAGGTCCACGCCTTCCTTGGCCAGGGTCGGCTTGACGAATTCGAGGATCTCCGCGTGGGGCACCGGGGTGGCGGCCGTCGCCGTACCGGCGGAG
This sequence comes from Pseudomonas sp. NPDC098740, assembly GCF_044760065.1. NCBI lineage: Bacteria > Pseudomonadati > Pseudomonadota > Gammaproteobacteria > Pseudomonadales > Pseudomonadaceae > Pseudomonas > Pseudomonas sp. NPDC098740. Next base: position 192,724 of record NZ_JBIWAM010000010.1, on the reverse strand, counting down.
GGTCGCCTGAATATCATGCACGTTCTTGCCGCCGGTTTCCGACAAGGCATTGGCAAAGCGGTGACCTTGCAGCGCCAGCCCGAAGAAGTGCGTTTGCTGCTCAGGTGTGCCTTGCAGGCGAATGTCTTCCAGCAGGCAATAGTGGTTTTGCGGGATTTGCCCCAGGGACGGATCGGCCGCCGAGATGATCGCGATGACCTGCGCCAGCACCGCATAGGACACCTGCGCGCCGCCAAATGCTTTCGGCACGCTGATGCCCCACAAACCGCTGTTGGAATACAGATCGACGATCTCGGCGGGCACTTGGCGGGTGCGGTCGCGCTCGGCGTCTTGCTCCAGTAACACCGCGGCAATACGTTCGGCGACGCGTAAGGCTTCGGCTTCGTTGGCGATCCGATGGGCGGCCGGTGGGTTGATCGGATAAACGGCAGATTGAGGCATACAAGTCTCTCGGCACCAATGTTTAGCAGAGGGCATTGCAGCTTCTGTGCCTGACCGTCCGAGCCAATGTTTTCGGGGGTTATGGGCCGCTCAAAGGTTTTTTTTCATCAGCAACCCGGGCAATCTGCTGCTTCGCTGTTGATGGCTGAACAGTGGCGTTGTTATGCCTTACACCCTCTAGGAGCTGCCGAAGGCTGCGATCTTTTGATCTTGATTTTTCGTCGGCCGCACCGCAGCCAAGGTCAAAAGATCGCAGCCTTCGGCAGCTCCTACTACTCTTCACAGGTTGTAAATCGGCGAAGGACCACCTTCATCCCAAAACAAAAAACAGGGAGAACCATCATGAGCGTCAAACCCATTCCAGAGGGTTATCACAGCATCACCCCGTATCTGGGCATTCAAAAAGCGGCCGAAGCCATCGAGTTCTACAAGAAAGCTTTTGGCGCCACCGAAGTCATGCGCCTGTCCATGCCCGATGGCGGCATCGGCCACGCCGAACTGCGTATCGGCGATTGCCCGATCATGCTTGGCACGCCGTGCGATCAGGGGCCATTGAGCAATCCGGACAAGTCGCCGTCCGTGGGGCTGCATCTGTATGTGAACGATGTGGACAAGTCTTACAAACAGGCGATTGCGGCTGGCGGCACGGTGGTGTCCGAGGTCAAGGATCAGTTTTATGGCGACCGCTCGGGGACCCTGAAGGATCCCTATGGGCATCTGTGGTTTCTGGCCACGCGCAAGGAGGATCTGACTCAGGAGCAAATTGAGCAGCGGGCGAAGGAGATGTTCAAGCAGAGTTGAGCCCTTCTGTGACTGACAGGGCCCCATCGCGAGCAAGCTCGCTCCCACAAGGATCTTCTGTGATCACATTGTTTGTGAACACCCAAGATCAACTGTGGGAGCGAGCTTGCTCGCGATGGCGTCCGAACAGGCACCGCATATCCCCTTGAACACACTTCATGAACGAGCACACCACGCTTTGCGCCTTGCGCACAACGCTCCTACAGAAACCAGCCAAGTGATATCGCGAAACATTTACTTTCATATCCCCCTTCGGGATTTTCGATGCTCATCCGTCTTATTTAGATGCAGTCGGTCCGCGTAGGCAAAAGCCACGGTTCGGCCTTTCATGGACCTCATCGCTGGGAAGCCCGCAGCAGAGGCCCTCTCATCGAAACAAGACCTTTAATCATGTCGAAATCCCGTTCAAAACTCTGGTTTCTGGTCCACAGCTGGCTGGCATTGCCGATCTGGTTTTTCGTACTGATCGTCTGCGTGACCGGCACCCTGGCGGTGGTCAGCCAGGAAATCGTCTGGCTGGCCAACCCGCAAATGCGCGCCAGCCAACCCTCGGACGATGCGCCGCTGCTCAGTTACGACCAAATCATCGCCGCGATCAAAAAAGCGGAGCCGAACACACTGGTCGAAGGCATCAGCCGGCCCGATGAATCGCACTTCGCCCTCGATGTGGACGTCAGCTACCCCGACGGTCGCTCGATGACGGTTTACGTCAACCCCTACAGCGGCGTCATTCAGGGCACTGCCCCGCAATTCAATTTCAAGGCGTTTACCCGCGCCCTGCATGGCTGGTGGCTGGTGCCGTTCACCAACGGTTACAGCTGGGGCTGGTACCTGGTGTCATTCCTGAGCTTGCCGCTGCTGGCGTCGTTGGTCACCGGGCTGGTGGTCTACAAGCGCTTCTGGAAAGGATTCTTGCGACCGACCTTGCGCATTCGTCACGGTGCACGGATTTTCTGGGGCGACTTTCACCGCCTCAGCGGCATCTGGTCGATCTGGTTCATCGCGGTGATTTCCATCACCAGCACCTGGTTTCTGATTCAGGCGTTCATGTTCGATAACCAGATTTCGATTTCCACTGCGCCGGTGGCTGCTGTGGTCCCGCGTGAAAGTGTCCCGCTGACTGCCGACGGTTCGCCAGCGCCGATGATCAGCCTGGAGACGGCGATCCGCGAAGCCAAGGAACGTATTCCCGGCCTGGACGACAGCTTCGTCAGCCTGCCTGCCAATGCCTATAGCTATCTCTCGGTAGGCGGACGCAGTTGGTATCCGCTGATGTTCCAGACCGCGGACATCAACCCGTATACCGGCGACATCGCCGCCACCCGCCTGTTGTCGGACCGTTCCGGCCTGGAGCTGGTGACCGAATCCATGCGTCCGCTGCACACCGGGGATTTCGGCGGCATCTGGATCAAGCTGATCTGGTTCTTCTTCGGCCTGATCCTGAGCATGATGGTTCTCAGCGGCCTGTTGATCTGGACCAAGCGCACCGCCCTGGCCACGGCCAACGCCCTCAAGCGCAGCAACAAACGCCCGCGCAGTCAGACCGCTCCGGCCAACAGCCGTGAAACCACGGAGGTCAGCCAATGAGTCTGTTCATCGCTGATAAACCGGCTTCGAAACTGAGTCGTTTGTGGCACAAATGGCGCTTCCACATCAATGTTCTGCTGTTGCTGGTGCCGCTGGGTTTTATGCCCAAGTACTTCGCCGACGCTGCGCTGTTTCGCGGTGACACCGGCCTGGGTGAGCGGGAAATCGGCGAGGTTCAGGTGGGGCCCTGGAGCCTGCGCCTGGCCGAGTTGCGCAACGAAGCACCGACCCTCGATGGTCCGGCCGGCTATATGAAAAGCTTCAACGCGGCGCTGTGCGACACCTGTCGCGATCAGGTCAAGGCGACGTACCTGCGCATTGGTAAACCGCGCAGCCTGCGGGCTGCCGGGGTGATTTTCTTCGGCACGCCGTACCGCATGGGCGCGATGTTGCCGATCCCCGAGAAGACCAAAGCCGACGCCGAGCTTTGGATCACCATGGAAGGCTGGGACGGCGCCATGCATCAGGCCTCCGTCCCCCTGAGCCAGGCATCCCCGGCCACCCTCGCCTGGCTGAACCAACAAGGAGGCAAACCATGATCAACGTTATACGTCCTCTAAGTGCCGTGCTACTGGTGCTCTGCGCCGGTTTCAGCGCCAGCGCCCTGGCCCACAACCCGATGTGCGAATGCACAGCCATCGACGCCGAGCAGATCAAATGCACCGGCGGTTTCTCCGACGGCAGCGGCGCGCCGGGGGTGACCCTGGACGTGATCGGCTATGACGAAACCATCCTGGTGCCGGGCAAGCTCGGCGCCGATTCAACCCTGACTTTCAAGAAGCCCGGCGCCGAGTTCTACGTGCTGTTCGATGCCGGCCCCGGCCACGTCGTCGAGATTGACCAAGCGGACATCGAAGCCCCATGAGTACGCCGACTACGCAAATCGTCCGCCCGGCCGGTGCCGGCCATGAAACCCTCTATGTGTTGCTGTTGTGCCTGATGATCCTCGCTGTTGCCGGCTCGGTGGTCGCCTGGCGCGGTGAGTCTCAGGGAGTCAGCAGCGTTGGCAGCCATCAACTGGATGCCCGCCGTGACTTGAGCGCGTCCGAGCAAGGCATCTACGCCGACCTGCGGGTGACGCTCGACGAAATTCATCTGCTGCGTCAGGAGCAACAGGCGCTACCCGCCCCCGCCGCCCTCGCCGATGAGGGTTTTGCGCCGTTCGCCCAGGACGCCAGTTCCGTCAGCCGCGGCGGTCATGCCTGGCAATTGCTCGACGCCAAGGCTTACTTCGGCCAGAGCCAGACGCCCACCGTGGCGGGTTCGTTTCTGATGCGCTTGACCGCTGACGACGATGCGCCGGACGTCTGGCTTAACCGCGGCAAAGCCCTCGCGGCCCCGACCGATCTCACCGACGCCGCGCTGGAAAGCGCCGGCTGGCAGCAGATCGTCGCGCAATTCGATGCCGGCGTGACCCGCCAGCACCGGCACTGAACCCTCGCCTTCACCCGAGAGAAGACCGCTTTCCCATGCCTATTTCATCTCAACGTTCTTTCTTGCGCCTGATGTTGGTCGGCTTACTGGCTTGTCTGCTGACCCCGCTGGCCAGTGCCGACGAAGCCAAGCGCCTGCGCATCGGCATCACCCTGCACCCTTATTACAGCTACGTGGCGAACATCGTCGGTGACAAGGCCGAGGTGGTGCCGCTGATTCCGGCCGGTTTCAACCCGCATGCCTACGAGCCGCGCGCCGAAGACATCAAGCGCATCAGCGGTCTGGACGTGGTCGTGCTCAACGGCGTCGGCCATGACGACTTTGCCGACCGCATGATCGCCGCCAGCGAAACCCCGAACATCCCGGTGATCGAAGCCAACGAAAACGTGCCGTTGCTGGCCGCCACCGGCGTCGCCGCTCGCGGCGCCGGCAAGGTCGTGAACCCGCACACGTTCCTGTCGATCAGCGCCTCGATTGCCCAAGTCAACAACATCGCCCGGGAACTGGGCAAGCTCGACCCGGCCAACGCCAAGATCTACACCCAGAACGCCCGCGCCTACGGCAAACGCCTGCGGCAGATGCGCGCCGACGCCCTGGCGAAGCTGACCCAGGCGCCGAACGCCGAACTGCGAGTGGCCACGGTTCACGCGGCGTACGACTATTTGCTGCGCGAATTCGGCCTGGAAGTGACCGCTGTGGTCGAACCGGCCCACGGCATCGAACCGAGCCCGAGCCAGTTGAAAAAAACCATCGATCAACTGCGTGAACTGGACGTGAAAGTGATCTTCTCGGAGATGGATTTCCCGTCCACCTACGTCGGGACCATCCAGCGTGAATCCGGGGTGAAGCTGTACCCGCTGTCGCACATTTCCTATGGCGAATACACCGCCGACAAGTACGAAAAGGAAATGACCGGCAACCTCAACACCGTGGTCCGGGCAATTCAGGAGTCCGGGGCATGACGGCGAAAGAAACACTCAGCACACCGAACCCCATCCTGAAGGAATCTGAATCCCCTGTGGGAGCGAGCTTGCTCGCGATAGCGGTGGATCAGTCGCCATCAATGTTCGATGACACTCCGCTATCGCGAGCAAGTCGAATCGTCGCACCGTCGCTCCCACAGGTTTCGGGGCCGACGCTGGATTTTGCGGAGGTCAGCCTGACGCTGGGCCGCACGACGATCCTCGACAACGTCACGTTTCAGGTCCAGCCCGGCAGCGTGCATGCGCTGGTCGGCCCCAACGGTGGCGGCAAGAGTTCGCTGATCAAGACCTTGCTCGGGCAGATGCCGCATCAGGGTCGCTTGAGTCTGCAATGGCCCGGCACCCCGGGAACCATCGGCTACGTGCCTCAAGCTCTGGAATTCGACCGCGGCCTACCAATGACCGTCGACGACTTCATGGCCGCGATGTGCCAGCGGCGTCCGGCGTTCCTCGGATTGAGCAAGCATTACGCCGCCGCGATTGGCGAAGCCCTGGAACGGGTCGGCATGCAGGACAAACGCAGGCGGCGCATGGGTGCGTTGTCCGGCGGTGAGCGTCAGCGTGTGTTGCTGGCTCAAGGGTTGATTCCGGCGCCGCAATTGTTGGTGTTGGATGAACCGATGTCGGCTTTGGATGAGGCGGGAATTCAGGTGTTCGAACGGCTGCTCGGCGACTGGCGTCAAAGCGGAATCACCGTGCTGTGGATCGAGCATGATCTGGAAGCGGTTGGACGGCTGGCAGATCGCGTCACCGGGCTCAATCGCCGGGTACTGTTCGATGCCTCGCCGAAACAGGCACTGACTCCGGAACGATTGCTGACTCTGTTCTCGACCCATCCACGGAGCGCTGCCTGATGAGTTACGAAGCCTTTCGTTTGATGGTCCAGGGGTGGGCCTCGTCGGGTTACTTGCCCGAGGCGCTGGCCTATGGATTTGTGGTCAACGCATTGCTCGCCGGCTTGCTGATCGGCCCGGTGCTGGGCGGTTTGGGGACGTTGGTGGTGGTCAAGCGTTTCGCATTTTTCTCTGAAGCGGTAGGCCACGCAGCGTTGACCGGCGTGGCCATCGGCATTCTGCTGGGCGAACCTTACACCGGACCTTACGGCAGCCTGTTCGGCTACTGCTTGTTGTTCGGCATCTTGCTGAACTACCTGCGCAACCGCACGGGTCTGGCGCCGGATACGTTGATCGGTGTGTTTCTGTCGGTGTCGTTGGCGCTGGGTGCCAGTCTGCTGCTGATTCTGGCGGGCAAGATCAACGTACACATCCTTGAAAACGTGCTGTTCGGTTCGGTGCTGACGGTGAACGGCAATGATTTGCTGGTGTTGGCCATCGTTGGTTCGCTGGTCATGGCGCTGGCCTTGCCGCTGTACAACCGCATCATGCTGGCCAGTTTCAACCCGCAACTGGCGGCGGTTCGCGGTGTGGCGGTGAAGACGCTGGATTATCTGTTTGTGATTCTGGTGACGCTGATCACCGTGGCCGCGGTGAAAGTCATCGGCGCGATTCTGGTCGGCGCCCTGTTGGTGATTCCAGCGGCGGCGGCGCGTTTGCTCAGCCAGTCGCTCAAGGGTTTTTTCTGGTGCTCGGTGCTGATCGCCACGGTCAGCACGCTATGCGGGATTCTCGCGCCGATTGTCTTCGACCTGCCTATCCCGTCCGGCGCCGCGATCATTCTGGTGGCCGGTATCGCCTTCGCTCTCGCCGCCATTGCGCGTGGCGTTGTCCCCAGTCTGAAAGGGAATCTCGGATAAATGTCTTTTTCTCTGCGTCAATTGACCCTGGCATTGACCTTCACATTGACCTTGTACGGGCTGGTCAACACAACTTTTGCGGCTGACAGCGCCAAACCGTTACGCGTGCTGGCGTCCTTGCCGATCACTTATGGCCTGGGCGAAGTCCTGCTCAAAGGCACCGACGTCAACCTTGAACGTGCCGCGCCGGCGAACCTGCCCGGTAGCCGTCAGACCGCGTACTTCACAGGTCGTGGCGCTCCGGCGCTGGCCAAACTGGCGACCGACGCCGATGCAGTGATTGGTCTGCGTTCGCTGTGGGCGGATGATCCGCTTTACCCGATCTCCCGGCGTAACAACATCCGCATCGTCGAGGTCGACGCCGCCCGCCCGGTGGACGGCGCCCTGCCCGGCATCGCCGTGCAGCCGGGCAACAAGGTTGATGGATTGAACAGTCAGCCGTGGTTTTCCAGCAACAACATGGGGCGGATGGCGGACGTCATGGCGGCGGACCTGGTGCGCCTGGCGCCCGAGGCCAAGCCGAAGATCGAGGCCAACCTGGCGGCGCTCAAACAGCGCTTGCTCAAGTTCAGCGCCGACAGCGAAGCGCGGCTGGCCAGTGTCGACAACCTCAGTGTGATGAGCCTGAGCGATCACTTTGGCTATCTGATCGGCGGCCTCAACCTGGAGCTGATCGGCCTAGATGCGCGGCCGGATGCCGAGTGGTCACCTGAAGCGCTCAAGCAATTGGGTGCGACGCTCAAGGACAATGATGTTGCGGTGGTGCTGCATCACCGACAACCGTCGGATGCGGTGAAAGCGGTGATTGCTGAGGCTGGGAGTCGCCTGGTGGTGTTGAGTGTGGATGCGGCGGATCCGGTGGCCGAGCTGGAGGGGAATGTGGATTTGCTGATCAAGGAGTTGAGTGACGGGCCTTCGGCCTAAGATCAAAAGATCGCAGCCTTCGGCAGCTCCTGCAGGGTGTACATCAATCCCAATGTAGGAGCTGCCGAAGGCTGCGATCTTTTGACGTTCAAAAACCAAAAAGCCCGCTGACCTATATCGGTTCAGCGGGCTTCTTTTTGCGCGGTGACTTAATGAGCCACAGCCGCTTGTTCCTCCATCTTCTGGCGCAAGCTCAGCGGACGCATGTCAGTCCAGGTTTCTTCGATGTAAGCCAGGCATTCCTTCTTCAAGCCGCTCTTGCCCACGGTGCGCCAGCCTGCAGGCACGGCTTTGTAGTCGGGCCAGATCGAGTACTGCTCTTCGTGGTTGACCACGACCTGAAAGAGGATGTCCTCGCGGTCGAATACTGAAGTCATGGTGTTTCTCCATCGCTGTAGGGTGGGCTGCACTGCGTGCGCAGCCGTTATGTAGAAGGAACGTGTCAGAGACTGACAAATTTAGAGGCTGGCGGTGGCAGCAGCCATGGCCCGGCCGAATATCTCGGCCACCCGATCGATTTCCGAAGCGGTAATCACCAGCGGCGGCAGGAAACGCACCACGCCGCCATGACGACCACCCAGTTCAAGAATCAAGCCGCGCTTGAGGCATTCACGCTGCACCAGCGGCGCCAGACGACCGAAAATCGGTGGATGACCCAGCGAATCCAGCTCGCCAGTCGGATCGACCAGTTCAACACCCAGCATCAAGCCGCGACCGCGGATATCACCCAGTTGCGGGAAGTCCCGCTGCAGGATGTGCAAGTGTTCGCTCAGGCGTTCGCCCATGGCGGCAGCGTGCTCGCAGACCTTGTGTTCGGTCAGGTAACGCATCACCGCAGAACCTGCGGCCATGGCCATTTGATTGCCGCGGAAGGTCCCTGCATGGGCGCCCGGCAGCCAGGTGTCGAGCCAGTCGCGATAGACCACCACGGCCAGCGGCAGACTGCCGCCGATGGCTTTGGACATGACCACCACGTCCGGAATGATCCCGGCGTGCTCGAAGGCGAACATCTTGCCGGTGCGGGCAAAACCGCTCTGAATCTCGTCGACGATCAGCGCGACACCGGCCTTTTCGGTAACCCGCCGCAGGCCGCGCAGCCAGTCGAGATCGGCCGGGATCACCCCGCCCTCGCCCTGCACCACTTCGACGATCACCGCTGCGGGTAACTGCACGCCGGCTTCTGGATCATTGAGCAGGTTTTCCAGGTAGTTGAGATTGACCTTCACACCTTGCGCGCCGCCGAGCCCGAACGGGCAGCGGTAATCATAGGGATACGGCATGAACTGCACGCCGCTGCTGAGCAAGGCGCCCAAGGGTTTCTTCGGCCCCAGACTGCCCATCAGGCTCAGCGCGCCCTGGCTCATGCCGTGATAACCGCCCTGGAACGACAGCACGGTGCTGCGTCCGGTGGCAGTGCGCACCAGTTTCAGCGCGGCTTCCACCGCGTCGGTGCCAGTCGGGCCGCAGAACTGGATCTTGGCTTCAGCGGCCAAAGCCAGCGGCAGCAGACCGAACAGGTCCTGGACAAATTGATCCTTGACCGGGGTGGTCAGGTCGAGGGTGTGCAGTGGCAGTTCATCGGTCAGCACTTGCTGGATCGCTTCGATCACCACCGGATGGTTGTGTCCAAGGGCCAACGTCCCTGCGCCGGCCAGGCAGTCGATGAAACGACGGCCTTCGACGTCTTCGACATAAATGCCCTTGGCCCGTTTGAGGGCCAGGGGAATGCGTCGCGGATAGCTGCGGGCATTCGATTCCTGCTGGTTTTGACGGGCCAGCAGCGGCGATTCGTTGAACTGATAAAGCGTCTCGGTCGGCGCCGGAGTGATCCGGGCCGACTGATCTTCCATAAGGCTGGTAGCGACTGACATCTCTCGACCCCTCAATAAGGTTTTCCTGTTCTGGAAACGCATCAGGGCGCCGAGGATTTAGACCCTCGATCAGCTTTCTATGAAGGTGGTGGCAGCGCTTTGTGCATGGGAATCGCGTGGAGCCCGGCTACGGCGAAGGTTTCGGCGCAAGGCTGGTAACCCAGATGACGGTAAAACGCTTCACTGGTGCGGGTGCTGTTGAGTCGGGCCTGGCGCAAACCCTGATCGGTCAACCAGCCTTCAAGGTTGTGCACCAGCGCTTGCCCGGCCCCGCGACGAAACCATTCCGGTTGCACGTAACAAAACGCGACCTTGCCGCTGATCGCAGCCATCGCGACGCCGACCGGTTTGTCCTGCAACAGGGCAATGTTCAGGTACAACCGCGGGTCGCTCAGCCAGGGCTGCACGTGTTCGATGGTCTTGTTGTGGGTCCAGGTGGCGACGGTGAGCGGATCGTTGCGATGGTCAAGCGCGCAACCGACGCGGATGGATCGCTCGACGATGCGGCTGATGATGCCGGCGTCGGCGGGGGTTGCCTTGCAAATGTGTAGGGGTGCATCCATGGCGCTGTTACCTCAATCCATTGAGAAAAAGCTGCCGGGGACGATAGCGCCGGGGACGGCTTAAATGCCAATGGAGAGAAGTTACATTTGATGTGCGACATAGAACCCCTGTGGGAGCGAGCTTGCTCGCGATAGCGGCGGCACATCCAGTATTGATGTGACTGACAGACCGTCATCGCGAGCAAGCTCGCTCCCACAGGGAATTGGGGGGTGATCAGATGGGTTGCAAAGGCATCGTCAACTCAACCCGCAACCCATCCGGCCGACTGTCGAAATGCAACGTACAGCCGCAACGTTGGACAATCGCCTGGACAATCGCCAGACCCAGGCCGCAGCCAGTGCTCTGGCCGTTGCGCCAGAAGCGTTGGGTCAAATGTTGCAGATCGTCTTCGGCAATGCCCGGCCCATGGTCCCGAACCACAAACTGCACGCGGTTGCCGGTGGTTACCAGACTCAGCTCCACCGCGCCGTCGCCCGGGGTATGCCGCAGCGCGTTGTCCAGCAGGTTGCGCAGCGCGGCAATCGACAGCACGGCGGGCATTTGCACCGGGGCGTGAGAGATCTTCGGCGGCATCTGAAATTTGATCCGCTGACGATCACCGCTGGCGGCGTCCTGAATCGCCAGTTTCGCCACCTGCTCGGCGCTGCATTGCACGCCGTCATCGAATGACAGACTGCCCTCGACCCTCGCGAGCAACAGCAATTGCTCAAGGGTCCGGTGCAGGCGATCGGCGCCCTCTTCGGCCCGGGCCAAGGATTGATCCCGGGCCGCGCCGTCGGTCATGCGCGCCACTTGCAGGTGGGTCTTGATCGCTGTTAGTGGGCTGCGCAATTCATGGGCAGCGTCACCGGTCAGACGGCGTTCCCGTTCGATGGTCTTGCCGATGCGCAGGAACAACTGATTCTGGGTGTCCAGCAACGGTTGCAGTTCGCTGGGCAGCGGCTGGATTTGCAAGGGTTCGAGAGAATCGGCGCTGCGGCGCATCAAGGCATCGCGCATGCGGTTGAGTGGCGCCAGCCCCTGGCCGATCCCCAGCCAGAGCAGGCACAGGCAACCGAGCAAGGCCACGCCCACCGGCACCGAAGCGGCCAGCAGGATCGACATGTTCAGCGCCTCACGCTCGATCTGCCGGTCGGCGGTGGTGATGCGCACGTCGCCACGGGCCAGGGTGAAACTGCGCCACGGTGCGCCGTCGATCATCTGGTCGTGAAAGCCCATTTTCTCGGCTTCCAGGGTTTGTTGCGGATCGGTGTGACTGCGGGCGAGGATTTCGCCACGTAGCGAACTGACCTGACAGGCCATGCCACCGGGGATATTCAGTTGTTCAGCGCTGAAATGGGTGCCCTCGCCCTTGCTCGGCAATGCCGGCAACTGCTCCATCAGGCCGGCGACCATCCGCGCCGACGCTACAAGCCGCTGGTCGAGGGAAAACATCATCTGATTGCGCAAATCGCTGAGCATCCAGGCCGCCGCCAGGGCCCAGATCAGCGCAAAAGCGGCGCCGAGTGTCAGGCTCAGGCGCAAACGCAGGCTCATCACTTTTTCAATTCCTCTGCGCCATCGGCCGGCCCCAGGCGATAGCCCAGGCCGCGCACCGTCTCGACAATGCCATTGCCGAGTTTGCGCCGCAGGTGATGGATATGCACGTTGAGGGCATTGCTTTCCAGCTCATCGTTAAAACCATAAACGCTGTCTTTCAATTGCTCGGTCGACAGCACCCGGCCCCGGTTATGCAGCAAGGCCTGCAACAGCGACTGCTCACGACGGGAAAGGTCCACCGGCTGGCCGCCAAGCATGGTTTCACGGCTGCTTGGGTCATAAGTCAGGCGACCGTGCTCGATCAGGTTGACGCTGCGCCCCGCCACCCGTCGCAGCAGGGTATGCAGGCGCGCGGCGAGTTCGCGCAGGTCGAACGGTTTGAGCAAGTAATCGTCGGCGCCGGCTTGCAAGCCGTCGACGCGGTCGGTGACTGAATCCCGGGCGGTGAGGATCAACACCGGGATTTCCAGACCGCTGTGTCGCAACTGCTGTAGCAGCTTCAAACCGTCTTCATCGGGCAGACCGAGGTCGAGCACCATCACATCGAACTCGGCGACCTTGAGCATCGCCCGGGCAGACGACGCGGTGGCGACATGTTCTACCGTCAGGCCCTGAGCGGTGAGGCCGGCGACAATGCCGCTGGCGATCAACTCGTCGTCTTCGCAAACCAGTACGTGCATGGTGAGACCTGTTGAAAAAAGGTGATTAGGCCGGTGGCCGATTAAGCGGACATTATGCCGCAAACGCCAATGCCACAAGGCCACCGCGGTTAATCATCGGTTAATCGACGCCGCCCATTGTGCACTTCACTTGCACAGGGACAAGGCTTACCCATGCGTCGACTGTTTCTATTCTTTGTTCTCCTGATCTCGGGTCTGGCCCAGGCAGGGGCTGATCCGTTCGCGACCAAACCCGACTTTCTACCCGTCGGCAAGGCGTTCATCTTCACCTCCGAACGCCTTGATTCCGGTGAAACCCAGCTCTATTGGCAGATCGCCGACGGTTATTACCTCTACCAGCAACGCCTGAAATTCGATGGCTTGCCCGCGGAACACAAGCCTGTATTGCCTGACGGCGAAGCGCACAGCGATGAGTTCTTTGGCGAACAGCAGGTCTATCGCCAAGGCCTGGAACTGAAGATCCCGGCTGGTGCCACGGGGCAAATCAAAGTGGGCTTCCAGGGCTGTGCCGATGCCGGCTTGTGTTATCCGCCGCAAACTCAGGTCGTGGATCTGGGCGGCAAATCGACTACCGCAGCGATAAACGAAGCGCCGGACCAAGCCTTGGCCAGCGACCTGCAACAGCGGGCGCTGGGTTGGAGCTTGTTGGTGTTCTTCGGTCTGGGGCTGTTGCTGGCCTTCACGCCTTGCTCGCTGCCGATGCTGCCGATTCTGGGCGGTTTGATTGTCGGCAGTGGCGCCACGCCCAAGCGCGGTTTCGCCTTGGCCACCAGCTATGTCGTGAGCATGGCGCTGGTGTATGCGGCGATGGGCGTTCTGGCCGCGCTGCTGGGGGCGAATCTGCAGGCGTTGTTGCAGAACCCTTGGTTGCTGGGCAGTTTCGCGGCTGTGTTTGTGTTGCTGGCGTTGCCGATGTTCGGCTTCTTCGAGTTGCAACTGCCGGTGGCCGTGCGTGATCGATTGGAAAATGTCTCGCGCAATCAGCGCGGCGGCAGCCTGTTCGGCGCCGGTGTGTTGGGTGCCTTGTCCGGTTTGCTGGTGGGCCCGTGCATGACCGCCCCGCTGGCGGGCGCCTTGCTCTACATCGCTCAAAGCGGCAATGCACTGCATGGCGGGCTGATTCTGTTCGCCATGGGCATCGGCATCGGCGTACCGCTGCTGCTGTTGGTCACCGTCGGCAATCGCTTCCTGCCCAAACCTGGCGCCTGGATGAACCTGCTCAAGGGCGTGTTCGGCTTCCTGTTCCTCGCTACCGCGTTGCTGATGCTGCGTCCGGTGCTGGATGAATCAATGTGGATTGGTTTGTGCGGTGCGTTACTGTTGATTGCCGCGTACAGCGCCTGGAAACAGTCGGAAGGTTTCGGTCGCGTAGCCCATGTGTTCGGCGCCAGCTCACTATTGCTGGGTGTGTGGGGTAGCCTGCTGATGATCGGTGCCGCTGGCGGCGGCGACGACCTGTTGAAGCCATTGCAGGTCTACAGCGCTTCAAACTCGAGCAGCACCGCAAACCCGGTTGGCCACGACGCATTCACCACGATCAAGGACCCGGCAGCTCTGCAACGGGAGCTAGACGCGGCACAGGCTCAGGGCCAATGGGTGCTGCTGGACTACTACGCTGACTGGTGCGTGTCGTGCAAGGTCATGGAAAAACAGGTGTTCGGCAAAGCCCACGTACTGGAAGCCTTGAGCGATGTGCGCTTGCTACGGCTGGACGTCACCGCCGACAATGCCGCGAGCCGCGAACTGCTCGGCCGTTATAAAGTGCCGGGGCCACCGAGCCTGCTGTGGATCGGCGCCGACGGCATCGAGCGTCGCAGCCAGCGCATCACCGGTGAGGTCGATGCCGGCACCTTCCTGCAACGCTGGACCACTACCCGAGACGCCCGTTAATGCTGACCTTTACCCTCGGCACTTTTGCCATCGCGCTTAATCACCTGCTGCTGATCAGTGCCCTGGCGCTGGCGACATTCATCGGCTGGCGGGTGGCCAAGCGTGGCGGCGAGAACCCGGAGTCGGTGCTGTTCAGCCTGTTCCTGCTGGGCATGCTGGCCGCCCGAATCAGCTTCGTGATCGCCTACTGGGCGCAGTACCGCAACGATCCGTGGCAGATCATCGACCTGCGCGACGGCGGTTTCCTCGCCTGGCCGGGTGTGATCGTGCTGCTGCTTGCCGCGTTGTATCGAGGCTGGCGTCGCCCGGGCTTGCGCCGGCCGTTGGGCTTTGGCGTGGCCAGCGGCCTGGCGTTCTGGCTGCTGGCGACCTTCTCTCTGACCATTTACGAACAAGGCACACGCCTGCCGGAAATTACCCTGCGCAATGCCGCCGGTGAAACCGTGCAACTGGCGGACTACAAGGGCGGCCCGTTGGTGATCAATCTCTGGGCCACCTGGTGTCCGCCATGCCGCAGGGAAATGCCGGTGCTGGAAAACGCCCAGCAACACCGCCCGGACCTGACGTTCCTGTTCGTCAACCAGGCTGAAAGCATGCAAAGCGTCAGTACTTTTCTGGAAACCCAGGGCCTGAGCTTGTCCAACGTACTTTTTGACGGCAGTGGCCGATTGGGCCAGGCCGTCGGTTCCATGGCGTTGCCGACTACGCTGTTCTATAGTCCCGACGGTCGCCTGCTGGGCAGCCATCTGGGTGAGCTGTCGGAAGCCAGCCTGGCCCGCGCCCTGGAAAACTTCGACACCCCGAATCCTGCCGTACCGGCCACCTCTTCAAGGAAATTGCCATGCCCCGCCTCCGCCACCTGCTGACATTGACCCTGGGCGCCGCCCTGCTGCATCTACCGTCGGTGCAGGCCGCCGAAGAATTGCCCGAAGCGATCAAGAAAATCGAAGCCAAGGGCGCAAAAATCGTCGGCCAATTCGACGCTCCCGACGGCTTGCGCGGTTATGCGGCGCAGTACCAGAACCGTGGCATGGCGCTGTACCTGACCCCGGATGGCAAGCACGTACTGCTCGGCAATCTGTACGACGCCGACGGCAACGACCTGACCAGCGCGCCGTTGCAGAAGATGGTTTACGCACCAATGGCCAAGGAAGTCTGGGGCAAGATGGAAGCCAGCAACTGGATCGGCGACGGGAAGAAAGATGCACCGCGGATCGTGTACCTGTTCAGCGATCCGAACTGCCCTTATTGCAACGTGTTCTGGGAACAGGCGCGGCCATGGGTCAAGGCTGGCAAGGTGCAGCTGCGGCACATCATGGTCGGCATCATTCGCGAAGACAGTCCGGGGAAATCGGCTGCGCTGCTGGCCGCCAAGGATCCGCAGAAAGCGCTGGAAGACCATGAGAAGTCAGGCAAGAAAAGCTCGCTAAAAGCCCTGAAAAACGTGCCTCCGGCGATTCAGGCGAAGCTGGCGGCCAACATGCAGTTGATGGAAGACCTGGAGCTGCAGGCCACCCCGGCGATTTTCTACATGGACGACAAGGGCGAGCTGCAACAACAGCAAGGCGCGCCGTCGCCGGACAAGCTGGTGCAAATTCTCGGGCCTAAGTGACCCCACCGACCCCATCGCGAGCAAGCTCGCTCCCACAGTTGATCGCCTATCCCTGTGGGAGCGAGCTTGCTCGCGATGGCGTCAGTAAGATCGACTAAGTTATGTCAGCCACAAACTTCAGCAGTGCTTCGGTGACGAACTGCGGATTCTCCAGATTGGAGATATGCCCCGCCTCCGGCACCAGCACAGATGGGCAACCGATCAACTCGGCCATCTCCCTCGTCTCGGATGGCGGCCGCGGTTTGTCCTGATCGCCACACATCAACAGCGTGGTGTCAGGATTCAACTCGCCCAGACGCGGCAACAGATCATCCCGCCCAAACGTAATCCGCCCCATCGGCACGATGCTCTCGCGCAGACGCTCCGGCGGCAGTGCGGCCAGTTTGGCGCGGAAATCCTGATACAGCGCCGACTGCGGATCGATGCCCGGACGGAAGAAGATCGGCACGACGATATCGAGCAGCGGCGGCGCAATCACGCCGGTGTCTTCGATCTGTTTGAACAGCGAGAAATAGTACTGGCGAGTCGGTTCGGGTTCGACGCCGACGTAGGTATCCATTAGCACCAGACCGTTGATCCGCTGCGGTGCCGACAGCGCCAGACGCACGCCCCACATGCCGCCGACCGAGAGACCGACCAGCGTGACACGGTCGATGTCCAGATGATCGAGCAGCGCCAGTGCCTGGCGCGCTACGTCATCCAGCGACCTTGTGCACTCGGGCATCCGCCCGGATTCACCATGGCCCCACAGGTCCAGAGCAATTACCCGGTATTGCTGCGACAGAGCGGCAATCTGCGGCGCCCACATGGCCTGGTCCCACAGATAACTGCCGGCCAGCAGAACGGCAGGGCCGGTGCCTTGATCAATGTAGTGAAGGGGTTGTCCATCAACCGTAACGAAGGGCATTGACTGTCTCCTCTGGCAAAAAATGGAGCAGGCAGACTGTGCCGGAGTCGTTCCACAGTCAACCTGCCAAAGATCAAAAGATCGCAGGCTTCGCCAGCTCCTACAGG
Organism: Pseudomonas sp. NPDC098740; assembly: GCF_044760065.1. Lineage (NCBI taxonomy): Bacteria > Pseudomonadati > Pseudomonadota > Gammaproteobacteria > Pseudomonadales > Pseudomonadaceae > Pseudomonas > Pseudomonas sp. NPDC098740. Next base: position 175,631 of record NZ_JBIWAM010000010.1, on the reverse strand, counting down.
GGTCTAAGTACACCCGTAGGAGCTGCCGCAGGCTGCGATCTTTTGACTTTAAAGCCCCTCCAACTCCGCCATCAGGTCATTGAGGCGATCCACCTTCTCCTCGGTGATGTCGCTCGCCGCCAATCCGTCGATGTATTCGGCCAACTCCGCCACCGTGCTGCATTCAAACATCGCCCTCAGCGGCACATCACGTTGCAGGGCTTTCTGCACCCGCGAAGCGATCTGCGTCGCCAGCAATGAATGCCCGCCCAGCTCGAAGAAGTTGTCGCGAGTACCGACCTTCTCGACCTTCAGCACCTCGGCCCAGATATCCGCCAGCGTCTGCTCCAGTTCATTGCGCGGCGCCTGGTAGTCCTGGCTCTGCAACTGGCCGATCTCCAGCACTGGCAGCGCCTTGCGATCAAGCTTGCCGTTGGCGTTGAGCGGCATGCGATCCAGCCATAGCCAGTGCAACGGCACCATGTATTCCGGCAGTTCAGCGCGCAGACGTTGCTTGATGCGTTCCAGTCGCTCCGTTGAATTGATCAAAGAATCAGCCGCTACCAAATAGCCGACCAGATGTTTGCCGTTGACGCCTTCCTGTACGCCGACCGCCGCTTCGCGCACTTGCGGTTGCTCATGCAGACGCGCTTCGATTTCACCCAGTTCGATGCGGTAGCCGCGGATCTTCACTTGATGGTCGATCCGCCCGACGTATTCCAGCACGCCGTCACTGCGACGACGGGCCAGATCACCGGTGCGATACAGACGATCCCCCGGCGCGCCAAATGGGTCAGGCACAAACACTTGAGCCGTGCGCAACGGATCACTGACGTAGCCACGGCCGACCCCGGTTCCGGCGACACACAACTCGCCCACCGCACCCAACGGCACCAGTTCCAAGGCACCATCAAGCAAGTACAAACGGTTGTTGTCGGTCGGCGTACCGATCGGCAGATAACTGCCACGAGTCGACGCCATGTCGACGCGGAAGAACGCCACGTCGTCCGAGCATTCCGCCGGACCGTAAGCATTCACCAGCCCGATCTCCGGGTAGCGCAGCAACCATTGGTGCGCCAGCTCCGGCGGCATCGCTTCACCGGTCGGCAGCATCCAGCGCAGGCCGTCGAGGCTCATGCGTTCCTGGGCGAGCATGCCCTGAATCAGCGACGGCACGCTTTCCAGCACGGTAATGCCCTGGGTCGACACATGCGCCAGCAACCCTTGCGGATCATGGGCGATGGTGTTCGGCACGATGTCCACCCGAGCGCCGAACAGCGGTGCGGCGAGGAACTGCCAGACCGAAATGTCGAAACTTTGCGAAGCAGTCTGCGCGATCACGTCGGCATCGCTCAGGTTCAGGTACGGCACCTTGCTCAACTGGTTGTTGAGCATGCCGCGCTGTTCGACCATCACGCCTTTCGGCAGGCCGGTCGAACCCGAGGTGTAGATCACGTAGGCGAGGTTGTCCGGGCCGCTGTAGATGCCCGGGTTGGCAACCGAAACATCGCTCGCCTGCACCTCTTCCCAGACCAACAACGTGGGCCGGTTGGCGCAACCAAACTCATCCAGCAGCGCCAACGCTTGCTCGCGGCAGGCCTGAGAACACACCAGCAACGGCGTGCGGCTCAGGTCGATGATCCGGCTCAGACGCTGACTCGGCAGGCCCGGGTCCAGTGGCAAGTAACCGGCGCCCGCCTTGAAGCTGCCGATGATCATGCCCAGCAGATCGAGGTTACGTTCAGCCAGCAACGCCACCGGTTGATCCAGCCTCACACCAGCGGCGATCAAGGCGTGACCTAGACGGTTACTGCGCTCATTCAGCTCAAGGTAGCTGTGCTGCTGACCCAGGCAACTGGCAGCCATCCGCTGAGGATGCTGAGCAACCTGAGCCTCGAACAGTTCGACGTAACTCTGCTCCAGCGGGTACTCGTGTTCGTTCTGGTTGCACCCGTGGATCAGGAAGTCTTGCTCTTCAAAGCCCAGCAACGGCAGATCGGCCATGTCGCCGTGGAATCCTTCGACCAGCGCCAGCAGCAATCGCTTGAACTCGCCGAGCATGCGCTCGACGGTCGACTCATCGAAATAACGCTGGTCGTAAGACAGGTGCAAGCCCAGGTCATCGCCCGGATAGCAGACCGCCGTCAGCGGGAAGTTGGTGTGGGTGCGGCCCGAATCCGAGGTCGCGTTGAGGCTCTGCGCACGGTCCAGCACCGAGACTTCCACCGGGGCGTTTTCGAACACGAACAGGCTGTCGAACAACGGCTGGCCCTTGGGCAGTTCGCTGTTTTCCTGAATGCTCACCAGCGGCAGGTATTCGTATTCGCGCAGTTGCATGTTGCTGTCGAGCAAACCGCTCAACCATTGACGAACACTGCAACGCTGATCGTCTTCCGGCATTTTCACCCGCAGCGCGATGCTGTTGATGAACAGCCCGACCGTGCGCTGCATCTGCGGCATGTCCACCGGACGCCCGGCCACTGTGACACCAAACAGCACGTCGCGATCACCGCTCAAACGGCGCAGCACTAACGCCCACGCCGCTTGGGCAAAGGTGTTGATGGTCAGCTGATGGGCCTGAGCCAGTTCGCGCAGTTGCGCACCGTCACGGGCATCCAGCCGTGTGTAGCGGTCGCCGACGATCATGCCGCCGCTTTCGCCGGCATGTTCGCGCAGGAACGGCCGGTCGCTCGGAATCGGCGTGGTCCGCTCGAAACCTTGCAGGTTGGTTCTCCACCACTGCCGCGCCTCGGCCAGGCTCTGGCGTTGCAGCCAGCCGATGTAGTCGCGATAACGCGACACAAGCCCAAGCTGCGCTTCCCGGCCTTCGCCGAGGGCGGTGTAGATTTCGAAGAAATCGTTCATCAGCAGCGAACGGCACCAGGCATCGATGAGGATGTGGTGGTTGCTCATCATGAACCAGTAGCGCGCCGCGCCGACCTTGATCAGACGCAGGTGGAACGGTGCCTGATTGAGCAGATCGAACCCGGCCTCGCGCTCGCTTTTGAGCAACGCCTGCAACTTCGGCTCCTGCTCGACTTCGGCGATTGCGCTCCAGTCCAGGTACTCGATTGGCGTGCTGCCCGGCTTGTGGATAACTTGCAGCATGTCTTCGCCCACGTTCCAGCAGAACGACGCGCGCAGGGCTTCGTGGCGGGCGATCACCGCTTGCCAGGCCTGGGCAAAACGCTGCGGGTCGAGCTCGCTGTTGATGCGGTAGCGATCCTGCATGTAGTAGAGGCCGGTGCCCGGTTCCAGCAAGGTGTGCAGCAGCATGCCTTCCTGCATCGGTGTCAGCGGGTAGACGTCTTCGATGGCGGCGGCCGGGATGGGCAACGCGTCGAGTTGCGGCTGGGTCAGTTTCGCCAACGGGAAGTCCGACGGCGTCAGGCCTCCCGCATCGGCGCGCAGGCAATGCTCGATCAGGCTCTGCAATTCGCCGAGGTAAGCGTCTGCCAGCTCAGTGATGGTCCGCAGATCGTGGCGTTCGGCACTGAAGGTCCAACGCAGCACCAGCTCACCGCCATAGACCTGACTGTCGACACTCAGCTCATTGGGCAGCGGCGCGCGAGGATCATGGGCCGCGCCGACCGCTTCATCGAGAGGACGGAACAAGGCGTCCGCGCCGAAGCTCTGGTCGAACTGACCGAGGTAGTTGAAGGTGATCGGCGCCACCGGCAAGGCAGCCATGGTCTGCCGGCTCGAGTCATCGGCGAGATAACGCAGCACGCCATAACCCAGACCTTTGTGCGGCACCGCGCGCAGTTGTTCCTTGATCGCCTTGATCGCGGCGCCCTGCTCGTTCTCCGGCGTCAAGCGCAGCGGATAAGCGCTGGTGAACCAGCCGACGGTACGGGTCAGGTCGATCTCGTCGAACAGCGTTTCGCGGCCGTGACCTTCGAGTTGAATCAGCGCCGATTCGTGACCGCTCCAGCGGCACAGCACGCGGGCCAATGCGGTCAGCAGCAAGTCGTTGACCTGAGTGCGATAGGCGCTCGGTGCCTGTTGCAGCAGTTGGCGAGTGCGCTCGACATCGAGGCGCACGCTGACGGTTTGCGCATGACGATTCTGCCGGCCACCCTCGGGGCGATCACACGGCAATTCGACGCTTTCACCGGCCAGTTGCGACTGCCACCAACTCAATTCTTCACGCAGGGATTCGCTGCCGGCATACGCCTGCAAGCGTGCGGCCCAGTCCTTGAAGGCACTGGTTTTCGCCGGCAGTTTTACCGACTGCCCCGCGTCCAGTTGGCGATACACCGTTTGCAGGTCGTCCAGCAGCACCCGCCACGAAACGCCGTCCACCACCAGGTGGTGAATGGCAATTAACAGCCGTTGTTGGCCCTCGGGACCGTCGACCAGCAGCGCCCGCATCAGCGGCCCTTCCTCAAGGTCGAGGCTGCGCTGGGCATCGGCGAACAGCGCCGCGCATTTGTCCATGGACGAAACGCGCACTTGCCACAACACCGGCGCGTCGGAAACCGCCTGGTGCTCGGCTTGCCATTGCCCCGCAATCTCAGAGAAACGCAAACGCAAGGCGTCGTGCTGTTCGATCACAGCCAGCAGCGCTTGCTCCAGGCGATGGGGCTCAAGCGCCACAGTGGGTTCCAGCAGCAACGCCTGGTTCCAGTGTTGGCGCTGGGGGATGTCGGTGTCGAAGAACCAGTGCTGGATCGGCGTTAGACGCGATTCGCCGGTCAGCAAACCTTGCTCGGCCGTGATTTGCACGGTGCGGGTCGCCACGGCGGCCAGGGTTTGCACGGTCTGGTGCTGGAACAGGTCACGCGGGCTGAAGTGAATACCCTGCTGCCGCGCACGGCTGACCACCTGGATCGACAGAATCGAATCGCCGCCCAGTTCGAAGAAGTTGTCGTTGAGGCCGACCTGCAGAACGTTCAAAACTTCGCACCAGATGGCGGCCAGCGTCAGTTCAAGCTCGTTGCTCGGCGCCACGTACTGCTGACGGTTCAGCTCCGGATCCGGCGCCGGCAATGCGCGGCGGTCGAGTTTGCCGTTGGCGGTCAGCGGCATGCTGGCCAGCAGGATCAAATGCGTTGGCACCATGTAATCCGGCAACTGGGATTTGAGGTGCGCCTTCAACGCTTCACGCAGAGTGTGTTGTTGCACTTCGTCTTGCCCGGCGACTTCAGTCACCAGATAGCCGACCAGTTGTTTACCGCTCGGGGCATCCAGCGCCAGCACCACGGCTTCACGGATCGATTCATGCTCCAGCAGACGGGTCTCGATCTCACCCAGTTCGATGCGGAAACCACGAATCTTCACTTGATGGTCAATACGGCCGAGGTACTCCACCAGACCATCGGCGCGCTGGCGCACCAGATCGCCGGTGCGGTAAAGACGCCCGCCATTGGCGGCGAACGGATCAGCCACAAAACGTTCGGCCGTCATACCCGGACGCTGGTGATAACCCTGCGCCAGACCGGCGCCGCCGACGTACAACTCGCCGGTCGCGCCTTGCGGCACCAGCGCCAGATCAGTGTCTAGGATGTAGGCCACCCGCGCGCCGATCACGCTGCCGATCGGCACGCTGCCGAGGCCTTCTTCCAATTGCTCGGGCGCCAGACTGGCCAGCGGCATGACCACGGTTTCGGTCGGGCCGTAGGCGTTGAAAAACAGGCTCGGCTTGAACGCTGCGCGAATCCGCGCCAGATGCTCGCCGGTCAGCGCTTCACCGCCGGTGATGCACATCCGCACCGGCAACGTCTCGCCCTGAGTCGCCAGCCATTGCGCCAACTGGCTGCCGTAGCTTGGAGTGAAGCCGAGGATATTGATGTTGTGGCGGCGAATCAGACCGCAGATTTCTTCCGCGTCCCACTGGCCTTGAGCGCGCAGAACAACTTGAGCACCACTCAACAAAGGCACCAGCAAACGCTCGGTCGCGGCGTCGAAGTTGATGGAATAGAAGTGCAGCTCGCAGTCGTCCGGACGCATGCCGAAACGCTCGATCACCGCACGGCAGTGCATGGCGATTTCACCGTGGGACACCACCACGCCTTTCGGTTTGCCGGTAGAGCCCGATGTGTAAATCAGGTACGCCTGGTGTTGCGGCAGGCTGATAAACGGCAGCTCGGTGGCCGGGTAGTTGGCCAGTGTGGCGGCATCCTCCTCGAGGCACCAGCGAGCCACGGTTGGCGGCAGCTCGCCAAGCGCTTCGAACATCGCCGCATCGCTGAGCAGCAAACCGATGCCGCTGTCTTCGATCATGTAGTGCAAACGGTCCAGCGGATATTCCGGGTCCAGCGGCACGTAGGCGCCGCCGGCCTTGAGGATCGCCAACAGGCCGACGACCATTTCCAGTGAACGCTCAAGCGCCAGCCCCACCCGAATCTGCGGCCCGACGCCCCGCTCGCGGAGCATCCAGGCCAGGCGATTGGCGCGGCTGTCGAGTTCGGCGTAGCTCAGGGTTTGCCCGGCGAATGTCAATGCCGGTGCATCTTTTCGGGTCAGGGCCTGCTCGCTGAACAGGTGATGAATGCACTGGTCGAGGCGATGTTCGCCCGGCTCGACGCCGAGGTTGTCGAGCAGGTTTTGCTGTTCGGTGGCGTCCAGCAGCGGCAGTTCACTGAGGCGCTGTTGCGGATCGGCCAGCAGCGCTTCCAGCAGGTTGCGCCAATGCCCGGCCATCCGAGCAATGCGCGGTTCATCGAACAGATCGGTGCTGTAGGTCAGGCAGCAACCCAGGCGATGGTCGAGGTCGGTGACTTCCAGGTTGAGGTCGAACTTGGTTGCGCGGGCATCGTTGGCCAGGTACTGGACGGTCATGCCAGCGAGTGTGCGGCTCTGCTGGAATTCCCAGCGCTGCACGTTGCACATCACCTGGAACAACGGGTTGTAAGCCGCGCTACGCGGCGGCTGCAAGGCTTCCACCAAATGATCGAACGGCAAGTCTTGATGGGACTGGCCTTCGATCACGGTGTGGCGAACCTGCTCGAACAACTCACCCACGGACATCTGCCCGTCGAGCTGGCAACGCAGCACTTGGGTGTTGAGGAACGCACCGATCAGCCCTTCACTTTCCGGACGAATCCGGTTGGCCACCGGCGCGCCGATGCGCAGGTCGGTCTGGCCGCTGTAGCGGTAAAGCAGCACGGCCAGCGCGGCGGTCATGGTCATGAACAGGGTCAGACCATTTTGCGCATTGAAGGCGCGAACCCGTGCGGCAAGCTCATCGCTCAGGTCGAAACGGAACAATTCGCCTTGATGGCTTTGCACGGGAGGACGTGGACGGTCGGCGGGCAATTCCAGCAGCGGATGTTCGCGGCCCAGTTGCGCGGTCCAGTAGTCGAGTTGGCGCTGACGTTCGCCGGACTCCAGCCACTGGCGCTGCCAGACGCTGTAATCCAGGTATTGCACCGGCAGCGGTTCCAGCGGCGATTCGCGGTCATCGACGAAGGCCTCGTAGAGCGCGCTCAGTTCCCGGGCGAAGATGTCCATCGCCCAGCCTTCGGTGACGATGTGGTGCAGGGTCAGCACCAGGTAGTGCTCCTGCTCGGCGGTCTTGACCATGCAGGCGCGCAGCAGCGGTCCGGTCTCCAGATCGAAGGGTTTATGTGCCTCGTCGTCGGCCAGTTGCTGGACGCGTTGTTCGCGGCGATCAACGTCGAGCGCGGAGAAGTCCTTCCAGTCCATGCGCATGCCGGTGTCCGGGTGAACCCGTTGCTGCGCCACGCCATCGATGCTCGGGAACGTGGTGCGCAGGGTTTCGTGACGCATGATCAGCGCTTGCAGCGCGGCTTCGAAGCGCCCGACATCGAGCACCCCGCGCATCCGCGCCATGCCGCCAACGTTGTAGGCCGGGCTGTCCGGTTCCATCTGCCAGAGGAACCACATGCGCTGCTGGGAATAGGACAAAGGCACCGGGTGGCTGCGATCGACTTTCTCGATGGGCGGTTGCTGGTTGGTTTTGCCGCTGGCCTGGATCAGTTGAACCTGTTCGGCAAAGGCGCCCAACTCACTGTTTTCGAACAGCGCGCGCAGCGGCAACTCGACGTCGCAGGCCTGACGAGTGCGGGAGATGATTTGCGTGGCCAGCAAGGAATGGCCGCCGAGTGCGAAGAAATCGTCGCGCAGACCGATTTTCGCGAGGCCCAATACCTCACGCCAGATGCCGGCGATTTGTTGTTCCAGCGCGGTAACCGGTTCGACGTGTTCGCGCACTTGCCATTGCGGTTCCGGCAAGGCGCGACGATCGAGTTTGCCGCTCGGGCTCAGGGGCATTTCGTCCAGACGCATGAGTTGCGCCGGGACCATGTATTCCGGCAACTCGGCGGCTAGCGCAGCTTTCAGGCGTGCGGTTTGAGCATCAATATCTTCTGTGGAATCGGTTGCGGTGTAGTAACCGATCAACTGTCCACCGGCCGCCGTCTCGCGCACCAACACCACGGCTTGAGCGACACCGTCCTGAGCCAGCAATCGTGCTTCGATTTCTTCCGGTTCAACGCGGAAGCCACGCAGCTTGACCTGCTGATCGAGACGGCCGAGGTATTCGATCACACCGTCAGCGGTCCAGCGTGCACGGTCACCGGTGCGGTACAGACGCGCGCCCTGCTCGCCCAATGGATCGACGACAAAACGTTCTGCAGTCAGACCCGGACGCCCCAAATAGCCACGGGCCAAACCGATACCGCTGATGCACAGTTCACCCGGCACACCGGCCGGAACGGGATTGAGTGCCTCATCGAGCACGCGGCACAGCACATTGCCCAGCGGACGACCAATCGGCGAGCGTTCGCCATCGGCCGTTGTGCAGTGCCAATGAGTGACGTTGATCGCGGTTTCGGTCGGGCCGTAGCGGTTGTGCAATTGCACGGCTGGCAGTTGTTCCAGCACGCGGTTGCGCAATTCGGCGGGCAAGGCTTCGCCACCGGAGAATACGCGGCGCAGGCTGGTGCATTCGGCAGTCAGCGGTTCCTCGATGAACAACGAAAGCAGCGGCGGCACAAAGTGCAGCGTGGTCACGCCGAACTGTCGAACCAGTTGCGCAATACGATGCGGATCGCGGTGTTCGCCGGGGCCGGCGATCAGCAAGCGTGCACCGGTAATCAGCGGCCAGAAACACTCCCACACCGACACGTCAAAACTGATCGGCGCCTTTTGCATCAGCACGTCGGTGTCGTTCAAACGATAGGTGTTCTGCATCCATTGCAGGCGCTCGGTGAGGGCTGCGTGGGTGTTGCCGACGCCCTTCGGCTGGCCAGTGGAACCGGAGGTATAAATCACGTACGCCAGGTTGTCGCCGTGCAAGTGCAGGCCCGGTGCGTGGCTCGGCCAGCTCTCCAGATGCAAGGCGTCCATGGCGATCACGCTGACGCCATCGGTGGCCGGCAAGCGGTCAAGCAATTGGGTTTGGGTCAGCAGCAACTCGACGCCGCTGTCGCTGAGCATGTAGGCCAGGCGTTCGGCCGGGTAATCCGGGTCCAGCGGCACGTAGGCGCCACCGGCCTTGATGATCGCCAGCAGGCCGATCAGCAGTTGCGGCGATCGCTCCGCGGCGATGGCCACGCAGACGTCCGGGCCGACGCCTTTGTCGCGCAGGTAATGGGCCAGGCGATTGGATTGGGTGTGCAGCTCAGCAAAATCCATGGTGCCACCGTCCCACATCAGCGCAGTGCGCTCAGGGGTCAGGCGAGCCTGTTCGTTGAGCAGTTCCGGCAGCCATTGGCTGGCCGGTGTGCACGGAGCGGCGCTCCACGATGTTTGCTGATCGTGTTCACTCGGGGTCAGCAGTGGAAGGTCGCCGATGGCGGTTTTCGGTTGTTCGCAAACGGCTCGCAGCAGGTTGCTGAAATGCTCGGCCAGACGCTCGATGGTCGCGGTGTCGAACAGTTCGCTGGCGTAGTCGAAGGACAGGCTCAGGCGACCATTTCGGTCTTCCTCGCTGTGCAGTTGCAGGTCGAACTTGGCTTCGCGGCTGTGCCACGGCAGCTCTTCAGCCAGCAGCCCTGGCAGGCGACGCAATGCGCTCAAATCCCGCTGCTGGTGGTTGAACATGACCTGGAACAAACCTTGTTCGCGGGCTTGCGGGAAGGCTTCGAGCAATTGTTCGAACGGCAGATCCTGATGCGCTTGTGCGCCCAACGCGGCCTGACGGGTTTGCGCCAGCAGCTCGACGAATGGCAGCTGCGAATCCAACTCGGCGCGCAGCACCTGGGTGTTGATGAAGAAGCCCATCAGCCCTTGGGTTTCCAGGCGCGGACGGTTGGCGTTCGGCACGCCGATGCGGATGTCGCGTTGGCCGCTGTAGCGGTGCAGCAGGCTCTGGAACGCGGCGAGCAACAGCATGAACGAAGTGGATTCATGGGCCTGGGCGGTCTGGCGAATGGCATCGCTCAGGGTCGCGCCCAGCTTCACGCAATGGCGGGCAGCACTGTGCGTGTGTTGCGCCGAGCGCGGATGGTCGGTGGCCAAGTTCAGGGTTGGATGCTCATCGCCCAATTGCGCTTTCCAGTAAGCCAGCTGACGCTCGCCCTCCCCTTGCGCCAGCCATTGACGCTGCCAGCTGCCGTAATCGGCGTACTGGGTCGGCAATACCGGAAGCGTCGCCTTTTGTCCTTGGGACGCGGCGGCATACAGGCGCGAAAACTCATCGATCAGCACGCTCAGCGACCAGCCGTCGGCGATGATGTGATGCAGCGTCACCAACAGTTGATGGTCCTCTTCATCGAGGCGCACCAAGGTCACCCACAGCAGCGGGCCTTTCTCCAGATCGAATTGAGTACGGGCTTCGTCTTCACGAATGTGTTGCGCGCGCGCTTCACGCTCGGCAACCGGCAGGTCGCTGATATCGATGAGTTGCAGGTTGAATTCGCTTGCTGCATCGACCTGTTGCAGCGCCACACCATCACGTTCGAAGAACCGCGTACGCAGGGATTCGTGACGCTCGATCAGCTGTTGGAAACTGGCGCGCAAGGCGTCTTCATCCAGCTCGCCGCGCAGGCGCAAGGCGCCGGGAATGTTGTAGGCGCTGCTCTGCGGGTCGAGTTGCCAGGTGATCCACAGACGGTTTTGCGCAAGCGATTGCGGCATGGCTTCGGTGCGCGACAGCGGGGTGATCGCGCCTTGGGCGAGTCCGCCGTCCTGTTGTTGCTGAGCGACTGCGGCGGCAAACGCGCCAAGGGTCGGCGCTTCAAACAGCAGGCGCAGGTTCAGCTCCAGACCGAGTGCTTCGCGCAGACGCGCGACCACCTGAGTGGCGGCAATGGAGTTGCCACCGAGCAGGAAGAAGTGATCGTCGGCGCTAACCTGTTTGACGCTCAGCTGTTCGCACCAGATCTGGCCAATCAAGGTTTGCAGTTCGGAACCTGATTCGGTCGCGGATTTACTTTCGATGTCTGACGACGGGAACAGTGCATAGCTGTCGAGGCTGCCGTCCGCCAGACGATTGCGGCATGCCGAGCGTTGCAATTTGCCGCTGGAGGTCTTGGGCAACGCGCCCGGATTGAGCAGCACCACCACGCTTGGCGCTTCCTGATACGCCTCGGCCACGGCTTGGCGGATGGCTTTGATCAGGGCGTCGGGCGGGAGGATTTTTTGCACGCTGCGGCTGATTTCCGCCGCAATGCCGATGCCTTCCTGCCCCTCGATGTTCACGGCGAAAGCGGCGACACGACCTTTGCGCACCACCTCCACTTCGCGCTCGATGGTCTGTTCGATGTCTTGCGGATAAAGGTTGTGGCCACGGACGATCAGCATGTCTTTCAAGCGTCCGGTGATGAAGAGTTCACCGTTGCGCATAAAGCCCAGGTCGCCGGTGCGCAGCCAGGTACGGCCAGCGTGTTGCACGAAGGTTTGGGCGCTGGCTTCCGGGTTGCGCCAGTAACCGTGGGCGATACTTGGCCCGGCGGCCCAGACTTCGCCGACCGTGTTGTCAGCCAACTCGTTGAGGGCTGTCGGATCGAAAATCAGCACCGCGTGATCCGGCTGACTGATGCCGCAACTCATGATCGCGCTGCCCTCGCCTGGCTCGGCACGGTTTTGTGCCAGGGCTTGATCGTCTACGCGCAGGTTGCCAATGCCCTGACCGCGAGGGCTGCCGGCCACGAATAGCGTCGCTTCGGCCAATCCGTAGGACGCCATGAAACTGTCCGGGGTGAAACCGCAGGTCGCGAACTTCTCGGCGAAGCGATCCAGCGTATCGAAGCGAATCGGTTCGGAACCGGAATACGCCACACGCCAGCCGCTCAGATCGAGGCGTTCCAGGGCCGATTCACTGACCCGCTCGCTGCACAACCGATAGGCAAAGTCCGGCCCGCCGCTGATGGTGCCGCCGTACTCGCTGATCGCTTCCAGCCAGCGCAACGGCCGGCCGAGGAAATACGCCGGCGACATCAACACGCACGGCACGCCGCTGAAAATCGGCTGCAACAGACCGCCGATCAGGCCCATGTCGTGGTACAGCGGCAACCAGCTGACGATCACGTCGTCAGGATTCAGATCAATGCCGAAGCCGTGGCGAATCAGCAGTTCATTGGCCACCAGGTTGCCGTGGCTGACTTGCACCCCTTTAGGCAACGCGGTGGAACCGGAGGTGTATTGCAGGAACGCGATGTGGTCGTCTGCAAGGTTCGGCGCCGCCCAACGTTCGGCCAGGGCGCTGTCGAGGGTGTCGACACACAGCAACGGCGGCGCTCCGTCGATTTGCAGCAACGCATCGCGCAGAGCGGCGCTGGTCAGCAGCAAACGCGGTTCGGCATCGCTAATGATCGACAGCAAACGCTCCTGATGATGACGACGAGCCGACTCCGGCGGATAGGCCGGCACCGCGATCACACCGGCGTACAGGCAGCCGAAGAACGCCGCGACGTAATCCGGGCCGCTGGGAAACAGCAGCACCGCGCGATCGCCAAACGCAGCCTCGGCCTGCAACGCGCCAGCAATGGTCCGCGCCCGCTGATCCAGCTCGCGATAACTGAGCACCACAGCCTGATCCTGGGTTTCGGCGAGAAAACGCAAGGCCACCCGGTCCGGCGTCAGGGCCGCTCGGCGCTGAAGGGCTTGGACCAGTGTGCTGGGGAGTTCGAACGCGTCGGTCATGAGGTTTCCTGCCTGAATTCGGCTTGCAAGTGGAATCGGTTTTCTGACGTCACGCCCCTTCCGGGGCATGCAGCGCGCGGTCTTCGCCGACCGCGCAAGGCTTGGGAATGCTGCTTTGGCCGCGGCCGCTACCCGGAACCATTCACCAATGAGAACGGTTGACGTCTTGAAATAATTAGTCGGTAAGCCTGATCGCCAATGGGGCTGCGGTGCGTCAGCGTGTCGCAGTTCTCACTCTGCACCTTTGCGGAGTATTAGTTCTATTTCTCATTTGACAATCATTATCATTCAGAATAATTTGTCGCTCGATGTGTTGGACGGCTCAGCCCCCGCGTGCCGCCCCACGAACCTATTGGCAGCAAGGTGATTTCCAATGACGGAACAAGTGTCCACAAGCAGGTGCGATTCACCGCTACTTCAGGCATTCGTCGACAATCGACTGATTCTGGTCAAGATTGCAGCCCGCATTACCGGCTGCCGGTCGCGTGCTGAAGACGTGGTGCAGGATGCGTTCTTCCGGCTGCAATCCGCGCCGCAGATCACGTCCTCGTTCAAGGCTCAGCTCAGCTACCTGTTCCAGATCGTGCGCAACCTGGCGATCGATCACTACCGCAAACAGGCGCTGGAGCAGAAGTATTCCGGCCCTGAAGAGGAAGGCCTGAACGTGGTGATTCAAGGTGCTTCGCCGGAAACCTCGCACATCAACTTCTCGACGCTGGAACACATCGCCGACGCGCTGACCGAGCTGCCCAGCCGCACCCGCTACGCCTTCGAGATGTATCGCCTGCACGGCGTGCCGCAAAAGGACATTGCCAAGGAGCTTGGCGTCTCGCCGACCCTGGTGAACTTCATGATTCGCGATGCGCTGGTGCACTGCCGCAAGGTGTCGGGCAGCCGCGTGGATACCTATGCCCGTCGCTAAGATCTGAAATCTGCGTCGCCCCCAATCGCGAGCAAGCTCGCTCCCACATGGGATCTATTGTGAACACACAGTTTGTGAACACTGGAGATCAACTGTGGGAGCGAGCTTGCTCGCGATGGCGGACTCAAGACCGCAACAGATCTTGAGCCTTACGCATCAAGCCAACGCACACCGATCAAAAAACCGCTCACGCCCCAGCACCATCAACGCCGCGCGCTTGTGCGGGAAGTCGAACGCTTTCTCGCAATGGAAACCCTGGTTCTGCATATGCCCGATCATCTTCGCGTTGTCGGCGCGAGGCTCGGCAACCACTCGCTGAGTGCGTGGATCGTCGAGAAACAGGTAATGCGTCAACGCCGATAACCAGCTCGCCACCTTATGCGGGCCTCGGTGATTTTCTTCACCCACCAGCATGTGAATACCGCGGTCGTAATCGCCGGCGTCATAGAACGGCGCGATGCGATCTTCCTTGGCCCAATAGGCTTCAAAGTAGGCGAACGGCTGATCATCGAAACAACCGATCAGCGTCAAAGTGTGGGGATCGGCTTCAAGTTTGCTCAGGTACTCGTGATGCTGCTCGAGGCTGCCCTCCTCCTGCCAGAAACTCGCCACGCGCGGGCTGTTCTGCCAACGATTGAATCGCGCCAGGTCCAGGTCGATGTTCACCGTGCGCAGGGAAATCCAGGCACCGAGGCGCGCATCAAAACGCCGATAGACTTCACCCCGCGGTTTCACCGGCCGCAGCGGATGACGCTTGCCGCCGCTGATGACCATTTGCTGCGGATAACTCGGTGTCAGTGACGCGCCCAGCCAAGGCTGAGGCAACTGCCAGAACAGCGTGCGTTCGCAAAGATACTGGCCGACGATTTCGTCAGGGATCAGCAACCCGCTGAGCAATGCTTCGGTGGAGGCTTCATCGAGATGCCAGGTCAGGCGCTGGCAGGCCGGGTCACGGGCAAACAGCCAATAACAGGCCGCCCAGACGGCACGATTATCGGCGTGGTCGAAGCGCTCTTCTACTTGCACTTGCAGCGCGGGCTCGCGAGTCAGACGCAACTGAATCAGCGGCTGCCCTTCAAGGCTGAGACACAGGCGGCTTTCGGTTTCATCAGCTACAAGACGGCTTCCTGTCGGCAAGGCCAGGGCAGTCAGGTCATTCAGAGTGGACATGGGTCGGGCTCACGTTAATCGTCGACAGTTCAACGAGGTGACGTGAGCCAGTGCGGGAAATTTAAGAGAAGTCGGTAAATACGCGACCTGTGGCGCGATCTCAGCTACTCGGGACCGGCACCACGGCGATCTTGTAGGGATCGAAAATCTTCAGCATCTGGCCATTGTCCCGCAACCCTTTCAGCAACTTGCCAAATGCCTCGCCACTGATCGGTGCGGCCGGCCGGAGGATGGCGTAGTGGTGATAAACCTGATCGATACGCTGGGACACCAGCAACTGATCGGCGACTTTCTCGTTGCGCAGCAGGTAATCGCTCAGATACGAGCGCGTCACCAGAGCAACGTCGGCACGCCCGCGCAGCACCATCAGCAGGTTACTGTCATGGGAATAGGTCAGCGTTGCGTTGTAGTTTTGCGCGAGGAATTTTGGATCGGCATTGAAGTTGGCGAATTCGTAGTGATAGCCGCTGAACAGCGCCAGACGCTTGCCGGCGAGGTCGGCAAAATAATTCTGCTGACGAACCGGCTGTCCATCGGGCTGGCGTTGCGCGACAAAAATCTCGGCGTCTTCCAGCCCCATGTCGACAGTGGTGTGCGGGATGTCCTTCCAGCCCCAGTCCGGGTTCTCGAAAATCGCCATGTCCACCCGGCCTTGCTTGAAGTCACCGAAACGCCGGGGAATGGAAGTGGGCACCAACACAAACTGATAGCCGCTCTGCAAGGCATTGAGCGCCTCGACCAGCTGCGGCAGCAAACCGGTGTCGGCACCGGATTCCGGGCGCACGGTATAGGGGGGGAAATGTGCGGCACCGACCCGCACCAGCTGTGCGGCCTGGGTCGGAACCACGCATAACGCCGCAAGCGTTGCCAGCAAAAGCCGCGAAACCGTCCGAATTGGCGAAGACATCAAAACAACCCACTCCCCAAAAAATACACTTCAATGCATTCAAGCTAGGCGGTTTCGGCCACTTAGCCAGTTTCCTGCGACCTGAATAAACTTATTGCTTCTCTTCCAGCACCAGAATCAACGCCTCATCGGCCAATTGATCGAGGCTCATGCTGCCGCTGGCGCGATACCAGGTAGTAGTCCAGGACAACGCACCGGTCAGAAAACGGCGGGTGATGAACACATCCCCGCGGATAAAACCGGCCTCCTTGGCCTCGCCCAGCACCTGAAGCCAGAGTTCTTCATAAATGTCGCGCAGCGCCAGCACCTGCGCCTGCCCGTCTTCGGACAGCGAGCGCCATTCATACACCAACACCGCCATGGCCTCGCCGCTGCCGCCCATGATCGACTGCAACTCACAACGAATCAGCGCCAGTACCCGCTCGCGCACACTGCCGGCTTCTGCCAGGGCTGCACGCATCAACGCAGTGTTGTAGCGAATGGTTTCTTCCATCACCGCCCGCAGGATCTCGTCCTTGCTTTTGAAGTGATGAAAAATGCTGCCGGACTGAATCCCCACGGCGCCGGCCAGATCGCGCACGGTGGTGCGTTCGTAACCTTTGTTGCGGAACAGGTGAGCCGCCACTTGCAGCAGTTTGCCGCGGGCGCTGTCCGGGTCGGTCAATTGGCCGCTGTCGACCAATTCGCGCATCACCCTCAGGGCATTTTGCTCGTCCACCCGTTCTCTCCTACAGTCGATCAATCAAATACGCCGCTCGCCGCTAAAACTGCGGGGTTGCGCGGGCAATTTAAGCTGGCGTGGGCAACCAAGCAAGCGCTCGGGCAGAAGATATTTATGCCGTTTACAAACCAAGCGCTTGCTTGGTAGTCTCGATGCACTTCTATCGGAGGTGGCTATGGAGTTGACTGTGCCAAAAACAATCCGCATCGGTTGCGCCAGCGCCTTCTGGGGCGACACCTCGACCGCCGCCGCGCAATTGGTGGAAGGTGGGCGTCTGGACTATCTGGTCTTCGATTATCTGGCCGAAATTACGATGTCGATCATGGCCGGCGCGCGGATGAAAGATCCCCGGGCCGGTTACGCCAGCGACTTCATCGAAATCCTCAGCCCGCTGTTGGGTCAACTCGCCGAACAGAAAATCCGCGTCATCAGCAACGCCGGCGGGGTCAATCCGCAAGCCTGCGCCGCCGCCCTGCAAGCGGCCTGCGACAAGGCCGGAGTGGCGCTGAAAATCGCCGTGCTGCTGGGCGATGACTTGCAGCCGCAGCTCAAACAGCTGGGCGGCAGCGGTATCCATGAAATGTCCAGTGGCGCCCCCTTGCCGCCGATGTGCGTCTCGACCAACGCCTACCTCGGCGCACCGGGCATCGTCGAAGCCCTGCGTCTGGGCGCCGACATCGTCATCACCGGACGCGTGGTCGACAGCGCCGTGGTCAGCGCCGCGCTGGTGCATGAATTCGGCTGGTCCTGGCACGACTACGACAAACTCGCCCAGGCCGCACTGGCCGGGCACATCATCGAATGTGGTGCCCAGTGCACCGGCGGCAACTTCACCGATTGGCGCGAGGTGCCCGACTACGAACACATCGGCTTCCCCATCGTCGAAGTCAGCGCCGACAGCCAGTTCATCGTCAGCAAACCCGAAGGCTCCGGCGGACTGGTCACACCGCTGACGGTCGGCGAGCAGATGCTGTATGAAATCGGCAACCCGCAGGCGTATCTGCTGCCGGACGTGGTCTGCGATTTCACTGAAGTCAAACTCGTGCAACAAGGCAAAAATGCGGTCCAGGTGCACGGCGCAAAAGGCTTGCCGCCGACCGATCAGTACAAGGTCAGCGCGACGTACCCGGACGGTTTCCGCTGCACCGCCAGTTGTCTGATCGCCGGGATCGATGCGGTCGACAAGGCGCGTCGAGTCAGCGAAGCCATCATCAACAAGACATCGGAAATCTTCAGCCAGCGCGGTTGGCCACCCTACAGCGAAGTGAACATCGAACTGCTCGGCTGCGAGGCCACTTACGGCCCCCACGGTCAGCGTCAGGACAGCCGCGAAGTGGTCATCAAACTCGCGGTGCGCCATCCGGGTAAACAGGCGTTGATTGTGTTCTCCCGGGAGATCGCCCAGGCCGCCACCGGCATGGCGCCGGGACTGACCGGGATTGTCGGTGGACGGCCGACGGTGTATCCGCTGATCCGGCTGTTCTCGTTCCTTATCGACAAAACCGCCTGCACGCTGGAAATTGATCTCAAGGGCCAGCGCCACCCCTGCGCCTTGCCCGCCGTTGATGTACTCGACACCGCCGACCTGCCCGTGGCGTGCGCCCCACCGAAACCTTCAGACCGGGCCGATGCCAGCGTGGCCCTGGTCAAACTCGCCGTGGCGCGCTCCGGTGACAAGGGCAACCACAGCAACATCGGCGTCATGGCCCGCGAGCCGGAGTACCTGCCGTGGATTGCCGAAGCCTTGACGCCGGAAGTGATCGTCGACTGGATGAGTCATGTCCTCGACCCGATCCACGGACGTGTCGAACGCTGGTACCTGCCGGGCACCCACAGCCTTAATTTTCTGCTGGAAAACGCCCTGGGAGGCGGTGGCGTGGCCAGCCTGCGGATCGATCCGCAAGGCAAAGCCTTCGCCCAGCAACTGCTGGAAATCCAGATACCGGTGCCTCAGCGCATCGCCGACCAGGTCAACTAGAGGACTGTCGCCATGGCTTACGATTCGATTTTCAAAGCCGATTTGTTTGCAGGCCAAAACATCATCGTCACCGGTGGCGGCAGCGGCATCGGCCGTTGCACCGCGCACGAACTGGCGGCCCTCGGCGCCCATGTGCTGCTGCTCGGGCGCAAGGCCGACAAGCTGAAAAACGTCGCGACCGAGATCGCCGAAGATGGCGGCAAGGCTGACTGGATGGTTTGCGATATTCGTGAGGAAGAAGCGGTCAAGCATGTGGTCAGCGAGTTGATCCGCAAGCACGGACCGATTCACGGCCTGGTCAACAATGCCGGCGGGCAGTACCCGTCGCCGCTGGCGTCGATCAATCAAAAAGGGTTCGATACGGTGTTGCGCACCAACCTGATGGGCGGCTTCCTGATGGCCCGCGAAGTGTTCAACCAATCCATGAGCACGCACGGCGGCGCCATCGTCAACATGCTCGCCGACATGTGGGGCGGCATGCCCGGCATGGGCCACTCGGGCGCGGCGCGTTCAGGCATGGACAACCTCACCAAGACCGCCGCGTTCGAATGGGGTTATGCCGGGGTGCGGGTCAATGCCGTGGCGCCGGGCTGGATCGCGTCCAGTGGCATGGACACCTACGAAGGCGCGTTCAAAGCGGTGATCCCGACGTTGCGCGAGCACGTTCCGCTGAAACGCATCGGCACCGAATCGGAAGTCAGCGCCGCGATCGTTTTCCTGCTCAGCCCGGCAGCGGCATTTGTCAGTGGCAGCACCTTGCGCATCGACGGTGCCGCCAGCCTGGGCGGGCGCGCCTGGCCGATACACAAGGCGCAGATCAGCGAGTCATATAACGGTTTTCACCGTGCCTACCTCCCTGACGTGCTCAAGGACAAGGAATAAGTCATGCCGGTGATTCAGTCGCAAGTGGACCCGTTCAGCGAACAGTTCGCCCGCAATCGCGCGGCGATGCTGGTCGGCATCGAGCACGTCCGCCAGCTCGAGCAGATCCTGCTGAACAAGGCGGCCGAAGCCAAACCCAGGTTCGACAAACGCGGGCAACTGCTGCCCCGGGAACGCCTCAATCTGCTGCTGGACCCCGGCGCCCCGTTCCTCGAACTGGCGAGCCTGGCGGGCTACAAGCTGCATGACGACAAAGACGGCAGCTCGGCAGGCGGCGGGTTGATCGCCGGGATCGGCTACGTGTCCGGCGTGCGGGCACTGGTGGTGGCAAACAACAGTGCGATCAAGGGCGGGACCATTTCCCCCAGCGGTTTGAAAAAATCCCTGCGCCTGCAACAGATCGCCATGGAGAACAAACTGCCGGTCATTACCCTGGCCGAAAGCGGTGGCGCCAACCTCAATTACGCGGCGGAGATTTTCGTCGAAGGCGCCCGCAGTTTTGCCAATCAGGCGCGGATGTCGGCCATGGGCCTGCCGCAAATCACCGTGGTCCATGGCTCGGCCACGGCGGGCGGCGCCTATCAGCCAGGGTTGTCGGATTACGTGGTGGTGGTGCGTGGCAAGGCCAAGCTGTTTCTGGCCGGCCCGCCGCTGCTCAAGGCTGCCACCGGCGAAGTCGCCACCGATGAAGCACTGGGCGGTGCCGAGATGCATGCGCAAATCGCCGGCACCGCTGAATACCTGGCCGAGAACGATGCCGATGGCGTGCGGCAGGTGCGCGAGATTGTCAGCCTGTTGCCGTGGAATGATCAGTTGCCCTGGGTACCCGAACGTCGGTGGGAAGAACCGCTCTACCCCATCGACGAGTTGCTCGGGCTGATTCCTGACGACGCGAAAAAACCTTACGACGTGCGCGAAATCATCGCGCGGATTGCCGACGGATCGAACTTTCTCGAATTCAAGGGCGAGTTCGATCAACAAACCGTCTGCGGCCATTTGCAGATTCAAGGCCGCGCCTGCGGGTTCATTGGCAACAACGGGCCGATCACGCCCAAGGGTGCGAGCAAGGCGGCGCAGTTCATTCAGCTCTGTGACCAGAGCCAGACGCCGCTGCTGTTTTTTCACAACACCACCGGGTTCATGGTCGGCACCGAGTCGGAGCAGCAAGGCGTGATCAAACATGGCGCGAAAATGATTCAAGCGGTGGCCAATGCCCGCGTGCCTAAACTGACCATCGTCGTCGGTGGCTCCTACGGCGCCGGCAACTACGCGATGTGCGGCCGCGGCCTCGACCCGCGCTTCATTTTTGCCTGGCCCAACAGCCGCACGGCGGTGATGGGCGGCGCCCAGGCCGGCAAAGTGCTGCGAATCGTCACCGAGGGCAAGCAGGCCAAGGACGGCCTGGTGCCCGACCCGAAAATGCTCGACATGCTGGAACAGGTCACCGCGCAGAAACTCGACAGCCAGTCCACCGCGCTGTACGGCAGCGCCAGCCTGTGGGACGACGGGTTGATTGATCCTCGCGATACCCGGACCTTGCTCGGGTACTTGCTGGATATTTGTCATGAAGCCGAAGTGCGACCGCTGCAATCCAACAGTTTTGGCGTAGCCCGTTTCTAAGGGCGCTCAGGAGAACAATAAAAATGATCTTCACCCAGGAACACGAAGCACTGCGCCGCACCGTCCGCCAATTCGTCGATCACGAGATCAATCCTCACGTCGAGGCATGGGAAAAGGCTGGACGCTTTCCGATCCACGAGATCTTCCGCAAGGCCGGCGACCTCGGCCTGCTGGGGATTTCCAAACCGGAAAAGTTTGGCGGCATGGGGCTCGATTACAGCTATTCGATCGTCGCGGCTGAAGAGTTCGGCACCATCCACTGCGGCGGCATTCCGATGTCCATCGGCGTGCAGACCGACATGTGCACCCCGGCGCTGGCGCGTTTCGGCTCCGATGAACTGCGCGAAGAGTTTCTCCGTCCGGCGATCACTGGCGAGCAGGTCGGCTGCATTGGTGTTTCCGAAGTCGGCGCCGGTTCCGACGTGGCCGGTTTGAAAACCACCGCCCGCAAGGACGGCGACGACTACGTGATCAACGGCAGCAAGATGTGGATCACCAACTCACCGAGCGCCGATTTCATCTGCCTGCTGGCCAACACCTCGGACGACAAACCGCACATCAACAAGTCGCTGATCATGGTGCCGATGAACACCCCTGGCATCAGCCTCAGCTCGCACCTGGACAAGCTCGGCATGCGCAGTTCAGAAACCGCTCAGGTATTTTTCGACAACGTGCGCGTGCCGCAACGCAACCGCATCGGCCATGAAGGCGCAGGGTTCATGATGCAGATGCTGCAGTTCCAGGAGGAACGGCTGTTCGGCGCGGCGAACATGATCAAGGGCCTGGAGTACTGCATCGACAGCACCATCGAGTACTGCAAGGAGCGCAAAACCTTCGGCAATGCGCTGATCGACAATCAGGTCATCCATTTCCGCCTGGCCGAACTGCAAACCGAAATCGAATGCCTGCGGGCATTGGTCTATCAGGCCACCGAGCAGTACATCAAAGGCCAGGATGTCACCCGTCTGGCGTCAATGGCTAAACTCAAGGCCGGGCGTTTGGGCCGGGAAGTCAGCGACAGCTGCCTGCAATATTGGGGCGGCATGGGCTTTATGTGGGACAACCCGGTGGCCCGCGCTTACCGCGATGTGCGACTGGTGTCGATCGGCGGCGGTGCCGACGAAATCATGCTGGGCATCATCTGCAAACTCATGGGCATCCTGCCGGGGAAAAAGAAATGAGCACCCTGCCCGTTTGCCAGACCTTGCTGCTCGAACCGCATAACGGTGTCCTGCACATCACCCTCAACCGCCCGGAAAGCCGCAACGCCATGAGTTTGCAAATGGTTGCCGAACTGCGTGCGGTGCTGGCGGCGGTGCGTGACGACCGAGCCATTCGCGCGCTGGTGATCGGTGGTGCGGGCGGGCATTTTTGCGCCGGTGGCGACATCAAGGACATGGCCAATGCACGCGCTCAGGGCCCGAGCGCCTATCGCGACTTGAATCGCGCGTTCGGTGCGCTGCTGCAAGAGGTGCAACACGCGCCGCAAGTGGTGATCACGGTGCTGCAAGGCGCGGTGCTCGGCGGTGGTTTTGGTCTGGCCTGCGTCAGCGACGTCGCCTTGGCCGATCACCTGGCGCAATTTGGTCTGCCGGAAACCAGCCTCGGCCTTCTGCCTGCGCAGATCGCGCCGTTCGTGGTGCAGCGCATCGGCCTGACTCAGACTCGCCGACTGGCGCTGACCGCTGCACGTTTCGATGGCACGCAGGCACGACGCATGGGGTTGGTGCATTTTGTCGAGCATGACGCGCAAGCGTTGGCCGAGCGTCTCGATGAAATTCTGGCCCATGTGTTGTGTTGCGCACCGGAGGCGAATGCGACGACCAAAAAGCTGTTGCTGGCGAGTGCCGGACAGCCATCGAATGCGTTGCTGGATGAAGCGGCCGACTGGTTCAGCGAGGCGGTGACCGGGGCTGAAGGTATTGAGGGGACCATGGCCTTCGTGCAGAAACGCAAACCGGGTTGGGCTATTTAAGAGCCTGCTCGCGAAGAGGCCGTCACTTTCACCGTACAACTTCAGAGAAGACCCAATGCCCGGACTAAGCAAAATCCTGATCGCCAACCGCGGTGAAATCGCCTGCCGCATCCAGCGCACCGCCCAGGCATTGGGCTATCGCACGGTCGCGGTGTTCAGCGATGCCGACGCCGATGCGTTGCATGTGCAGATGGCCGACGAAGCCGTGAACATCGGCCCGGCCCCGGTGCAGCAGTCCTATCTGAGTATCCCGGCCATTCTCGACGCCGCCCGGCGCACGGGCGCTGACGCGATCCATCCGGGCTATGGCTTCCTCTCGGAAAACGCCGGCTTCGCCCGCGCCTGCCAGGATGCCGGCATCACCTTCATCGGCCCCAGTCCCGAAGCCATCGATCTGATGGGCAGCAAACGCCTGTCGAAACTCGCCATGCTCGATGCCGGTGTGCCGTGCATCAAGGGTTACCAGGGCGAAGAACAGGACGACGCAACCCTGAGCCGCGAAGCCGCACGCATCGGGTATCCGCTGATGATCAAGGCCAGTGCCGGCGGTGGCGGGCGTGGCATGCGCCTGGTGCACGAGGCCAGTGATTTGCTCGAACAACTGCGCACCGCCCGCTCCGAAGCGCTGCATGGGTTTGGCAGTGACGAACTGATTCTCGAGCAAGCGCTGATCGACCCGCGTCACGTCGAAGTTCAACTGTTCGGCGACCAGCACGGCAACCTGATCTACCTTGGCGAGCGCGACTGTTCGATCCAGCGTCGCCACCAGAAAGTCATCGAGGAAGCACCCTGCCCGGTAATGACCGCCGAGTTGCGTCAGGCCATGGGCGAAGCGGCGCTCAAGGCGGGTCGCGCAGTAAATTACGTCGGCGCTGGCACTGTCGAGTTCCTGCTGGATACGCGTGGGCAGTTTTACTTTCTGGAGATGAACACCCGACTCCAGGTGGAGCACCCGGTGACCGAATTGATCACCGGCCTCGATCTGGTGGCCTGGCAGTTGCACGTCGCCGAAGGACTGCCTCTGCCCTTGCGACAGGAGCAGGTTCAGCTCAGCGGCCATGCCATGGAAGTCCGTTTGTACGCCGAAGATCCGGCACACGGTTTTCTGCCGCAAACCGGTCGCATCACCGCCTGGGAGCCTGCGTTGCAGCGCGGCGTGCGGATCGACCATGGCCTGATCGAAGGCCAGACAGTCAGCCCGTTTTATGACCCGATGCTGGGCAAGATCATCGCCCACGGCGCCACCCGCGAAGAAGCCCGGCGCAAATTGCTGCGGGCGGTGCAGGACAGCGTGCTGCTCGGCGTGCAGAGCAATCAGCGCTTGCTCGCCAGCCTGCTCGAACACCCGCAGTTCATCAGTGGCGAGTTCAGTACGGGATTCATCCATACTCACTTTGCCAAGCATCCCTGCCTGCATGCGCATGTGCCGAGTGCCGAAGAACTGGCCATCGCTGCTGCATTGTTCTATCAAGCCTCGGCGCAGGTTCATCACGTGCCACTGGCCGGTTGGCGCAACAACGCCAGCGTACCGTTGCACTATCGAATCGGCCTTGAGGATCAGGATTGGCCGGTGGAATTGAACGCTGTGCCGGGTGAACCGTATCGGATTCAAGTCGCAACAACGCCCTTTGAATTGAAGATCATCCAGTGCGACGGACGCTGGGCCAGCCTGGAAATCAACGGCATCCGGCGACGCCATGCTTATCGTCTCGAGGCAGGACAACTCTGGCTGTTCACCCGTCCCGGCAGTGTGCGGCTGGTGGACCGGACGCAGGCCTTGGTCAGCAGTCAGGCCAGTGTCAGCACCGGCACCCTCAAGGCCCCGATGGACGGGGCGATCGTCGACGTGCTGGTGACTGAGGGCAGCCCGGTCAGTAAAGGCCAGTTGTTGGTGGTGCTGGAGGCCATGAAAATGGAGCATCCGCTCAAGTCGGGCATCGACGGCGTGCTCAAACGCTTGCAGGTCAGGGTCGGTGACCAGGTGAAAAATCGTCAAATTTTGTTGGAGGTCGAATAAGCCGCTAGGCGGATCCGCCGGGTTTGGCTACGCTCAAGCCCTATCAGGACGCGGATACCAGGAACCCTGCGATGCCTCACTGGCTGGTCATTGATCTAGAAGCCACCACCGATGAGGGTGGTTGGCCAGTAACAGAAATGGAAATCATCGAAATCGGCGCCACCCTGGTGGACCGAAATGGCCGAGAACTGGATAGCTTTCAGCGCTTCGTGCGTCCGACGCGTCGGCCTTTGCTGACGCCGTTTTGCCGGGAACTGACCCGCATCACCCAGGCCAACATCGACGCCGCACAGCCTCTGAGCGAGGTCTGGGCGTCGTTCGAACACTGGCTCGGCCAGCATCACTCGCGCCTCGAAGGCTGGGCCAGTTGGGGCGATTACGATCGCAAACAGTTGGTTCAGGAGTGGGAGCACCTGCAACTCGACAGCGCCCTGAGCCGGGTGCCGCACATGAACCTCAAACAGCGCTTTGCCAAGGCTCGCCGGCTGGAACGCCCGCTGGGGCTTAACGGCGCGCTGCAACTGGCGGGCATGCAGTTCAGTGGCCAACAACATCGGGCGCTGGAAGATGCGCGCAATACCGCACGATTATTGCCACTGGTTCTTCCGCTTTAGAGAGGTGACGCCGGCATGGGCCTTGTGCATACTGGCCGGCCCTTTTTAGCCCTTTTCGAGGAATCGCCCATGTTTAAAGTCAACGAGTACTTCGACGGCACCGTCAAGTCGATCGCCTTTGGCACCGCTGAAGGTCCTGCGACCATCGGCGTCATGGCACCGGGCGAATACGAATTCGGCACCAGCCAGCGTGAAATCATGCACGTGGTGTCCGGCGCCCTGACCGTCAAACTGCCGGACAGCAGCGACTGGGAAACCTTCGCCGCCGGCAGCCAGTTCAACGTGCCCGCCAACAGCAAGTTCCAGCTGAAAGTGGCCGTCGACACCGCTTACCTGTGCGAATACCGCGGCTAAACCCCTGGGTGTTCACAGCGACAAAAAATGCCCGTGTCCTTGGACACGGGCACTTTTTGTTCAAGGGCAGTCATTCAAATTGTCTTATTCCAGGACCGTCACCGGTATACCGACTTCGAGTTGGCCATTGCTGTCGTTGACCAGGTTCTGTCCGAACATCGCGCCGTCGGCTTCGGCACGGTATTTCTGCAACGTAGCCAGAGGTTCGCGATCTTCACTGCGCTCGCCGGTTTGCGGGTCGATGGTGGTCAGAATGCAGCGTGAACACGACTTGACCACGCGGAACTCGACATCGCCGATGCGGATGCGCTTCCAGCCATCTTCGGCATACGCCTCGCTGCCCTCGATCACCAGGTTGGGCCGAAAGCGCAGCATTTCCAGCGGGCGGCCGACTTTTTGCGACAAGTCCTCCAGTGAGGCCTGTCCGATCAGCAACAGCGGAAAGCCATCGGCGAAGGCCACCTGATCATTCTCCTTGCCGTAGCCGGCCTGGGTGGTCCGTGCGCGATCAAGAGGTACTTGTACCAGGCGAGTCGGTTTACCAATGAACTCACTGACCCAGGCACCCGCCTCGTCACCGGCATCCGGCACACGCAACGTATCGCGCCAAATGGTCACGCCACGCAGTTCCGCGTCGCTGGCAGGCAAGGCGATATCGATCGGTGAGCGGCCCGGCGCACTGAGGGTCAAGCCACCGTCGGCATTCCACAACGCCGACAGCTGACTCATCTGCGCCACCGCACGTTGAGTCAGAAAGCGCCCGCTGGCCTCGTCCACCAGCATCCAGCGTCGATCACCGTCCAGGCCCAGCTTGTCGAGGCTGACCTGCTTCAGGATCTCACCCTTGCCGGATTTCAACGGATAACGATAAAGCGCGCTCAGACGCAACATGGCCAGCTCCCTGGTGGGCAAAAAACGCCACCCTATACGAGCTTGGTCGCCGAATCAAAGGTTGACGTCAAGTCAGCCTTTGCGGGTGGTGTCAGGCAGGCACTTCATCAAGCATCAGACGCTGGCGCACCACATCAACGAGTTTGTCCGGCTGGAATTTGGAGAGGAAGTTGTCGCAGCCGACCTTCTTCACCATCGAGTCGTTGAAGCTGCCGGACAACGAGGTATGCAGAACCACATAAAGGCCACGCAGACGCGGGTCGTTGCGGATTTCCGTGGTCAGGCGATAGCCGTCCATCTCCGGCATTTCCGCGTCGGTGAAGATCATCAGCAGTTTGTCGGTCATGTTCACACCGGTATCGGCCCAGGCCTTGAGCATGTTCAGTGCCTTCAAGCCATCGCTGGCGATGTGCATCTTCACGCCCAACTGACCCAGGGTGTCACGCAATTGCGACAGCGCCACGTTCGAGTCGTCCACCAGCAGCACTTCACGGCCACGGGCACGCTCGAGAACCGGATCGTCGAGTTTGTCGCGCGAGACCTTGGCGTTGTACGGAACGATTTCCGCCAGGACTTTTTCGACGTCGATGATTTCCACCAACTGATCGTCGACCTTGCTGATGGCCGTCAAATAATGCTGACGACCTGCGCTGGCCGGCGGCGGCAGAATGGCTTCCCAGTTCATGTTGACGATACGGTCCACACCACCGACCAGGAACGCCTGCACCGAACGGTTGTACTCGGTGACGATGATCGTACTGGTCGGGCTTGGCACCAGCGGACGCATACCAATGGCCTGGGACAGGTCGATCACCGGCAGGGTCTGGCCACGCAAATTAACCACACCGCAGACAAACGGATGACGCTGGGGCATCAGGGTCAGCTTCGGCAGTTGCAGCACTTCCTGCACTTTGAACACGTTGATCGCGAACAATTGCCGTCCGGCCAGCCGGAACATGAGAATTTCCAGGCGATTCTCACCCACCAGTTGCGTGCGTTGGTCTACCGTGTCGAGAATGCCGGCCATCAATGACTCCTGGGCTTGTTCTGATGAATTCACTAAAGGGGGTTATCGGCTGTTTTTGCCGGACCTTGACCCCCGTGTAAAATGCCACGACCAAACATTGATGTCACATTAACATCATGCTTTACTGGCCAGGCGATTTCATCTGCCCCATTGCCTGCCGCGAGACCTCGTTTCGTTCGGTTGGTTCCCCCGTGTAAGGGATTCCCCTAGTAACAATCAGGCCCAACCTGATATTCGCAACATCCAATAGCCATTAATGTGACGCCATTCTCATTGCATGAACGGAGTCAGGCTTTTGTGTGCGATCGCAGGTAAGTGGCCATCCACCCTATCGAGTTCCCCAGCCTGCAGCCAGACAGGCCGGCGCGCGATCTCACGACGGCATGGCAATGCGGGGACTCTGACCGTCCCCGTCGACACACTCGACATCCCCTCATTTGACATGACGTTGTGGAGATAAGCATGCCGAACGATCGTAAAGAGTGGGCTCAACGGCTCCCTGAGTTTCTCGTCGAAGCAGAGACACTCCTGGTCAAAACCGAGGAATGCCTGAGTCATTTGCAACTGATCAGCAATGACAAGGATGCCATCGACTGCATGCTTAGCACCCTGCTCAAACTGGCCAACAAGGCTGATGCCCTCGCTCTGGCAGCCGTTTCGGAGTTTTCGTTGCACATTCATGGTTTGCTGAGCCATGCCCAGAATCACATGGATTTACACGACCAGGCCCTGAGTGCGCTGAAAGACTGCCTGACGTTGATCGCCTGGCAACTCGAGCTTATCGATCAGAAGACCGGCCAACTCAGCCTTGATGACAGCGAACAGACATCCCTGATCGAAGCCTTCGCCTTTCAGGTCGGACACAGTCAGTTTCAGCCCCCCGCTAATTCCAAACCGTTCACACTCGTTTCCTTTGCAGGTCGGCAAGCCTGAATTATCGAGCCCCTATGCCGTGCTGTGAATTTTTATTGCCATGACTGCCCTTCCAACTTTAGCGGGCTCATGTCGCATTTGAATATTCCATACCTACCTACGACATCTCGAAACAAATAAACCATTCTTGCCACCCAACTTTTTCCATTATGGAACTGCTGTCCATAAATGCTTGTTTCCTGACTCTGCAGACCTATATACCAAACGCGACCAACGGTATCTTAAGTGGTATTATGCCGCCCATTAGTTGACGTCAATTAATGGCAGAGTGACTCCAGACAGAGACCCGTCATCCTCGATGCCCGGTCTTCCCGCAGCGAACATCCATTGGCTCCATCCGCTATGTACGCCAGCCTCAAGTCAATCACCCCAAGGCCACCCTCCCCAAAAAACGCACGCCTGGTCACGCTTATGTTGTGTACCTGCTCGGCGCTTGGCTGCCTGCTGATTTATAGCCTGTCCACTCCTCTGCCGCTGAGTCTGCTGGTACTCAATATTGCGGCATTGACCTGCGTCTGGGTGCAGTATTGTCTTTCGCGCAAGTCGATAAAGTTTCAACCCCAGGAGTTGGCTGACCGGCTGTTGGAGGTTCAGGAAAACGAACGCCACCGGCTCAGTCGGGAACTGCATGACGACATCGGCCAATTGCTGACCGCGGCAAAACTTCAAAGCGACTGGCTCAAACGCCGAATGCCCGAAGAACTTCAGGGCCAGTGTTCGGTGCTCTGCGACACGCTGGAAGAAACCCTGGCCAAAGTGCGAGACGTATCGGCCATTCTCAATCCGAGGCAGCTGACCAGTCTCGGGCTGGAAGCCAGTCTGCGGGCGCATTTACTCAAGACGCTGGCCAACACGCCGGTGCACTGGAGCCTGGAATGCCATCAGCGTTTGGCCGGTATACCGGAGGAAATGACGGTGGCTGCCTTTCGAATCACTCAGGAAGCGGTGACCAATATATTGCGCCATGCCGAAGCGAAAAATCTGTTGGTCCGCCTGCAACGTCTGCCGCAGGGCCTGACACTGTTAATCAGTGACGATGGCCTGGGATTCGCGCCAGCGAACGATCCAGGTCGTGAGGGGCAACGTGGAATGGCAGGGATGTCGGAACGGATCAATCAGCTGGGAGGCACACTGAGCGTGACCAGCGAGCCGGGCAAAGGCACTCAAATCGAAGCACTCTTCCCCTGGGCGCCTCGTGCGCTCGAACGGGCCAGTACGAATAAGGTTATGCGTTGACTTGTAACTTACTTCTGGTGGATGACCACTCGCTTATCAGGGCAGGCGTGCGCGCTCTGGTGCTGGATATTCCCGGCTACGCGGTAATCGGTGAGGCCAATGACGGCTCGCAGTTGCTCGAGATGGTCGAGCATCTGTCCCCCGACATCATCCTGCTGGATATTTCCATGAAGGAAACCAGTGGCCTTGACGCATTGCAGCGACTCAAGCGAGTACGCCCGCAGAGCAAGGTGCTGATCCTGTCGATGCACACTGATCCAGCACTCATCATGCAGGCACTGGA
Organism: Pseudomonas sp. NPDC098740; assembly: GCF_044760065.1. Taxonomy (NCBI): domain Bacteria; kingdom Pseudomonadati; phylum Pseudomonadota; class Gammaproteobacteria; order Pseudomonadales; family Pseudomonadaceae; genus Pseudomonas; species Pseudomonas sp. NPDC098740. Next base: position 145,069 of record NZ_JBIWAM010000010.1, on the reverse strand, counting down.
ATCCGGTGCACATGGCTACCTGCTCAAGGACACCACGGCTACCGAGCTTGAACATGCCCTGGATGCCTTGCGTAACAACGAACGCTACCTGAGCCCGGCCATCGCCCACACCGTCATCAACCAGGCGCTGACCCGAACTCAGAAAAACCAGCCGGAACCTGCAGACTCGCACAACCTGACAGCGCGTCAGCTGGAAATCCTTCGGCTGATCGTTCGCGGAAAATCCACCCGGGAAATTGCCAATGGCCTGGGCCTCAGCATCAAGACCGTTGAAACCCACCGTTCGCAGATCATGAAGCGCTTGCAGATCTACGATGTGGCGGGCCTGGTGCTGTTCGCCGTGCGCGAGCAGATCATCAGCCTGGATGATTGATCAATTGCGATGACCCCAGCAGCGGCGAGTTTTCAGGTAAATGCACGCGCAGTGCCGCTGGACGTGTCGAGAAACGCAAGTTGTCACCTTCCAGAGGTTCGCCATCGAGGTTGATGTAGAGGCCTTCCGCAACCTTGATTTCGACCCAGGGCAATCGGACTCGTACAAACATGTTATCGATGCCGAAGCCATCGGTCAGCAGGCTTTTCAAAGTCCCGACGACTTCCTGCGGAGCAGGCAGAATACTGATGTCCAGCAGGCCATCGTCAGCCAGCGCTTCTGGACACAACACATGTCCACCGCCGGCCTGCCGGCCATTGCCGATGCCCAATGCCAACAGCTCGCCACTCCACTGGAAATCAGGCCCCTGCAACTCGCCATAGGCTGCGTGCAACTCACTGAAGCGCGATAAACCGGTGAACAGGTAAGCCGCGCCCCCGAGGATTTTTTTCAAGTCCTCCGAGGTGTTTGCCGTGACCTGACTGCCAAAACCGCCCGTGGCCATATTCAGGAACACCTGCCCACCGACCTCCCCCAGATCAATGGCGCTCGGCGCAGTGTCAAGAAGATCCAGCGCCTGATCGGGCTCCAGAGGCACGCCGGCGGCACGAGCAAAATCATTGGCGGTCCCCAAGGGCATCAGTATCAGGCTGGCCTGCGTCGTATGCGACGCCATAGCCTCGGCAATATCACGCAAGGTGCCATCACCGCCGCCGGCGATGATCTGCATGTAGCCTGCCGCCAGCGCTTCATCCACCAGCCGCTGGGCGTCGCCGGCCTCCCAGGTCACTCGAACGGCCAGCTCCCAACCCTGTTGGCGCTTGCCCTCCACGGCAGAACGGACCGCCTCGTTGAGCGCTTGCTTGCCATGCAGAATCAACAGTGCCTTGCGTTCGCTCATTGCTGTCACTCCCAAGATTGAATTCCGTATGGGAGATGTTGACCTCATCTCGTCACATAAAAGTCGAAAGAATTTGAATTATTTGAAGTCGAGCAGTATGGCGTCCTACAAGGCGGGACTTTTTCTTACAAGATGTGAGGAATCGGCTCAATTGACCGACCCATGCGATTGGTACACCTTGGCGCCTGCAGTTATCAAACATCAGCAGGAACTACACAGGGACGTGCCATGCAAAACCATGAAATCAGGTCACCGGACATCCCGGTCATACCGTTCGCAGAAAAACGCGTCAATCATCAAGCTGAATTCAAAAACAGCGCAAAGCCCATTGGAGAAGCTGCTATGGAATCTCGCGTCGTTGAATTGGAGACACACCTCAAATACATCCGACGAGACATGGATGAAATCCGTAGTGACGTCAAATCCATAAAACACAGGCTTGCCTATTCGGCTATCGGAACAGCCGTCGTCATCGGGGTTCTGGTCTGGATCGCCAATAGCCGTTTCGACCAGGTCGTGACACTCCTGGCTCACCAAGGGTAAGCCAGGAACGCAAAACCCGGTTCGATCAACCGGGTTTGCGCAGTAAGCCCGCGGCAGGAGTCAGCTCAGGACTTCGCTCAGCGGGATGAAGTCCACGTAGTCACCTTCGATCAGCGTGCGATCCTCCAGCACCTCAACCAGGCCATCAGCCCAGGCAGCGCTACGCAGTACACCAGAACTCTGATTACTGTAGATAATTGCCCGGCCATTCTCCAGACGTCCGCGCAAGTACTCGCGTCGATTGCCTGATTTTGGCCATGCAAACCCTGCAGGCACCTGAAACTTCAGGGGCTCAACCTCTTTTACACCCTGTCGGCGCAAGAGATAGGGCCTTGCCAACAAAGCAAAGGTCACCAACGTTGAAGCCGGATTGCCAGGCAAACCAATCACAGGTACGCCGCGAAAATGCCCGAATGTCAACGGTTTGCCGGGTTTGATGGCGAGTTTCCACAACGTCAACTCACCCTCTTCACGCAAGGCAATGCCCAGAAAGTCAGCCTCTCCTACCGAGACACCACCGGTGGAAAGGATCAGATCGACATCTTTCAATTCACCCAGTCGAGCGCGGGTGGTCGCTAAATCATCCGGAAGAATTCCGGCATCGATCACCTCACAGCCCAGGCGCTGCAACCAGCTGCAAAGCAACACTCGATTGCTGTTGTAGATCTGTCCCGGCCCCAGAGCCTGACCCGGTTCAATCAGTTCATCCCCGGTGGACAGAACAGCAACGCGAACCTTGCGAATCACGTCCAGTTCTGCGCATCCCAGCGATGCAGCCAACCCCTGTTCGATCGGCCCGAGGCGCGTGCCGGCCGGCAGAATCAATTCACCAACAGTAGCTTCCTGGCCTTGAGGACGAATGTTTTGTCCTGGAGTCATGGTTTCGGTGAAACGTACTCGCTCATCCGCCTGAACCTCGGTGTTTTCCTGCATCTCGACGCAATCTGCACCTGCGGGCACTGGCGCACCGGTGAAGATTCGTGCACAGGTGCCAGGCTTCAAGGGCTCCGGAGCCTGACCGGCAAAAATCTTCTGGCTGACCACCAATGGCTCTCCAGTCCAGTCGGCCATGCGCAAGGCATAGCCGTCCATGGCACTGTTGGGCCAAGGTGGCAGATCAAGCGTCGAGACCAGGTCATCGGCCAGCACCCGGCCCTGAACCTGCGCCAATGGCAAGCGTTCACGCTCACAAATCGGTGAGGCTTCGGCCATTGCCAGCAAGCGTGCCAGTGCCACCTCGACAGCCATCAGACTGCCAGTCTTGCCTGGCTTACCCGCGGGATTCACAGGGTGCCGCCTGTTTGAGATGAGCGACGAAGTTGCACGGGCGGTGCCGCGAATCCAGCTGCTCGGCAAGAATGCCATCCCAGCCGGTGCGCACGGCATTGGTCGAACCCGGTAAACAGCAGACCAGCGTGCTATTGGACAAGCCGGCCAGGGCACGGGACTGAACAGTAGAGGTGCCAATATCCGCCAACGATATCTGCCTGAACAGCTCACCAAAACCGTCGACCTGTTTATCCAGCAGGCAACTCACCGCTTCCGGAGTGCTGTCGCGTCCCGTGAAACCGGTACCGCCAGTGATCAGCACCACCTGCACGACATCGTCGGCAATCCAGTGGGCGACTTGCGCGCGAATTTTGTAGAGATCATCTTTGAGCAGAACCCGGGCCGCCAGGTTATGGCCGGCAGCGCTCAAACGGTCGACGAAGACCTGTCCTGAGGTATCGGTTTCCAGGGTACGGGTATCGCTGACCGTCAGCACCGCGATATTGAGCGGTGCGAAAGGTACATCAGCCTTGGCTTTCATAGGCTCATCCAGTTGTAGGAGAAACAGCCCGGTGTTATATCACAGCGCCTCATTTTTTCGCCGCCCCCATGGAGACCTGCCATGACCTCGAATACACATCTGCCGCCCTGTTCCATTCTGCTCCTGGCAGGTGGTCGTGGCCAACGCATGGGCGGTCAGGACAAAGGGCTGCTGGAATGGCACGGCGAGCCATTGATTGCCCACTTGCACCGCAAGACCCGTTCCCTGAGCGATGACCTGATCATCTCCTGCAACAGAAACCTGGAAAAGTACGCGCCCTACGCCGACCAGCTGGTTCATGACGATGAAGGCGACTTTCCTGGCCCCCTGGCCGGTATTCGCGCAGGCCTGAAGGCCGCCCGCCATGCGCATTTGCTGGTGCTACCGTGTGACGTACCACGCATAGACGCCGCGCTGCTCAATAGCATGCGCGACTCCGCCAGCCAGCACCCGGACCAACCGCTGATGCTGCGCCATGGCGAACACTGGGAACCTCTGCTGTGCATCATCCCCGTGGCGCTCTCGGCCGATATCGAAAGCGCCTGGAACGACGGTGAACGCAGCCCGGGGCGCCTCATGCGCAAACTGGGCGCTACCGCCCTGCAATGCCCCGACAATGATCCACGCCTGGCAAACCTCAACACACCAGAACTGTTAAGTGCCCACAACTCTGTGTCAGACTGACAGGAGAAGGAACTTGCACGCGCTGTACACGTCTCAAGCTCAGTAACCAAAAGAATTCATATTCGGAGACACACTCATGACTCAACGGACCCTCGCCACTTTCATGCTCGCACTGGGCCTCGCTACCCTCGCCGGTTGCGCATCGCCTACAGTGATCACCTTGAATGACGGTCGAGAAATCCAGGCTGTCGACGCGCCACAGTTCGATAAAGATTCGGGTTTCTACGAATTCGAACAACTGGATGGCAAGCAGACCCGCATCAACAAGGATCAGGTTCGTACCGTTAAAGAGCTGTAATTTTTGCGGTGACAACCGGATATGGAAAAGCCCGCTTTATGCGGGCTTTTTCGTGGCTGAAGATCAGCTGATTTGCTGAACTCGCGATCACCACTGCAGGGTGATGGTGCTTTCGAATGCTCTTTCCTGGCCGGTGACCGGGTCCACAAACCGTAGCCCCTGAGCGAGCAGTTTCAAAGGATTGGCATAGTCATCCTCAACATCCTTGAGTACGTGAGGATAAAACGGATCGTTGCAGATGCTGGCGCCCAAGGCTGTCATGTGCACCCGCAATTGATGCTTCTTGCCCGTCACCGGGTAAAGCGCATAACGCCAGAGGTCACCGTTCTTCTCCCTGACTTCGACAGCCGTTTCGGTATTGCTGACGCCCGGACCTTCCTGCATGCGGAAGAAAGGCTCGCCATCGATGAGTCGGCTCTTATGGATCAATGGAAAAGAGAGTTCAGGCAACGCTCGCGCAATTGCCTCGTAGCGCTTTTCGATCTGCCGCGTAGGAAACAACGACTGATAGGCAGAACGGCTCTGAGGGTTGGCGGAAAACAGCACCAGCCCCGCGGTGTGCCGGTCAATGCGATGCAAAGGCACCAGATGCGGGTTATCGAGTCGACGGATCAGCCGCCGCAACAGGGTCTGCTCCACGTATTCACCCGCCGGAGTCACCGGCAGAAAATGCGGCTTGTCCGCCACGACCAGATGCTCATCCGCGTACAGAATCGACTCAACCACCGGGATCGGCTTTTCGTCCGGCACCTCACGGAAATAATGAATCCGCAAGCCTTCCTTGTAAGGCAGATCAAGGGCGATCGGCATGCCGTGACCGTCGAGGACACGACCGCGAGCGATTCTGTCCAGCCATTGTTCACGACCGATGGCGCTGAAATGTTCGCACAGACAATCGAGTACGGTCTGCCACGGACCAGGCGGCAAGTAGAGCGTGCTGGCCTGGTTGTGTGCAGCAGAAAAAGATGAAGTGGACATACGAAAGTTCTAACCCTCAATACAGGGCAGCATTATCCAACAGCGGCCGGAACGAACCTAGAAGAGAATCCTCAAGCCGGTATCTGCGCGCGCGCTGCCGCTTCGGTGAACTCCTTGAGCCAGCGCAGCACATCGACTGCCTCCCAGCGACCAGGATCATAAAGCGCATACAACAAACCCTGATAACCCACGACATCCAACTGCCGGTGATAACCCGCGCGCTGGAACAAGGCTTCGATTTCGGCGAAACAGGTATTGAAATGCAGTTTATTGAAGGGAGTTTTTCCTTCTGTCACCAGGCCATCCAGACGCAATTCGAGGACAGCCTCGCGCACCACGTCCGCCGACATCCGGTTCACGCTGTTCTTCAATTGTTCGACATTGACCACGATTCATCCCTCTCACGCCCGGACCGCCTGCCCAAACCCGAAAACCAGGGGTGCAAGGCAGGTATCACGAATAACTGTATACGCATACAGTATCCGATCAGCACCGGTAAAGCCAAGAGGATCCATCGCAAAGTTCGACAGGCGGGAACACCGCCACCGCAACCACCGCTTAACGCAGGAACGCCACTACCTGATCGGCACTGAACGGCCAGCCCAGCTCAGCACCAGTATCGACCCGCCGTAATACCGGAATACGCAGACTGTAAGCTTCGAACCATGTTTCGTCGTCCGCGATATCCACCAGCTCCACCAGCAAACCGCGCTCGACAAATTCCATCAGCATGGCTTCGGCGACTTCACAGAGATGACACCCAAGGGTGCCGAACAGCTGACATTCAGGAAGCATGAGCGCTCAACCGAAAAAATTAAGTCACCATTCTAGGCCTGCCCCGAAAAGCCGTCGAGCCATTGAATGCTCTACCCTTGGGCCATAACGGCAACGGATCACGGCAATACGCTGACGCACATCAGTCGTCTTCAATACCCATTGCGCGATGCTCACGGATTATTTGCCTCTACGCTTGAATTGCCAGCGTCCATCACCGGAGTTTTTTGTGTTCGCCAACCTGTTGATCATCCTCGCCTCCTCCCTGGTGATGATTGCACTGTTCCAGCGCCTGCGATTGCCACCGGTGCTGGGTTACCTGTGCGTGGGACTGATGATCGGGCCGACAGCATTCAACTGGGTGAATGAAAGCGAAGAGCTGCCGGACCTCGCCGAGTTGGGCGTGGTGTTTCTGTTGTTCTCCCTTGGGCTGGAATTTTCCCTGTCAAAAATGCTCGTGTTGCGCCGAGTGGTGTTTGGGCTTGGCAGTCTGCAGGTGCTGTGCTCCGGGATGCTGCTAGGTGGTTTGCTGATGCTGCTCGGCATGCCGATCACGCCTGCGCTGTTACTCGGCGCCGGCCTGTCGCTGTCTTCCACGGCCATTGTCAGTAAAGAGCTGAGCAGTCTCGGCGAGATTTTCAGCAGCCACGGCCAGAATGCCATTGCCGTGTTGCTGTTCCAGGACGTCGTCGCGGTATTGCTGCTGACCCTGGTGCCGGTGTTCGCTGGCAGCAGCGATCAGGCCTGGTATTGGGCGCTGCCACTGACGCTGGGTAAAACCGTCGTGTTGTTCGTCGGCCTGTTGCTGGCCAGTCGCTGGTTACTGCCGCGGCTGTTCCATGAAGTGGCGGCTGCCCGTTCCCCGGAACTGTTCGTGCTACTGGCGCTAGTCATTGTTCTGCTGACGGCGTGGCTGACGCACCTGCTCGGTCTCTCGCCTGCCCTGGGTGCGTTTCTCGCCGGCATGCTGCTGGGGGAAAGCCATTACCGGCACCAGATCGAGGCCGACATCCGCCCGTTCCGCGACATCCTGCTCGGGCTGTTCTTCGTCAGTATCGGCATGCTGATCGACTTGCAGTTGTTCGCCAGCCACGGCCTGCTGATTCTCGGTCTGACCCTGGGGTTGTTGCTGCTCAAGGGCAGCGTCGTTGCGCTGCTGGTCAAATGGCGTGGCAGCGATGGCGAAACCGCCTGGCGCAGCGGCCTGGCATTGGCCCAGGGCGGCGAGTTCTGCTTTGCGCTGATGGCACAGATGCAGCAGAACAAACTGATGCCCGCGGATTTTGGTGGCCTGTTGCTGGCGGCGACCTTCTGTTCGATGCTCGTCACGCCGTTGTTGCTGCGCGCCGCGCCCCACATCGCCACACGCCTGCATCGCAAACCCAACGAAGAAGCAAAACTTGAAGAAATCAGCGCGCTCAATGCCGGGTTACACAACCATGTCGTTATATGTGGCTACGGTCGTGTAGGTCAGTCAATCGGACGCGCACTACGCAACGCGCAGCAACCCTACATCGCACTGGATACTGATCCGGTGCGTGTCCACGAAGCCGCCGTTGGTGAAACCTGTGTGCATTATGGCGACTCACGTCGCGGTGAACTGCTGGTCGCGATAGGGCTGGAGCGCGCCAGGCTGTTGGTGATCGCCGTGGATCAGGCCGACATCGCGTTGCTGATCCTCAAGGAAGCGCGGCGACTCAACGCGACCGTGCCGATTCTGGTGCGCACGCGCGACGACAGCCAGTTGGCCGAGTTGAAGGCAGCCGGCGCCAGCGAAGTCGTGCCTGAACTGCTGGAGTCGAGCCTGATGCTCGCCTCCCATGCGCTGATCATGCTGGGATTACCTGCGCATCAAGTGCAGGAGCGGGCCGACCAGATACGGCACGACCGCTATCGTCTGCTGCACGGTTTCTATCCAGGCGCTGACGACGAAGAGACCTAGTCCTGGCTCACAGAGCCAATCTTGTGCACCGACAAGTCAGCGCCGTAATACTCTTCTTCCTGACTCAGGCGCAGACCATGGAACGCCTTGATCGCGCCATACACGGCAAAGCCACCAGCCAGCGCCACAACCACCCCCAACGCAGTGCCGATCAACTGGCTGATCAGACTCACGCCGCCCAGCCCACCCAACGCGCTTTGGCCGAAAATGCCGCAGGCGATTCCGCCCCAGACGCCACACAAACCATGCAACGGCCAAACTCCCAGCACATCGTCGATGCGCCATTTGACTTGAGCCGCAGTGAAGCACCAGACAAACAATGCCCCGGCGATGACGCCAGTGATCAGCGCGCCCACCGGGTGCATCAGATCGGAACCGGCGCAGATCGCCACCAGCCCGGCCAGCGGGCCGTTATGCAGAAAGCCCGGGTCATTGCGCCCGACGATCAGCGCCGCCACGGTACCGCCGACCATGGCCATCAACGAGTTCACCGCCACCAGCCCGCTGACACCTTGCAGGGTTTGCGCGCTCATCACGTTGAAACCGAACCAGCCAACGATCAGGATCCACGACCCCAGCGCCAAAAAGGGAATGCTCGAGGGCGCGAACGCCACCAGTCGCCCTTCGCGATAGCGACCATTGCGCGGCCCGAGCAACAACACCGCCGCCAGAGCCAGCCAACCGCCCATGGCGTGGACCACCACCGAGCCGGCGAAATCATGGAAGCTGGCGCCAAAGTGCTCCAGCAACCAGGCTTGCAGGCCAAAGTTGCCGTTCCAGATCATGCCCTCGAAGAACGGATAGATGAATGCCACGATCAGTGCCGTCGCGCACAACTGCGGGACAAACCGGGCACGCTCGGCGATGCCTCCGGAAATGATCGCGGGTATCGCCGCAGCAAAGGTCAGCAGAAAGAAAAACTTCACCAGCCCATAGCCATGATCAGCATTGATCACAGCCGCCGGTTGCATGAAGGTCACCCCATAGGAAATCCAATAGCCTATAAAGAAGTAGGCCAGGGTCGAAATGGCGAAGTCGCTGAGAATCTTCGACAAGGCATTGACCTGGTTCTTTTGTCGAACCGTGCCGACTTCAAGAAAGGCGAAACCGGCGTGCATCGCCAGCACCATGACCGCGCCGATCAGAATGAACAACGTATTGGAGCTATGGACCAGACTGTCCACAGCGCTTTGCAGATTTTCCATGGGGTGGGCAGACCTGAAGGCTAAAAAAGCACCAAAGCAGTTCGCGCAGACAATTCATGCACCAAGTTGCACCTTGCCGAGATCAGCAGATTGATCCCGATGAGCCGCTTTGGCGCACAAGGTTGGAACCTTTGCGCGAGTTTTCATTATTTGAGATAAGGTTTTGCTCGAATCCTGCCCAGCAACAGCGCAACGGCGCAGGCAGACGCACCACGACATAGCAAAAGTTGTACCAGTCATTTGTACTGAACCTTCACGCAAGGCTCATACTCGAACGCTTCAGAAGCCACTTACGGAGATCCACCCATGGCCAGCATCAAGGCAAAGACTGCTCAAGAAATCCTGATGAACGATTTTCAGACTCTGGTCAGCGACACCGAACGCTTGCTGGAACACACCGCAACGCTGGCCGGCGATCAGGCTGATGAGTTGCGCGAGCAAATCCACGACAGTCTGCTGCGTGCGCGCGAAACCTTGAAATTGACCGAAGACTCCCTGCGCGAACGCAGCAAGGCCGCCGTTACCGCCACCGAAGACTACGTCCAGGCCAACCCATGGCAATCGGTCGGGATCGCGGCCGGCGTGGGTTTCCTGCTTGGCTTGCTGGCCACTCGGCGCTGATATGGCGATCGGCGAATCCGGCTCGTCCGCGACGGGCCCAAGCTCCTCACCGCGGCGCCTGGGTGCCGCTTTTCTTGGACTGTTGCACAGCCATGTCGAACTGTTCGGCATCGAATTGCAGGAACAAAAAGCCCGCACGGTAAGCCTGTTGCTATTCGCAGGCCTGGCGCTGGTTTTTGCCTTGCTGTTGCTGGTGGGGTTGTCGACGCTGGTGTTGATCCTGTTTTGGGACACCTACCGTCTGGCGGCCATCATCGGGCTCTGTGTTTTCTACACACTTGCGGCCATTTTCTGTGCGATGCGCTTGAGAGCGGCGATTTTCGATGAATCGTCGCCCTTCCACGGCACCCTGGAAGAGTTGGCCAACGATCGGGAGCGTCTGCTGCCATGAGCCTGCCTGAACTGCCTCACAACAGCTCGCGCACCGAAATGCGCAAGGCACTGATCCGCCTGCGCATGGAAATGCATCGTCAGGAAATCCGACATGAATCCGCACAATTGCTGCAACCTTTGCAGCGCGTGCGCGGGATGACGCAAAACCTGCAGGATGGTTTCGGCATCAAGCACGCACCGCTCTGGGGCGTGGCCGCCGTGACCTTGCTGGGCTTTCTGACGGGTAAGGGCGCCAAGAGCGGTGGCGTCAGCAGCCTCACTCGACTGGTTCGTCTGGGCGCCACGCTGGGGCCATTGATCAAGCTGGTCATGCAAGGCTCTTCGCGTCACCACTAAGGCCGTTATCTGGCTGCATTCTTGCAAAATCGGGATTGAACCTCTTTATCGAGGGGTTCAATCCTGCGTGCCTACCCGGTGAACAGGTTTTATCCAATAACAAGACCTGACCAAGGAGGCCCCGTGATCGACGGGCAACCGCTCGCCTGTTTTCAGCCATTCATCGATACCGCCACCGGCCGTATCGCTGGTGTCGAGGCACTGGGAAGATTGCGCCAGGCCGACGGTCAACTGACCTCGGTGGGGCCGCTGTTCGCCGACCCGCGAACGCCCGCCATCGCGCTGCGTCGCCTGGATCGCCAGATCCGCGATAACGCGCTGAGCCGTCTACATGAAGCGGACTCGGACTGGTTTCTGAGCCTGAACATATCGCCACGCTGGATCAACCGCTTGCGGCCGGGCCAGGCTCTACCGAGCCTCAAGCAATTGAGCAGGCACAACGTCGATCCGCAACGCATTGTCTTCGAGATCACCGAATTGGGAGGCGATATTCAGCGCCTGGCCGACGTCGTGGCACGCTACCGACAGGCCGGCGCGAGGATCGCCATCGATGACTTCGGTGCCGGATACTCTCAACTTGATCGCGTACTCGCGCTGCAACCGGACATTCTCAAACTCGACATGCGCCTGTTCCAGGACGCTGCGTTAGGTGGACCGAGCAGCGACGTGGTCAAGGCTCTGGCGCAAATGGCGGAAAAAACCGGTTGCTGGATCATCGCCGAAGGGGTGGAAACCGAGGCTCAACTGAGTTTTGCCCTGGAGTGCGGTTCGCGCTACGTTCAGGGTTTTTTGTTCGCCCGGGCCCAAGTCGATTTCTTTGCCACGGACGCCTTCGTCGAGCGCTTCGCGCAACTGCGTCAGCGCTATGTTCTGCAGAAGCTGGATGAGCGCGGTCGCCTGATGATCATGCGCCAGCAACTCAGCGAGCTGATGACCATCCTGCAGGCATGGGCACAGGCCCGCGCGCCGCTCAGCGCCTTGCCACAACTGGATGCATTTCCCTGGCTGCTGCGCTTCTACCAATGCGACCGTCACGGCACGCAGCTGACGCCCAACCTTGAATGGCGCAACAACGGCTGGGAGGCCGACAATCGTTACCTGGGCCACAACTGGTCATGGCGCCCCTACTTCTATCACCTGCTGGCAGAGGGTTGGGAAGAACGCAGGCTAACGCTCTCCAACACTTACCGCGATGCCACCAGCAACCAGTACTGCCTCACCGCCGGGCAATTTTTCGACCACGGCGAACGACTGCTGCTCATCGATATCGACGCCGTCGGGCTGTAGTTCCGCTTGCAGGTCCGGACGCGAACCCGGAAGCTTAAGCAATCAGTCACCTGACGGAGAGAACCAGCCTTGGATTGGCAAACACTGCTTACTCGCGAACGCCTCGGAAAGCCTCTGCACAGCCCGGAAGAACTCGGCCGCAGTCCTTTCCACAAAGACCACGACCGGATCATTTTCTCGGGCGCGTTTCGCCGCCTCGGGCGTAAGACCCAGGTCCATCCGGTCACCAGCAACGATCATATCCACACGCGCCTGACCCACTCGCTGGAAGTCAGCTGCGTCGGCCGTTCGCTGGGCATGCGCGTCGGAGAAACCATCCGCAGCGCCCTGCCCGACTGGTGCGAGCCCAGCGACCTGGGCATGGTGGTGCAATCGGCTTGCCTGGCCCATGACATCGGCAATCCGCCCTTCGGCCATTCCGGCGAAGACGCGATTCGCCACTGGTTCCAGCAAGCCGCCGGTCGTGGCTGGCTGGATGCAATGAGCGAAGTCGAACGCAATGACTTCCTCAACTTCGAAGGCAATGCCCAAGGCTTCCGGGTACTCACCCAGCTGGAATATCACCAGTTCGACGGCGGCACCCGGCTGACCTACGCCACGCTGGGTACTTATCTGAAATACCCATGGACGGCAAAACACGCGGATTCTCTGGGCTACAAGAAACACAAGTTCGGTTGCTATCAGAGCGAATTGCCGCTTCTGGAACAAATCGCCCATAAACTCGGCCTGCCGCAACTCGAGGAACAGCGTTGGGCGCGCCATCCGCTCGTGTATCTGATGGAAGCTGCCGATGACATCTGTTACGCGCTGATCGATCTGGAAGACGGTCTGGAAATGGAGTTGCTGGAGTACGCCGAAGTCGAGTCCCTGTTGCTGGATCTTGTGGGTGACGATCTGCCGGAAACCTATCGCCAGCTTGGTCCACAGGATTCGCGCCGGCGCAAACTGGCAATCCTGCGAGGCAAAGCCATTGAACACTTGACCAATGCCGCAGCACGGGCCTTTGTCGAGCAACAGGACGCGTTGCTGACCGGCACGCTGCCCGGTGATCTGGTGGAGCACATGCACGGCCCTGCCAAGCGTTGCGTACTGAACGCCAAGGACATGGCGCGGAAAAAAATCTTCCAGGACAAGCGCAAGACCCTGCATGAGATCGGCGCCTACACCACACTGGAAATCCTGCTCAACGCCTTCTGCGGCGCAGCACTGGAACAGCACAACGGTCGAACGCCGTCCTTCAAGAGTCGTCGAGTCCTCGACCTGTTGGGGAACAGTGCGCCCAATCCTCACGGCTCATTGCACGCCTCGTTTCTACGGATGATTGACTTCATCGCCGGCATGACCGACAGCTATGCAAGCGAAATGGCGCTGGAGATGACCGGTCGTTCGAGCCGCTGATGAGCCCCCGGTAATCAGCCATTACGCCGCCTGCAATGGTTGATTTACCTCTCACAGCCCAAGTGCGCTCAACGTTCGCCGAATCCCCCTACAACATGCGCTGAGCAAACTGATCGATTATTCGGTAACCTCGCGAAATAATCTCGCTTCCTTCAGCTCGACAGAAGAAGCGTGAATACTCCTATGTTCAAAGACGATCTGCGCATCTTGATAGTGGAAGATCATCCCTTCCAACTCCGGGCGACTCAATACCTGCTTGAGAGTTACGGTTTCACCCAACTGACCACCACCGACAGTGCAGATGGCGCCTTGAAACAAATGCTCAAGGCTGTGCAACCGTTTGATATTCTTTTGTGCGATCAATGTCTGCCCGACCTCTGCGGGCTTGATCTGGTCGAATTCGCCAGCCACCGGGGGATGATTAGACAGGCCATTCTGTTAAGCAGCCTGACATCCGCTGAACTGGATGAACTTGAAAAAAAGGCCAACGAACACGGACTGCCATTATTAGGGTACTTGATCAAACCGCTGAAACAATCCGAATTTAGAAACTTGTTGACCTTGGCCTCATTGTAAAAAATCGCATAACAAATGCACTAAAAATTCAGCCCAAAACCAACTCAAAACTCACAATTAAATACTTCCAACCTCTCGACTAACTATCAACAACCTTTACCCTTCTTCATAAAAAACCTAGTTGATACGTAGTCCCGTTCTTCTTCAGCTGTAGGATTGTTCCTATATTGCCGCTGCAGGTCCGTCAGCTCATGCGTCGCCTCAACTATCTGAGCTAAGGTGCGCGCTTTATTAGAGCTCGTATGGGATTTGATTATGAACTCCGTTTTTATTGTCGACGATCACCCGGTCATCCGCCTTGCCGTCAGAATGTTGCTTGAACATGAAGGTTACAAAGTCGTCGGCGAAACTGATAATGGGGTCGACGCCATGCAGATGGTTCGCGAATGCATGCCTGACCTGGTCATTCTCGACATCAGCATTCCCAAACTGGATGGACTGGAAGTTCTCGCCCGTTTCAACGCAATGAGTACCCGCCTGAAAACATTGGTATTAACAGCACAGTGCCCAACACTTTTTGGTATTCGCTGCATGCAATCCGGAGCATCGGGATATGTGTGTAAACAGGAAGACCTGAGTGAACTGGTCAGTGCTATAAAAGCCGTATTGTCAGGTTACAACTATTTCCCAAGCCAGGCCTTGAATCCTGTTCGCAGTGATGACGCGCGTTTCGCCGACCTGGAACTGTTCAAGTCAGTCAATGACCGGGAACTGATGGTATTGCAACTCTTTGCCCAAGGACGCACCAATAAAGAAATTGCCAAAGGCATGTTTCTGAGCAACAAGACTGTCAGCACTTATAAAAAACGCCTCATGCAAAAACTCAAAGCCAAATCCCTGGTTGAACTCATCGATATGGCAAAACGTAACGCGTTAGTGTGAGAGACAGGATGCCCAGTCGTATAAAGGATTATCTGACACTCATGGCCGCAGGTTTATGCCTGAACACCTCAGTGGCCGTTGCGCAGACCGTCAGCGAGAACTACACCCTGATGAGTCGCTCGATGGCCGGACACCAGGAAGTCCAACTGGATAAATCACAACGACAATGGATTGAGAATAAACGGGAACTGATCCTTGGCACTTCAGCCCCGGACTACCCCCCTTTCGACCTGACCATCAGTGGTCACGACTACGAAGGTTTTACCGCCGATTACGCAGGTATCCTTGGCAAAACCACCGGTTTGCCAATCAAGGTTCTGCGCTTTGCGTCCCGGGAGGCCGCGATCGAGGCACTCGAAAGCGGCGAGATCGATTTGCTGGGTACCGCCAATGGATTCGAAGCTCACAACGCTGACATCGTACTTTCCACCCCCTACGCCGTAGACCAGCCGGTTCTGGTGACACGCGAAGGTGAAACCAGATCCTTGACCGATGGCCTGGCCGGTCTACGGCTGAGCATGGTGTATCACTATTTGCCACTGGAGGAGGTCAAGGCAATGTATCCAGGGGCGATCATCACGTCCTTTCCGTCCTACCAGAATGCAATCAATGCCGTTGCCTTCGACCAGGCTGATGTTTTTCTGGGTGACACCATTTCCACCCATTACATGATCAACAAGGGGTATCTGAACAACATCCGCATGGCCAACTTCGGCAAACACGAAGCACACGGTTTCAGCTTTGCCGTGCACAAGGACAACCCGCAACTGCTCGGGATCATCAACGCAATGCTCATGGCCATCCCCACCAGCGAACGAGACAACATTGCCAAGCGTTGGAGTGCCGGCAGTGACATGCTGCTCACCGATCAAAAACTGCAGCTCACCCACAACGAGGAGCGCTGGCTGGCGCAACACCCGGTAGTGCGTGTGGTGGTCAATGAGGCTTTTGCGCCGCTGACATTTTTCGACAGTGATGGCAACTTTCGTGGGGTTACCGCGGACTTGCTCGAGCTGATCAGATTGCGCACCGGTTTGCGCTTCGACGTCCGTCGCAGCCGCAGTGATGACGAGATGATCGAGCAGATCAGGGACAATAAGGCCGACTTGATCGCCGCCATGCTCCCCAGCGCCCAACGTGAAATGACGCTGAACTTCACCCGCCCCTATCTGCAAAACTCCTTTGTCCTGTTGACTCGCAAAGCCGCCGACAGCCCGACAAGCCTTGCGCAGTTGCAGGACAAACGCCTGGCAATTGCCCAAGGCAATCCCCTGGTGGATTACCTGCGCAACGAGTTCCCGCGGATCAGGCTGATTGAAACCCCGGACACGTTCAGCGCCGTGGAGTTGCTGGCCGAGGGCAAGGCAGAAGGTGCGGTGAACTCACTGGTGATTGCCAACTACTTCATCTCATCGCAACTCTTCGAGCAAACACTTCAAATCACTACGACCATCGGTACCCGGCAGGCCGCGTTCTCCCTGGCCACAGGCCGGGAAGCCAAAGAACTGAACGCCATCCTCAACAAGGCACTGCTGAGTATTGCGCCGGAAGAACTGGGCATCATCAACAGCCGTTGGCGCGGCTATTCGGCGTCCTCGCAAAGTACCTGGCGCAACTATCACCGACTGTTCTACCAAATCGTCATCGGTGCCGGGGTGCTGCTGCTGATTTCCGTTGCCTGGAACGCTTACATGCGTCGCCAGATAAAGCAGCGTCAGGCAGCCGAGCGTGCATTGAACGATCAACTCGAATTCATGCGATCACTGGTCAACGGGACGCCTCATCCCATCTACGTGCGCGATCGCCAGGGACTGCTGCAAAGCTGCAACGACAGTTACCTGGAAGCCTTCTGCGCGAAACGTGAAGACGTGATCGGTAAAAGCGTCATGCAGGGCAACATGAGCAATGCGTTCGAAGCCCGGGAATATCAGGCCGATTACCAGCGCGTCGTAGCCGAGGGTATACCGCTGATTCTCGATCGCGCGCTGCACATCGGCGGCCGCAGACTGACGATTTACCACTGGGTTCTTCCCTACCGTGATTCGAGCGGTGAAGTGCAAGGCATCATCGGCGGCTGGATCGACATCAGCGAACGGCGCCAACTGTTCGATGATCTGCGCTATGCCAAAGAGCGTGCCGATGAAGCCAATCGAGCCAAAACCACTTTTCTGGCAACCATGAGCCATGAGATCCGCACCCCGATGAATGCGGTCATCGGCATGCTCGAACTGACGCTGAAACGCATCGATCATAAGCACCCGGATCGCCCGGCCATCGATGTGGCGTACAACTCGGCGAAGGACCTGCTGGAGCTGATCGGAGACATTCTCGACATTGCACGGATTGAATCCGGACGGCTGAGCCTGAGCCCTGAACGGGTCAATCCAAGTGAAATCGTGGCCTCGGTGGTGCGGGTCTTCGATGGACTGGCGCGCCAGAAAAGTCTCCGGCTGCTGCTGGAATTTCGCCCTGCCAATCCGGGGTTTGATGTCCTGTTGGACCCGATGCGCTTCAAGCAGGTCTTGTCCAATCTGGTCAGCAATGCCATCAAGTTTACGGAGCAAGGCCAAGTCAGAATCATCGTCGACCTGCATCCGACCGCCGAACCTGAGCGGGTCCGGATGCTGTTGCAGGTTCACGACAGCGGCATAGGGATCAGTGAACAGGATCAGCGGCGGTTGTTCGAACCTTTTGCTCAGGCCGATCACTCCGGGCAGTTAGCCAGAGGCGGTGCGGGGCTTGGACTGGTGATCAGCCGCAACCTGTGCGAAATGATGGGCGGCAGCCTGCAATTGAGCAGCCAGCCGGGTGTCGGCACTCAAGTCGAGGTGTCGTTGCACCTGGCAACACTGCCGCTCGAGCAGAAGCCAGAGACTGTTGAAGCGCAAATCCACACCACGACGCCCCCCTTGAATGTTTTGGTGGTTGACGATCACCCCGCCAATCGCTTGCTCATGTGCCAGCAACTGGAGTTTCTGGGCCACCGATTCAGCGTCGCGCCGGATGGCCAGGCGGGATTTCAGGCATGGGAAGCCGAGCCGTTCGATCTGGTGATTGTCGATTGCAACATGCCGATCATGAACGGATACGAACTGGCCCGCGCCATTCGCCGGCATGAACAACAAACGTACCGCCCGCCTTGTACCGTGCTGGGTTTTACCGCCAACGCACAACCGGAAGAAATACAACGCTGCAAACAAGCCGGGATGGACGACTGCCTGTTCAAGCCCCTTACCCTGACAGCCTTGAGTCAGTGGGTTGAAGGCATCAGGCCGAGCCTCCGCGATCCGGCGTTCAGTCTGCAAGGACTGCGTCTTTTGACCGGTGGAGATCCGGTATTGGACCAGCGATTGTTGACCGAACTGTTGAACAGCAACCGTCTGGACCGACAGGAATTGCTGGCGCTGTCCCCCTCCATAGAGCCTCAGTCATTTCTCGACGTCGCCCACAAAATCAAGGGCGCCGCCCGAATCGTCCAGGCCTCCCGGGTAATCGACAGCTGCGAGGCGCTGGAAAAGGCCTGCCATGAAGTATTCCATCACGACGAAGTGGCCGAATGCAGCAAGGCTATAGAGCGCGCCATGCTCGAACTGGAGCAAGCGTTGCAGCAACAGATCGGCAAACACGACAAAAGCAGAATGACAGAGCCTTAACTATGCTTGGACGCTGAGCAGTGCGTTAACCATCATGGAGAGACCTGCAATGCCCAGCCCACTGCGCCCGGATCAACGGCGGTTTCCCCTGCACGTCCATATCAGCGTGATGTTCACGTTCCTGCTGTTGCTGACTGGCGTGGTGCTGGGCCTTTTCAACTACCGGCAAACCACGCAGATCATTCTTTCCAGCAGTGAAAAGCTCTTCAACCGCATCGAGCAGGACGTCCGTCTCGACCTGCACGCCACCTATGAGCCGATTCGCCATCTGCTGTCCCTGCTGGCGGAATATCCGGCGACCCAGGCAACTGACCTTGAGCAACGCCTGGCGCTACTCAAACCCTTCAGCCAGTCGCTCAAGGACAACCCCGACCTGGCCTCGTTGTATCTGGGCTATGGCAACGGTGATTTCTTCATGGTTCGGCCCTTGCGAACCCCCGACCTGAAAACGCTCCTCAAGGCACCGGACACTGCGGCTTATCAGGTGTGGAGCATTGAGCGAACAGGCAACAGCGGTCAGGTCCGTTCCCAATCATTGTTTTTCGATCAGGATCTTGCCCTCGTCAGCCGCCAGGACAACCCCAACGAAACCTACGATCCGCGAACCCGCGCCTGGTATGCCAACGCCCGCAGCGACAGCGATCAGATCACCACCGAACCCTACATCTTTTTCTCCACCCACAATGTCGGCACTACCCTGGCCCGGCGCAGTGGCGAACAGGCTGTCATGGGTGCCGATCTGACCCTGGCGGAACTCTCCGCAACCCTGGCCAAACATGTCGTGACCCCCAGTACCGAAATCGTGCTGTTCGATGCTGAAGGGAATGCCATCGCCTATCCCGACAGCAGCAAATTGATCATCGACGATCAGACTGCCCGCCTGATCAAAGCCGCTGACCTCAGCCCCAGCCTCGGCGCATTGCTCAACAATCCCCCCGAAGGTAACCGCCTGGATGTCGCCGGTCGTCAATGGATCATTGCCCGCAGCAGCATGCAGGAAGGCGGCCCCCAGGGACTGCAACTGGCGCTGCTGGTGCCGGAAGATGAGTTACTCGTCGATGCCTACCGCATGCGTTGGCAAGGCGCGCTGATTACCCTGGCCACGTTGTTGCTGTGCCTGCCGCTGGGCTGGCTGACCTCGCGGATTCTGGTCAAGCCCCTGCGCGCGCTGGTAAGGGAGGCCGATGCGGTTCGCAGTTTCGACTTCAACTTTCCGGCCTCACGTCGCTCTCCCGTGCTCGAAGTCGACCAACTGAGCGTGTCGATGACACGTATGAAAGACACCCTGGCGAGTTTTTTCCAGATCACCGACAGCCTGAGCGCCGAGACCCGCTTCGCACCCTTGCTCGAACGGGTATTGTTTGAAACCGTCAAAATCGGTCAGGCCCAGGCCGGTCTGATCTACCTGCGCGAACGTGATGGCGATCGCATGGAGCCCCATGGTCTGGTCATCAACGGCACCTCACAGGCATTGCCATCATTTGGTCTTCGAGGACACGAACTCCAGGCTCCGCAAAGCCCTGCATGGCTACAACAGCTGTCGAAAGCCGACAACGTCGTCACCACGCTTGGTTTTGAACAGGCTGGGGATTTGCAGAAGGTGTTGCTTGCGCTGGAGTGTCCCCGCGTTCATCTGATCGGCATTCGGCTGCACAATCGTCATAACGAAACCGTGGGCCTGCTGATCCTGCTGTTGGCCGATACGGGCAACCAGAGCGATCTGGAAAAACTTCGTCCGGACCGCATCGCGTTCCTCCAGGCCGTGTCCGGCGCGGCCGCCGTGAGTATTGAAAGCCAGCGTCTGCAAGCCAAACAAAAACAACTGCTGGATTCCTTCATTCAACTGCTGGCGGGGGCGATTGACGCCAAAAGCCCCTATACCGGCGGTCACTGCCAGCGAGTGCCAGCACTGACCCTGATGCTCGCTCAAGCTGCCGCTGCCAGCCAGGACCCGGCCTTCAGTGGCTATCAACCCACCGAAGATGAATGGGAAGCGCTGCACATCGCCGCCTGGCTGCACGACTGCGGCAAGGTCACCACTCCGGAATACGTGGTCGATAAAGCCACGAAGCTGGAAACCCTTAACGACCGTATTCACGAAATCCGCACCCGCTTCGAAGTGCTCAAGCGCGATGCCTGGATCAGCTATTGGCAAGCCATGGCCCTGGGCGGTAACGAGCAGCACCTGGCCGAACTGCGCAACGCCACGCTGGCGGGGCTGGACGATGATTTTGCGTTCATTGCCCGATGCAACCTGGGTGGCGAGGCGATGGCCGAGTCCGACCTGCAACGCCTGCGCAGCATCGCCCAACGCACCTGGACCCGAACCCTGGATGACCGGCTGGGCGTTTCCTGGGAAGAGAACCGGCGTCAGGCGCGGACCCCGGCTCCGACACTGCCGGTCAGCGAGCCATTGCTGGCGGACAAACCCGAGCACCTGTTCAAACGGCCCGAGGCCGAACTGATTCCGGAGGATAATCCGTGGGGGTTCAAGCTCGATGTACCGCCCTACAAGTACAACCGGGGCGAGCTCTACAACCTGAGCGTTGCCCGAGGCACCCTGACCCGCGAGGAGCGTTACATCATCAATCACCACATGGTGCAGACGATTCTGATGCTCAGCCACCTGCCCTTCCCCGGCCACCTCACCAACGTCGCGGAGATCGCCGGCGGCCACCACGAGAAAATGGACGGCACCGGGTATCCCAAACAGTTGAAGCGCGAAGAAATGAGCCTGCCGGCGCGGATGATGGCGATTGCCGATATTTTCGAAGCACTGACCGCTGCCGATCGCCCCTACAAGAAAGCCAAGTCCTTGAGCGAAGCGCTAGGCATCATGGCAACCATGTGCCGGGATGCCCACATCGATCCTGAGTTGTTCGGGCTGTTCATCAACGCGCAAATCTACTTGCAGTACGCCGATCGATTCCTCGATCCCCAACAGATTGATGCGGTTGATCCGGCAAGCCTGCTGGTCAAGGCAGGCTTGAGGGCATGATCAGCAGTCGGTCAGGCGCAGGAAGATCGCCGCCAATTGCTCGATACCGGCCTGATCTTCAGCGGTAAAACGCGCCAGTTTCGGGCTATCGAGGTCCAGCACGCCGATCAGGCGACCGTCTTTGACCAGTGGCACAACCAGCTCGCTGTTCGACGCGCTGTCGCAAGCGATGTGTCCGGGGAACGCGTGCACGTCCTCGACCAACTGGGTCTGCAAGGTGGCCGCCGCCGCTCCGCACACCCCCCGGCCGAACGGAATCCGCACGCAGGCGATTTGTCCCTGAAACGGGCCAAGCACCAGTTCTTCGTTGCGATTGAGGTAGAACCCGGCCCAGTTCAGGTCATCGAGCAGGTTGAACAGGAACGCAGAAAATTGCGCGGCGTTGGCAATGAAATCCCGCTCGTCCGCCAGCAATGACTCCAATTGCGCGCACAGCATGCCGTAGCCTTCGAGGCCCTGGCCGCTCTTTTGTAAATCGATCATGCCTTGTGCTCCAACAGCTTCAGCCCGACCCAATAGCGGGCAAATTGATACGCGCAACGTCCGTTGCGATTGCCCCGGCCCGTAGCCCAGCGCACCGCGAGGATGTCCAGCTCTTCGTCTCGCTGCCACTTAAGGCCCGCCTTGTCGGCCAGTTGACCGACCCAGTGTTGGACGACGTTGAGGAAGTGCTCCTGGGTAAACGGATAGAACGACAGCCACAATCCGAAACGGTCTGACAGCGCAATCTTGTCCTCCACCGCTTCGCTGGGATGGAGTTCGCCATCGACCCTTTTCCAGTTTTCGTTATCGCTTTCCTTTTCCGGGACCAGATGGCGACGGTTGGACGTGGCGTACAGCAAAACGTTATCCGGCGCCTGTTCGAGAGAGCCGTCGAGCACGCTCTTGAGCACCCGGTAATCGCCTTCGCCCGACTCGAACGACAGGTCATCGCAGAACAGCACGAAACGCTGGGGCAGCTTGGCGATCTGTTCGACCACTCGCGGCAGGTCCGCCAGGTGATCGCGTTCGATCTCGATCAGCCGCAGACCGGCCTTGGCGTGTTCGGCCAGCAAGGCGCGCACCAGCGACGATTTACCGGTGCCGCGCGCGCCCCAGAGCAATGCGTGGTTGGCCGGCATGCCATCGAGGAACTGCTGGGTATTTCGCCCCAGTTGCTCCAGTTGCCGGTCGACACCGATCAGGTCGGACAAACGCATGTCGAGGCTGACTTCCAGCGGCAACAGAAATCCGCTGCGCCCCTCGCGTTGCCAGCGCGCGGCAAGGCAATGATTCCAGTCGATAACTTGCCGAGGGGTGGGCAGCAACGGTTCGATACGAGCCAAAACGGCATCGGCGCGTTCAAGAAAAGCATTTAATCGGGAATCCACGTCTTCTCCTCGGGCACGTTCACAGTAATGATGGCGATACAGCGACGAAACACAGCGTTCGGTGTTCGGTTCACCCCTTTGCACAAGGGCTCGCGAGAACATCGGTATCCATGCATGATCGACTATGCTTGAGCAGCGAAGGGAAACGGAAGTGGTTCGACACCCCATGGATATCAAGTTCACCAACCGGCTGTCCTACAAGCAAGCCAGGCTTACTGTGCTGGTCGGTTTCATTCTGGGCACGCTGCTCAGTCTGCTGCAAATAGGCATCGATTATGCCAGTGAAGACGCCTCCATCAACCGAGAAATCCTGTCTTTGCTGGAAATCAGCCACAACCCCGCGTCCCGCATTGCCTATAACATCGACGCCGAACTCGCTCAGGAACTGACCCTGGGCCTGTTGCGCTCGCCGGCGATCATCGGCGCGCAGTTGACCGACAACACCAGTACCGTGCTCGCCAGCGTCAAACGCCCGGGCGTGCAAAGCGGTTATCGGGTGATCAGCGACTTCCTGTTCGGCGCCAACCGGCAGTTCGAAGACCGTCTCTACCTGGATCACTTGCCGACCGAATCCCTCGGCACCCTGAGCCTGGACGTCGACACCTATTCATTCGGCAACCGGTTCCTGCGTCGGGCCGAGGTAACCCTGCTCAATGGCTTCGCTCGCAGCCTGCTGCTGACCGGCATCCTGCTGGCGCTGTTCTATGTGATGCTGACCAAGCCGTTGGTGCGGGTCATCCGTGAACTCAGCAGTCGCGATCCGCGCAGCGCGGAGTCGACGTCGCTGGAGTGTCCGACGGACC
The DNA here is from genome assembly GCF_044760065.1 of Pseudomonas sp. NPDC098740. Taxonomy (NCBI): domain Bacteria; kingdom Pseudomonadati; phylum Pseudomonadota; class Gammaproteobacteria; order Pseudomonadales; family Pseudomonadaceae; genus Pseudomonas; species Pseudomonas sp. NPDC098740. The sequence continues at coordinate 121,244 of NZ_JBIWAM010000010.1, read as the reverse complement.
ATGAAAACGATGAAATCGGTGTACTGGTCAAGGTTGCCAATCAACAATTCGAAAACATCGCCACCGAAATCCAGCAGCGACGCAACGCCGAAAACCGCCTGACCGACTACCTCGGGCAACTGGAGAACATCGTCTCGGCCCGCACCGCGGAACTCAAGGCGATCAACTCCCGGCTCAGCCAATCCAATGAGGAACTGGAAGTCGCCCGCAGCACCGCCCTGGACATGGCCGAAGCGCGCTCGGTGTTCCTGGCCAACATGAGCCACGAGATCCGCACGCCGCTCAACGGTCTGCTGGGGATGATCGCGCTTTCCCTGGACGGCCCGCTCAACGCCGAGCAACAGCAACAGCTGTCCATCGCCCATGACTCGGGCAAAGTACTGGTGGAACTGCTCAACGATATTCTCGATTTGTCGAAGTTCGATGCCGGCCAACTGGAGCTCGAACATATTCCGTTCGACCTCGGCTCGCTGATCGAAGACACCGCCAACCTGCTGTCGCAAAACGCCGCGCCGAGTGTCGAGCTGAGCTGCCTGATCGACCCGCACTTTCCGGCCCTGGTGCTCGGGGATCCGACCCGGGTCCGACAGATCGTCAGCAACCTCTTGTCCAACGCCCTCAAGTTCACCCGCTTCGGTCGCGTCGATGTGCGCCTGTCGACGTTCGAGGACGGCGTCAGAATCAAAGTCTGCGACACCGGCATCGGTATCGCCCAGGACGCCCAGGTCAAGATCTTCCAGCCCTTCACGCAAGCGGGTGCCGGCATTACTCGGCAATTCGGCGGGACCGGGTTGGGCCTGGCACTGACCTACAACCTCTGCGAAGCCATGCAAGGGCGCCTCACCATCAGCTCGGAAGCAGGCTTTGGCAGCCAGTTCTGTGCGGATCTGCCGCTGCCCAGCCACACCCGCGCCCTTCCCCCGGCCTCTTTACAGGGCAAGGTCATCGCAATCACCGCCGCCAGCAGCGGTCTGGCAGAACTGTTGAACAGTGTGTTGCCCGGCTGGGGGCTCGACTATGAGCAGCGTTCCATCGATGACTCATTGCTGGGCCTGAACCCGGATGTGCTGATTACCGATTGCCCCGAATGCCTGTTTGGCCTGCGCCCCTCGTGTACAGCCCCCATTCTGCTGGTCAGCGCTTACGGCAGTTTCATGCCCAGCGAAGAAGCCATCGCCCTCGCCCCTTTGCAACAACAGGCGCGGCCTCTGGCGCGCAACGCGCTGTACCAGACACTGCGGCGAACCCTGCAGCCGGAACTCAACACGATCAACGGTGCCCGGCTCGACGCCCTCTCCCCACAACGACGCGGACGCGTGCTGCTGGTGGAGGACAATCCGGTCAACCAACTGGTGGCCAAGGGGATGCTCGGAAAACTCGGTTGCGAGGTGATTGTCGCCGGTCACGGTGGCGAGGCGCTGGATCAGCTGGAGCAGAGCGAATTCGATCTGGTGCTGATGGACTGCAACATGCCGGTGATGGACGGCTACGAGGCCAGTCGGCAAATCCGTCGCAGCGGACGCTGGCCACAGCTGCCCATCGTCGCCCTGACCGCCAACGCCATGTCCGAAGAGCGCGAACGCTGTCGTGCGGCAGGCATGAGCGATTACCTGGCAAAACCCTTCCGCCGGGAAGAGTTGGCTGCCCTGCTGGACTTGTGGGTCCCTACTACGACAGTGCTTTGATTTGCCCCAAAAGGTGATCAAGGCCATCGCGCAGATCATTCAGGCGATCCAGATTCACACCGCTGTCGCATAACAGACGGGCTTTGAGCGGCCCGACCTGATCGCGCAAAGCCTTGCCGGTTGGCGACAGGCTCAAATGCACTTCACGCTCGTCCCGCGCCGAGCGCTGACGCTGAACCAGTTGCAGTTGCTCAAGACGCTTGAGCAACGGCGTCAGCGTGCCGGAATCCAGTGCCAGGCGTTCGCCCAATGCCTTGACCGTCGGTTGCTCAGGGGCCGCCTCCTGCCATTCCCACAACACCAGCATCGCCAGGTATTGCGGGTAGGTCAGGCCGAGCTGATCGAGCATCGGCTTGTAGGCGCGGATCACCGCCCGGGAAGCGGCGTACAGCTTGAAGCACAGTTGACTGTCAAGCTTCAGGGAATCGACTGACAAGCTGTTCATTTGAGCAGGGCTTCGATCTCGCGGGTCAGGTCCTGCGGCTTGGTCGCGGGGGCGAAGCGCTTGACCAACTGGCCATCCTTGCCGATCAGAAACTTGGTGAAGTTCCACTTGATGCCTTGGGAACCCAGCACACCCGGCGCACGCTTTTTAAGTTGAACGAACAGCGGATGGGCACCGGCGCCATTGACTTCAATCTTTTTGAACAGCGGAAAACTGACGCCGAAGTTCAACTCGCAGAACTCGGAAATCGCCCCTTCGTTGCCTGGCTCTTGCTTGCCGAACTGGTTACACGGAAAACCCAGCACCACCAGACCTTGATCCTTGTAGGTCTGCCACAACTCTTCAAGGCCTTTGTACTGCGGGGTGAAGCCGCATTTGCTCGCGGTATTGACCACCAACACGGCCTTGCCGGCGAAATCCGCCAGGGTCTTTTGCTCACCCTTGATGGTGGTGCAAGGGATGCTCAGCAGGTTGTCGCTCATGGTTCGGACTCTAAATGAGGGAAGATGAGACAAACATAGCGAGCAATTGAATTGCATGCAATTTAATAAATCAATTGCCGATTAACTGTAGGAGCTGCCGAAGGTTCGGGCCGCGTTCGGACGATCTTTTCGGGTTCACTTGAAATCAAAGCGAAAGATCAAAAGATCGTCCGAACGCGGCCCGAACCTTCGGCAGCTCCTACAGGGCTCGCATTACGAGCGCGGCGCCAGGTCCAGGCACACTGAGTTGATGCAATAACGCAGGCCGGTCGGCGGCGGGCCGTCCGGAAACACGTGCCCCAGGTGAGCATCGCATTTGGCGCAGACCACTTCGGTGCGGATCATGCCGTGGCTGACGTCACGGATCTCGACCATGGCGCTGTCACCAATCGGTGCATAAAAGCTCGGCCAGCCGCAGCCGGAGTCGAATTTGGTCTTGGAATCAAACAGCGGCTCGTTGCAGCAGATGCAGTGGTAAATGCCGTCGACCTTGCTGTCGTTGTATTTGCCGGAGAACGGCCGTTCGGTGCCTTTGAGGCGGCAAACGTTGTACTGCTCCGGATCGAGCATCGCCCGCCATTCTTCCAGGGTTTTTTCCAACTTTTCCATCATCACACCTCAGCAGTTGAAAAAGCCCGATCTGTACCTTTTCCACGGATCGGGCGGCACGTATGATTGCGCCTCGTCAAACGCCAGTCTGGCAGCCAGACCACGCGCATTCAAACGGATTTATGGGTGCTGCCTCTCAAGGCGCCAGGCCTGTGTGAATACGCAGGATTCCCAGCACGGTCGTTCATACGCCGCCTGGATCGTTCATTTTCAGGAACACATCGCCATGCAGGTCAGCAAATCGAACAAGCTCGCCAACGTCTGCTACGACATTCGCGGCCCAGTGCTCAAGCACGCCAAACGCCTGGAAGAGGAAGGCCATCGCATCCTCAAGCTGAACATCGGCAACCCGGCGCCTTTTGGTTTCGAAGCGCCGGATGAAATCCTTCAGGACGTCATCCGCAACCTGCCGACCGCCCAGGGTTACAGCGACTCCAAGGGCCTGTTCAGCGCCCGCAAGGCCGTGATGCAGTACTACCAGCAAAAGCAGGTAGAAGGCGTCGGCATTGAAGACATCTATTTGGGCAACGGCGTTTCCGAGCTGATCGTGATGTCGATGCAGGCCCTGCTCAACAACGGCGACGAAGTGCTGGTGCCGGCCCCGGACTACCCGCTGTGGACCGCCGCGGTGAGCCTGTCGGGCGGCAACCCGGTGCATTATCTGTGCGACGAGCAGGCCAACTGGTGGCCGGATCTGGCCGACATCAAGGCCAAGATCACTCCGAACACCAAAGCACTGGTGATCATCAACCCGAACAACCCGACCGGCGCGGTGTATTCGAAAGAAGTCCTGCTGGGCATGCTGGAACTGGCTCGTCAGCACAACCTGGTGGTTTTTTCCGACGAAATCTACGACAAGATTCTGTACGACGATGCCGTGCACATCTGCACGGCTTCCCTGGCGCCAGACCTGCTGTGCCTGACGTTCAACGGTCTGTCCAAGTCTTATCGCGTCGCGGGTTTCCGTTCCGGCTGGATCGCCATTTCAGGCCCTAAACACCACGCCCAGAGCTACATCGAAGGCATCGACATGCTGGCCAACATGCGCCTGTGTGCCAACGTGCCGAGCCAGCATGCGATCCAGACCGCGCTCGGTGGCTATCAGAGCATCAATGATCTGGTATTGCCCAACGGACGACTGTTGGAACAGCGCAATCGTACCTGGGAACTGCTCAACGACATTCCCGGCGTGAGCTGCGTCAAACCAATGGGCGCGCTGTATGCGTTCCCACGGATCGACCCGAAAGTCTGCCCGATCCATAACGACGAGAAATTCGTGCTCGACCTGCTGCTGTCGGAGAAGCTGCTGGTGGTGCAAGGCACCGCCTTCAACTGGCCATGGCCGGACCACTTCCGTGTGGTGACCCTGCCGCGCGTGGACGACCTGGACATGGCCATCGGACGTATCGGCAACTTCCTCAAGTCCTATCGCCAGTAACCTGCCTGTCACCGTGCGACGCTTGCGCAAGTCGCACGGTGATTGATTCAGCAACATTTTTTTGCGCCCTGCCGAACATCGCTTCTTCAATCGCTGACTGATGACTCGTTGAGTGCTCGCGTCTAACAACGGCGGGGCTTACGACGTTAATTGGCTGACAAACGCTTCCCGCATCGACGTCGGAAATGCCCTTCAAGCAGCTAGACTGTTGCCGTAGGACACAGTTTGAAATAGTCACCCGGTTGAATAGCCCGGGTCAGCACCTTATATACCCCGCAGTACGCTACATCTTTAGCATGAGGAGATTTCTACAACCATGATGCGCATCCTGCTGTTTTTGGCCACTAACCTGGCGGTCGTGCTGATTGCCAGCATCACCCTGAGCCTTTTCGGCTTCAACGGGTTCATGGCGGCCAACGGGGTTGATCTCAACCTCAATCAGCTGCTGATTTTCTGTGCGGTCTTTGGTTTCGCCGGTTCGCTGTTCTCGCTGTTCATCTCCAAGTGGATGGCGAAGATGAGCACCAGCACCCAAATCATCAGCCAGCCGCGCACACGTCACGAGCAATGGCTGCTGCAAACCGTCGAGCAATTGTCCCGGGAAGCCGGGATCAAGATGCCCGAAGTCGGTATTTTCCCGGCCTACGAGGCGAACGCCTTTGCCACCGGCTGGAACAAGAACGACGCGTTGGTCGCGGTCAGCCAAGGGCTGCTCGAGCGTTTCTCGCCAGATGAAGTGAAGGCCGTTCTGGCCCACGAAATCGGCCACGTAGCCAATGGCGACATGGTCACCCTGGCATTGGTCCAGGGCGTGGTGAACACCTTCGTGATGTTCTTCGCACGGATCATCGGCAACTTTGTCGACAAGGTGATCTTCAAGAACGAAGAAGGCCAGGGCATCGCCTACTACGTGGCAACCATCTTCGCCGAACTGGTTCTGGGCATTCTGGCCAGCGCCATCGTCATGTGGTTCTCGCGTAAACGCGAATTCCGTGCAGACGAAGCCGGTGCTCGCCTGGCCGGCACCGCCGCAATGATCGGCGCCCTGCAACGCCTGCGTGCGGAACAGGGGCTGCCGGTGCACATGCCGGACACCCTGACTGCTTTCGGCATCAACGGTGGCATCAAACAAGGGTTCGCCCGCATGTTCATGAGCCACCCGCCGCTGGAAGAGCGTATCGACGCACTGCGTCGTCGGGGCTGATAGCTCTGGGGTGATACAAAAAGGGGCGATCATCTGATCGCCCCTTTTTTGTGCCTTGCTGTTCCATCAACTCATCAAGCGATAAATCCGCTCTTCAAGCCGCGTAACACCGCTTTCCAGGAACTTCCAGCTTTCGCCCAGAACGTCCTGGTCCTCCAGAATCTTCAACTCCCACGAAACACCGAACAACCGTTGCACTTCGTCATCCAACACTGCAAAGGGCGGCCCCTCCATTTGCGCCTGGTCGTAATCCAGGGTAATCAGCAGCCCCAGCGAATCCTTCGGCACAATCCGCTTCAGATGCTCGGCGTATTGTTCCCGCATCTTCGGTGGCAAGGCGATCAACGCAGCGCGGTCGTACAGCGCGCTGCAATCAGCGACATCGCCGGCCGTCAACGCGAAGAAATCACCACACCAGATCTCGATCGAGCCCGCCCGATAGACAGTGAAGGGGCCTTGGTCGCTAACGTCCGGATCAAATTGATGCTCGTGGAAAAAGTCTTCCACCGCTTTTTCCGACAACTCGACGCCCAACACCTCATGACCGCATTTCGCCAGCCACAGCAGATCCAGGCTTTTCCCACATAGCGGCACCAGTACGCGCGCGCCCTCTTCCAGGCCCAGCTGCGGCCAGTACCGTTGCAGATATGGATTTACTTCCGGCAGGTGAAAGCCGATCTGATTCGACGTCCATCGCTTGTGCCAAAACTCCGGCTGCATAATTAATCCCGAAAATTCGATCAAAAGACCCTAAAACTTATATTAGATTTAGATCAATGATCTGACTGAAGATGATGCCATCTTACCCCTCAGGAGCTCATTCATGTTCCCCAGCCTGTACATATCCCATGGCTCGCCCATGTTGGCACTGGAACCGGGCGCCAGCGGGCCCGCCCTCGCTCGCCTGGTCGCAGAATTGCCGAAACCCAAAGCCATCGTAATTGTTTCTGCGCATTGGGAAAGCAATGAGTTGCTGGTCAGCGGCAATCCCCAGCCTGAAACCTGGCATGACTTTGGCGGATTTCCGCAGGCTTTGTTCGACGTGCAATACCCGGCGCCCGGCAATCCACAATTGGCCGCAGAGGTTGTCGAACTGCTGAAGAGCGATGGCCTGCCCGCACGCATCGACGCCGAACGGCCATTCGACCATGGTGTCTGGGTGCCCTTGTCATTGATGTATCCACAAGCCGACATCCCCGTGGTGCAAGTTTCGCTACCCACCCGCGGCGGCCCGGCCCTGCAGACCCGCGTCGGTCATGCCCTGGCCAGTCTGCGCGAACACGGCGTGCTGCTGATCGGTTCCGGGAGCATCACCCACAACCTGCGTGAACTGGACTGGCACGCAGGCTCGGAAAGCGTCGAACCCTGGGCCCAGGCATTTCGTGACTGGATGATCGAAAAACTCGCTGCCAACGACGAAACCGCGTTGCACGATTACCGTCAGCAAGCACCGAATGCCGTGCGCAACCATCCAAGTGATGAGCATTTGTTGCCTTTGTATTTTGCCCGCGGCGCCGGAGGACATTTCAGCGTGACCCACAAGGGATTCACCATGGGGGCCTTGGGCATGGACATTTACCGCTTCGGATAAGCTCGACCTGTGGCGGCCAGGCTCAGACCACATCAACCCCGACATGAATCGCGTCGTGCCGCCAAAACTCCAGATCACAATCAATCAACCGCTCATGCTGATCGTAATTGACCCGAGCGATGCGCAACCCCGGACTCCCCACCGACACCCGTAAAGCCGCCGCCGCATCCACCGACAACGCCGTCGGCACAATCTCGAAACGCACCCGCCCGTAGTGCAAATCGTAATGCCGCGCGTACAACTCGGTAATCGACTGATTCAAATCGAAATCCAGAATCCCCGGAAAAAACTGCGGATTCAAATAGTGCTCCACATACAACACCAGCCGCTCATCGATCCGCCGCGCCCGGCAAATCTGAATCACGCTCGACAACGCCGGCAACTGCAACCAGGCACAGACCGCCACCGACGCCGGCTGCAACCGCGCCGAAATCACCTCGGTGGACGGCACCCGCCCCTGTGCACTGACCATCGCGTGAAAGTGACTGCGCTGCATCAGGTTATAGGCCAGGCGCGGTGGCGACACGAACCAGCCACGGCGCTCCTCCCGATAAATCTGCCCCTGGGCTTCCAACTGCAACAACGCTTCACGCACGGTGATTCGCGTGGTACCGAACAACTCACTGAGTTTACGCTCGGCCGGCAGTTTGCTACCGGGCGCCAACAGGCCATGGTCAAGCTGTTCCTGCAGAACCTGCCCGATCGCTGTCACCGCTTTGGTTGTCTCGATGCGCATCAACGTTACCTATCTGGACTAGACCAGCACTGTTTCGGGGCGGAACCGCGAGTCAATCGGCTCCCTACAACTACCGGCAAGCCTAGGCACTGCTTATGACTGACAGATGACAAAGCCGCCGAACGGTTGATCCAGACACCTGCAATTTCATGGCCAAGTCCTTTCATATCAGCTCTTTAGCCATGGTCTACGCTTACCCGGAGCCTGAGCATTCCAGCGCTGAACATAGAGCTAGACCGGTCGTCGACATCAAAATGTCATCCAACCGGCCTAAATTGGCTCAGGTATTGCTGACCTAGACCAACACAACCGCAATCGCAGCGTTGAAAACGCCCAAAGGAGCTTCGGATGAAACAGCTTTTCCTGGCCTCACTGTTAGGCTCGACCATTGCCATGTGTACCGCCGCGATGGCGGCTGATAGCGATTTGAAAACCCTGGAAGCCGCGGCGAAAGCGGAAGGTGAGGTCAACAGCGTCGGCATGCCCGACAACTGGGCCAACTGGAAAGGCACCTGGGATGACCTGGCCAAGAACTACGGCCTGAAACACATCGACACCGACATGAGCTCGGCCCAGGAAATCGCCAAGTTCAAAGCTGAAAAAGACAACGCCACGGCTGACATCGGTGACGTCGGTGCAGCCTTTGGCCCGATCGCAGTTAAGCAAGATGTAGTGCAACCTTACAAACCCTCTACCTGGGATCAGATTCCAGATTGGGCCAAGGACAAGGACGGCAACTGGGCGCTGGCCTATACCGGCACCATCGCGTTTATCGTCAACAAGAAGCTGCTGCACGGTTCCGAAGCCCCGACCAAGTGGGCTGATCTGAAAACCGGTAAATACAAGGTTTCCATCGGTGACGTGAGCACCGCCGCCCAGGCCGCCAACGGTGTACTGGCCGCAGCACTGGCCAACGGTGGCGACGAAAAGAACCTGCAACCAGCGCTGTTGCTGTTCGCTGATATCGCCAAACAAGGACGCCTGTCCATGGCCAACCCGACCATCGCCACGATGGAAAAGGGTGAAATCGAAGTCGGCGTGGTCTGGGACTTCAACGGCCTGAGCTACAAGGCCAAGATGGCGAATCCGGATGATTACGTGGTGCTGATTCCATCCGATGGCTCGGTGATTTCCGGTTACACCACCATCATCAACAAATACGCGAAAAACCCGAACGCAGCCAAGCTGACCCGCGAATACATCTTCAGCGATGCCGGTCAGATCAACCTGGCGCGCGGCAACGCCCGTCCGATCCGCGCCGACCACGTCAAATTGCCGGATGACGTCAAGGCCCAACTGCTGCCTAACGAGCAGTACAAAAAGGTCACGCCGATCAAAGACGCGGATGCGTGGGAAAAGACTTCCAAGGCTTTGCCGCAGAAGTGGAACGAAGAAGTCATCGTCGAAATGAAGTGATGCGGTAGCCCGCCAATTGGAGGGCTAATGGAGATCCCTGTGGGAGCGAGCTTGCTCGCGATAGAGGTAGCGCAGTCAACATCTCTGTTGAAGGTCAGCCCGTCATCGCGAGCAAGCTCGCTCCCACAGTGGAGCGAGTAAATTGCGAATACCTGTTTTGCGGAGTTTTTGCCCCTATGAAGCACAACGTCATCCTTGTCGTGCTAGACGGCCTCAATTACGAGGTCGCCCGTCACGCCATGGGGCACCTGCAGGCTTACGTTGGCGCAGGACGCGCAGCGCTCTACAAACTGGAATGCGAATTGCCGGCGCTGTCCCGTCCGCTTTACGAGTGCATCCTGACCGGCGTCACGCCGATCGATAGCGGCATTGTTCACAACAATGTCTCGCGCCTGTCCAACCAGCGCAGCATCTATCACTACGCCAGCGATGCCGGCCTTGTAACCGCCGCCGCGGCCTATCACTGGGTCAGTGAGCTGTATAACCGTTCGCCGTTTATTGCCACGCGGGATCGTCACACCGACGACCCGGACCTGCCAATCCAGCACGGTCATTTCTACTGGAACGATCACTACCCGGACTCGCACCTGTTCGCCGACGCCGAAAACCTGCGCCTGCGTCATGCGCCGAACTTTTTACTGGTCCACCCCATGAATATCGACGACGCCGGGCACAAGCACGGTCTCGACACCCCGCAGTACCGCAACAGCGCCCGCTCGGCCGACATTATTCTGGCCGACTATCTGCACACCTGGCTCGACACCGGGTATCAGGTGCTGGTGACCGCCGACCATGGCATGAACAACGACCGCTCCCACAACGGCCTGCTGCCGGAAGAACGCGAAGTACCGCTGTTCGTCCTCGGCGACGCTTTCAGCTTCAATGCCAACGCCGCACCGAAACAGACTGAAATCTGCGGCACCGTCTGCGAACTGCTGGGTGTGGCCCACGACAAACCTGTGTGCCGGGAGCTGCTCAAGTGAACACCATGACGCGCGGAAAATGGCTCGCAGCCTTGTGCCTGGTGCCTTTCGCACTGTTCTTTATCGTGTTCCAGATCGCGCCGCTGTCCTGGGTGATGATCAATAGTCTGCAATCGGAAGAGTTCGGCTGGGGCATCGCCAACTTCACCAGGATCTTCAATTCGAAGTTCTATCTGCAGGCAATCCAGTTCAGCCTCGAAATCAGTTTCTGGTCCAGCGTGTTCGGGATCATCATCGCGGTGCTCGGCGCCTACTCCCTGCGCCGGGTCGACTCGAAGCTGCGCAACTTCGTCAACGCCTTCGCCAACATGACCAGCAACTTTGCCGGCGTGCCTTTGGCCTTCGCGTTCATCATTCTGCTGGGCTTCAATGGCAGCTTCACCATCATGCTCAAGCAGGCCGGAATCATTCAGGACTTCAACCTGTATTCGAAAACCGGGCTGATCATTCTCTACACCTACTTCCAGATCCCGCTCGGCGTGTTGCTGCTCTACCCGGCCTTTGATGCCCTGCGCGAAGACTGGCGTGAATCCGCCGCACTGCTCGGCGCCAATGGCTGGCAGTTCTGGCGGCACATCGGTTTGCCAGTGCTGACCCCGGCGCTGCTCGGGACGTTTGTGATCCTGCTGGCCAACGCCCTGGGCGCCTACGCCACGGTGTACGCCCTGACCACCGGCAACTTCAACGTGCTAACAATCCGCATCGCGGCGATGGTTTCCGGCGACATTTCCCTGGACCCGAACCTGGCCAGTGCCCTGGCTGTGGTGCTGGTGGCGCTGATGACCCTGGTGACCATCGTGCATCAGCTGTTGTTGAAGAGGAGCTACAATGTCTCGCGCTGAACTGGGCCCCGTCGGCATCTACCACCGGGTGGTGGTGTATTTGCTCTTTGCCATACTGTTGCTGCCATTGCTCGGGACGCTGATCTACTCGATCTCCAGCAGTTGGTCGGCGACCATTCTGCCCAGCGGCTTCACCGTTAAATGGTACGTGGAGCTGTGGAGCGATCCGCGGTTTCTCCATTCGTTCGGCCAATCGCTGCTGGTCTGCGTCGGCTCGCTGATTCTGTCGGTGGTGCTGATTCTGCCGTTGCTGTTTGTGGTGCATTACCACTTCCCGAAACTCGATGCGCTGATGAACATCCTGATCCTGCTGCCCTTCGCGGTGCCGCCGGTGGTGTCGTCGGTGGGTCTATTGCAGCTCTACGGTTCCGGGCCGTTCGCGATGGTCGGGACGCCGTGGATTCTGATCGGTTGCTACTTCACCGTGGCGCTACCGTTCATGTACCGGGCAATCACCAACAACTTGCAGGCGATCAACCTGCGCGACCTGATGGACTCCGCCCAGCTGCTCGGTGCCAGCACCTGGCAAGCGGCGTTCCTGGTGGTGCTGCCAAACTTGCGCAAAGGTTTGATGGTGGCGTTGCTGCTGTCGTTCTCGTTCCTGTTCGGTGAGTTCGTGTTCGCCAACATCCTCGTCGGGACCCGCTACGAAACCCTGCAGGTCTACCTCAACAACATGCGCAACAGCAGCGGCCACTTCACCAGTGCGCTGGTGATTTCCTATTTCTTCTTTGTGCTGGTTCTGACCTGGGCTGCCAATATTTTGAACAAGGACAAAAGCCAATGAGCTTCGTCAGCGTCCAACACCTACTGAAAAGCTACGCGGGCACCACGGTGTTCAGCGACATCAACTGTGAAATCCAGAAGGGTGAGTTCGTCACCCTCCTCGGCCCGTCCGGTTGCGGCAAATCCACACTGCTTCGCTGCATCGCCGGGCTGACCTCGGTGGATGGCGGCAAAATCCTGCTCGATGGCCAGGACCTCGTTCCGTTGAGCCCGCAGAAACGCGGGATCGGCATGGTGTTCCAGAGCTACGCGCTGTTTCCGAACATGACCGTCGAGCAGAACGTCGCCTTTGGTTTGCGCATGCAGAAGGTCAACGCCGACGAAAGCCACAAGCGTGTTGCCGAAGTACTGAAACTGGTGGAACTCAACGATTTCGCCGCGCGTTATCCGCATCAACTGTCCGGCGGACAATGCCAGCGAGTCGCCCTCGCCCGCTCGTTGGTGACCCGGCCACGTCTATTGTTGCTGGATGAACCGCTGTCGGCCCTCGATGCACGGATTCGCAAGCACTTGCGCGAACAGATCCGTCAGATCCAGCGTGAACTCGGCTTGACCACGATTTTCGTCACTCACGATCAGGAAGAAGCCCTGACCATGTCCGACCGGATTTTCTTGATGAATCAGGGAAAAATCGTACAGAGCGGCGACGCCCAGACCCTTTACACCGCACCCATCGATTTTTTTGCCGCAGGTTTCATCGGCAACTACAACCTGCTGGACGCCGACAGCGCCACAAAACTGCTGCAGCGACCGATTACCCACCGCATCGCGATTCGCCCGGAAGCAATCGAGCTGAGCCTGAACGGCGAACTCGACGCACAAATCCGCAGCCACAGCCTGTTGGGCAACGTGATTCGCTACCGGGTCGAAGCCCGGGGCGTGGAATTGGTGGTAGATGTGCTGAACCGCTCGGCGGCCGATCTGCATCCCGATGGTCAGCGTCTGGCGCTTTCCATCGATCCGACGGCCCTGTGTGAGGTAGCCTGATGACTTTGCTGATGTTGAAGAGAGAACTGCACTGATGGCCCTGGCAATTTTTGATTTGGACGAAACCCTGATCCACGGCGACTGCGCCACCCTCTGGAGCGAACAAATGGGTCGCTTGGGCTGGGTCGATCCCGAGTCGTTCATGCGTCAGAACAACGAACTGATGGACGCCTACAGCCACGGCAAACTACGGATGGAGGAGTACATGACCTTCAGTCTGGAGCCGATGATCGGGCGCACGCCGGAAGAGGTCGACCATTTGGTAGGGCCTTGGGTGGAAGACTTCATCGAGCCGATCATTTTCAGTGACGCCACCAAAGCCATTGCAGCCCATCGCAAGGCCGGCGACCGGATTTTGGTGATTTCGGCATCGGGCACGCACCTGGTGAGGCCGATTGCCGATCGCTTGGGCATCGACGAGATTCTCGGCATCGAGCTGGAAGTAACGCATGGGGTTTATAGCGGCAACACGGTGGGCACGCTGACCTACCGCGAAGGCAAGATCACGCGTTTGCTGGAGTGGCTGGATGCGGAAGAGGAAAACCTGGAAGGCGCGAGTTTCTACTCTGACTCACGTAATGATTTGCCGTTGCTGCTGAAAGTAGATTTCCCACACGTGGTAAACCCGGATCCGGTGTTGCTTGAACACGCAGAAAAAGCCGGCTGGCCGATCCATCTCTGGAAGTAACCGAAAATCAATGTGGGAGCGAGCCTGCTCGCGAAGAACGATAACGCGGTCTCACAGGTAGACCGCGTCGCCTGATTCGTCGGAACGCCGCCCGGAGCCGGCTCGCTCCCACAGGTTCGGTGTTCTCAGGTCAGGCTTTCGTCGATCACCAACACCAACTTCCCCGACACCTTATTAGTCGCCAACTCCGCAAACGCCGCTTCGGCGTCCTTGATCGGAAAGGTCTTGGCCAATTTCGGGCTTAAACGCCCTTCAGCAAACAACGGCCAGACATGCTGGCTCAGATCACTGAACAAATCCGCCTTGAACTGATCGTCGCGACTGCGCAAGGTCGAACCCAGTAATTGCACGCGCTTGGCCAGCACCTGCGCCAGATCCAGCTGCGCCTCACGTCCGCCCATCAGGCCGATCAGCACCCAACGGCCATCGAGCGCCATCAGTTTCAGATTCAGCGCGGCGTAGTTGCCGCCCACCGGGTCGAGAATCACATCGAACGGCCCCAGGTCACTCAAGCGGTCCAGATCCCCGTTGCGCACTACCCCGCCTTGCGCGCCCAGCGCTTCGCAGTAAGCCAAACGCTCGGCGGAACCGACGCTGACCCAGCACGGGTTACCAAACGCCTTGCACAGCTGAATGGCAGCTGAACCGATTCCACTTGCTCCGGCATGCAGGAGAACTTTCTCACCCGGCTTGAGCGCAGCCAATTGAAACAAATTCAGCCAAACGGTCGCATACACTTCCGGCAGCGCTGCTGCCTCAGCCAGAGACAAACCTTCGGGAACCGGCAACACATGCCGTCCGTCGACAACTACCTCCTCGGCCATCCCGCCCCCGGCCAGCAAGGCGCAGACCCGATCCCCAACCTGCCAGGACGAGCCCGGCCCCACCTCGCTGATCACCCCCGAACACTCAAGACCCAGTACCTGACTGGCTCCCGGCGGTGGCGGATAAAGACCCGCCTTCTGTAACAAATCGGCGCGATTGAGACCCGCAGCCGCCACTCGAATCCGAACTTGTCCTACATCGCATGTAGGACTGGGCTCTTCCACCCACGCCACTTGACCTTCAACGCCTTGCAATGCTTTCACAGTGCCTCCATAGTGAGTCTGGACTGAGCCCGTAGCTGTAGCGCCGGGCTTTCTTGCATTATGCGACCGGCCCTCGTGGTACCGGCGACTTCAAAGACGGCCTAATATGCGTGATCAATTGTCCCCGCGTCGAATCAGCATGAAGCATTTTTTCCCCAGCACCGCCCTAGCCCTATTCATTGGTATCGGTCTGTTGCCGATGTCGACCAATTCGTTTGCAGCCAATAGCTGGGACAAGCTTCAGCCTGATCGTGACGAAGTGATCGCCAGCCTGAACGTCGTCGAGTTGCTAAAGCGCCATCACTACAGCAAGCCGCCGCTCGATGACGCGCGCTCCGTGATCATCTATGACAGCTACCTCAAACTGCTGGACCCGTCGCGCAGCTACTTCATGGCCAGCGACATTGCCGAATTCGACAAGTGGAAAACCCAGTTTGACGACTTCCTCAAAAGCGGCGACCTGAATGCCGGGTTCACCATCTACAAGCGCTACCTGGACCGCGTCAAAGCGCGTCTGGACTTCGCCCTTGCCGAGTTGAACAAAGGCGTCGACAAGATCGACTTCACCGCCAAGGAAACCTTGCTGATCGATCGCAAGGACGCCCCTTGGCTCAAGTCCACCGCAGAACTCGACGACCTGTGGCGCAAACGCGTCAAGGACGAAGTGCTGCGGCAGAAGATCGCGGGCAAGGACTCCAAGCAGATTCAGGAAACCCTGACCAAGCGCTACAAGAATCAATTGGCGCGCCTGGACCAGACCCGTCCGGAAGATATCTTCCAGGCGTACATCAATACCTTCGCCATGTCCTACGACCCGCACACCAACTATCTGTCACCGGATAACGCGGAGAACTTCGACATCAACATGAGCCTGTCCCTCGAGGGCATTGGCGCCGTGTTGCAGAGCGACAACGACCAGGTGAAAGTCGTGCGTCTGGTGCCTGCCGGCCCGGCCGACAAGACCAAACAAGTCGCACCGGCCGACAAGATCATCGGCGTTGCCCAGGGCAACAAAGAAATGGTCGACGTGGTCGGCTGGCGCCTGGACGAAGTGGTCAAGTTGATCCGCGGGCCGAAAGGCACCGTGGTGCGCCTGGAAGTGATCCCGGCCAGCAATGCGCCTAACGACCAGACCAGCAAGATCGTCCCGATCACCCGCGAAGCGGTGAAGCTTGAAGACCAGGCGGTGAAGAAGTCGGTCCTCAACCTGAAACAGGACGGCAAGGACTACAAGCTCGGCGTCATCGAGATCCCGGCCTTCTACCTGGACTTCAAGGCTTTCCGTGCTGGCGATCCGGACTACAAGAGCACCACTCGCGACGTCAAGAAACTGCTGACCGAGTTGCAGAAAGACAAGGTCGACGGCGTAGTCATCGACCTTCGCAACAATGGCGGCGGTTCCCTGCAGGAAGCCACCGAGCTGACCAGTCTGTTCATCGACAAAGGTCCGACCGTTCTCGTGCGTAATGCCGATGGCCGGGTCGATGTGCTGGAAGATGAAAACCCGGGGGCCTTCTACAAAGGGCCGATGGCGTTGCTGGTCAACCGCTTGTCTGCCTCGGCTTCGGAAATTTTTGCCGGCGCCATGCAGGACTATCACCGCGCGTTGATCATCGGCGGCCAGACCTTCGGCAAAGGCACCGTGCAGACCATTCAGCCGCTGAACCATGGCGAACTGAAACTGACCCTGGCCAAGTTCTACCGGGTTTCCGGCCAGAGCACCCAGCATCAGGGCGTACTGCCGGACATCGATTACCCGTCGATCATCGACACCAAGGAAATCGGCGAAAGCGCACTGCCAGAAGCCATGCCGTGGGACACCATCCGTGCGGCCATCAAGCCTGCGGTCGACCCGTTCAAGCCTTACATCTCGCAGCTTAAATCCGAGCATGACGCACGCTCGGCCAAAGACGCCGAGTTTGTGTTTATCCGCGACAAGTTGGCCCTGGCCCAGAAGCTAATGGAAGAAAAAACCGTCAGCCTCAACGAAGTCGATCGTCGTAAGCAACACGCCGACATAGAAGCCAAGCAACTGGTCATGGAAAACATTCGTCGCAAGGCCAAGGGCGAAGAACCGCTCAAAGAGCTGAAGAAAGAAGACGAGGATGCTATTGCGGCCGAGCCGGACAAGACCAAACCGGAAGACGATGCCTACCTGAGCGAAACCGGGCGGATTCTGTTGGACTACCTGAAACTCAATACCACGGTAGCCAAGCACTAAGTTGTTACAAGCAAGATGATGGCAATTTAATGCTGACGCTCCCCGGAGCGTCATCATACAGTCATCATTCTGTCGTGAAATAAAGGACTGGGAGCCCCTCTTTATCCAAGAGAGTGCTCCCAGTCCTTTTTTATCGCCAGAGAAAGCCATGACCACCACAGAACAGCTGAGTGCCTTGAGTTCCATACTGGCTCAAAGCGGTTTGCACAGCTTGTTCCAGCCGATCATTTCCCTCTCTGAGCGACGTATTGTCGGTTACGAAGCCCTCAGTCGCGGCCCCTCCAACAGTCCGCTGCACTCCCCCCTCGCACTGTTCGCCGTCGCCCGTCAGGCCGGCCGCCTGAGCGAGCTGGAAATCGCTTGCCGTCAAAGCGCCTGCCGACGTTTCAACGAGCAGCAACTGCCCGGCAAACTGTTCCTCAACGTTTCCCCTGAATCCCTGCTCGAAGCCGCCCACCAACCCGGGCGCACCCTGCAACTGCTGCAGGATTTCGGCATATCGCCGAGTCAGGTGGTCATAGAACTGACTGAACAAACCCCGACCGACGATTTCGAGCTGCTGCAAACCGCGTTGCATCACTATCGAGCGATGGGATTTTCCATTGCTCTGGATGATCTGGGCGCAGGCTATTCGAGTTTGCGGCTGTGGTCTGAATTGCGTCCGGACTACGTGAAAATTGATCGACACTTCATCGACGGCATTCACCAGGACGCCCTCAAGCGCGAATTCGTCGGCTCGATCCTGCAAATCGCCAAGGCCTCGCGGGCACAAGTGATCGCAGAAGGTATCGAGCTGCCGGAAGAACTCGCGGTGCTGACCGAGATGGGCGTCGATCTGGTTCAGGGTTATCTGCTCTGCCGCCCCCAGGAACATCCACCTCGTGATGCCCGAGCCCTGATGCCCAAACGGGAAAGCACAGCGGTGGCGTTGAATGATGAAGTCAGCGACCTTAGCGCTTTGCTCAACGACCAACCGGCAGTGGGTCGCGATACACCGACCGCCACCGTCCTGGAAGCCTTTCGCCGCCAGGCCAACCTGAACTCCCTGGCGGTACTCGACGAGCAAGGTCAGCCCTGCGGCATCGTCCACCGGCATTCGCTCTCCGATGCACTGCTCAAGCCTTTTGCCACCGACCTGTTCGCCCGCAAGCCGATCAGCCGTTTAATGAGTGATGACTTCCTCGCCGTTGAGATGAGCCAGTCGCTGCAACAAGTGAGTCGCCTGATCACCAGCCGCGCGCGGCAGCGCATCGAAGAAGACTTCATCATCACCCTCAACGGCGGTTACCTGGGACTGGGCCGAGTGATCGACGTACTCAAACTGATTACCGAACTGAAGATCCAGCAAGCCCGTTACGCCAACCCGCTGACCCTGCTGCCGGGCAACGTGCCGATCCAGCAATGCCTGTCGCGACTGCTGCAACAGCAACGGGAGTCGGTGATCTGCTACGTCGACATCGACAGTTTCAAACCCTTCAACGACATCTACGGCTACGGCCGTGGGGACGAAGTCCTGCTGTGCCTGGCGCAATGCCTGAATGATCGCGTCGACCCTTCCCGCGACTTTGTCGGCCATATCGGCGGCGATGACTTCCTGCTGGTACTCGGCCCGGAAGACTGGCGCAAACGCTTGAACCAACTGCTGGACGACTTCCAGAGCCAATGCCGACGCTTTTATCGCAGCGAACACCTGGAAGCCGGCTGCTTCATCGCCCCAAACCGCCAGGGTGTGCGCCAGGAGTTTGAATTGCTGTCACTGTCGATCGGCGTGGTGCATTTACATCCACAGGCCTGTGGACAACTCGATGCAAGCCAGTTGGCGGAGATGGCATCGCAGGCCAAGCATCACGCGAAGAATGTGCCGGGGTATAGCGTGCATGTGATTGATAGTCTCGCGGTGCCTGGGAAAGAGGAGGCCTTGCTGGAAGGTCAACGCTGAGTTGTCTGACACCATCGCGAGCAAGCTCGCTCCCACATTGGATCTGCCTCGTTCACAAATCCCCTGTGGGAGCGAGCTTGCTCGCGATGGCGTCCGCTCATACAACACAGGTTTGGGTTATTGCCCATGACCACGAGCAGCCAACTCTTTCAGCTTGAGCTCAGCCAACGGATGCCCGGCCTTCGCAGCCATGCCCCACCAGCGCGCAGCTTCAACCGCATCCGGCGCCTTGCTCGGCGTCCCTGCCAGACTAATCACGCCCACCTGATACGCCGCTTTGCCATCCCCCGCCAACGCCGCCAGGCGCAACAATCGCACTCCTTCTTCGCGAGCGCCAAGGCCGACGCCGCGAAAGGTCAGGATGTGGCCATAGAAGCTCTGGGCGCCAACATCACCCAGGTTCGCCATGCGTGCGAACTGGCCTTCGAGCCAGCTCCAGCCACGCGGCTGACGCACAAACCACGACCAGTGAAACAGCCTACGCGCCAGCCAGTAACTGGCCTTCGCCTTGAGTCGTAGAAACACTCAGGCCTCTGCCGATTCGGGGTATTCGTACTCGAACACCCGCACCACTTCCGAGGCATGCCAGGATGCTGCGGCCACCCCATCGGACGGCCCGGAGAAACGCCCCAGACGTTCGACACATTCAAAGAATCCGGTGCGTGGCAGGCGACTGGCGCCCTGGCTGATCACCAGCGAACTGCGCAATGGCTGCTCGGCCTTGGCGTCCAGCGCGGCCAGATGTTCAAGGGCGGCGGTCAAGGTTTGCATGGCCGGTGTGGGCAGTTGCAAACGTTCAAGCAACGCCCGGTATGTCAGAAGATGACGCTGGCGGCGCGCCTGATCCAGTTCGCCCAGCAACCCGTCCCAATGTTGACGACTGATGCGTACGCTCACGATTCATCCCTCCACCCTGGCACCGTCAATTCCCAGGCCAGGCTGCGGCGAATCGCAGCATCGGGTAGACGCTCGCCACTTTCGATCAAGGCCAGATAAGACGGGCTGATGCCTACCGTGCGGGCCAACGCCTCGATGGCGATGCCCTTCCCTTCGCGCAAACTGCGTAGTTGATCCAGACCCGGAAGAATCTGGTCTGGTGTTGCTGCGTGACGCTCTGGGGCGACCCGCGGCGGTTGTTCATTGATGCCTGCTGCTTTTAGTAGAGCCTGATACTGAGCCCATGGCAGAACCGCATACTCGGGCTCTCCTTCGCGTGTAATTATCTGAATATCCATGACTACCCCGTAGGACAACAACACTTAGCGAGTCGGCACTTTTCCCTAGAAGTGTAATCCTAACAGCGGCCAAGGTCGCGGGGGTATCAATCTGTGGATGAGATTGAATCAGTTCAGTTTTTTTTCGGCCCCTGAAGTTGAAGTTGTTCCGGGGTATCGGGCAGGCGTTCGACCACCGCAAGCTTTTCCGGCAACTGACGCTTGCGCCAGGCGCGGAAGGCGTTGAGCTCATCGTCGAGAACTTTCATCAGCCAGGCCAGCACCGCGATGTCATCGAGCATGCCGAACACTGGAATGAAGTCCGGAATGGCATCCAGCGGACTGAGGAAGTACATCAGGCCTGCCACCACCGACATCAGCGCTTTGGGGCTGATGGCCCGATACTCACCGCGCCAGTAAGCCAGGCAGAGTGCCTGCAACAGGCGTAGATCATCCTTGAGCTTGCCCAGCCGGTTACCCTGGCTGGCACCTTTGCTGGCCACCGCGAAGAGCAAGGTCGGCAAACGTCCACGCGCGAGCAGGCGTCCGGCCAGAGGCAGGAAACGAGCGAAATTCCAAGGCGTTTTCATCATTCCTCCCACTGAAATGTTATCCACACAAATTGTGGATAACCTTGTGAACAGAGCTGCATTTCACGGCTGAAAGCCCCGTTTCATAAGGGCCTAACTCAGATCGGGCGTTTTTTACTCACATAAAAAAACCCAAGATTTCATTGACTTGGCGCTCTGGCGCGGCTAGCACGGGCGTCCTCAATGGCTATGACTCCAGCCTACAGCATCCGTTCGCTTTGTTTACCTTTGCTGAACGCCAGATGCAACAACGCCCCGCATAAGCGAGGCGTTGTTTTTAGAGCAGACGCTGATTACTTGGTAACGGCGTCTTGTTTTGCTGGATCCTTGATTGCCAGCAGTTCCAGATCGAATACCAGCACCGAGTTGGCTGGAATCGCCGGGCTTGGGCTTTGGGCGCCGTAAGCCAGTTCGCTAGGGATGTACAGTTTGTACTTCTCACCAACGTGCATCAGTTGCAGGCCTTCGACCCAACCCGGAATCACACCGCTGACCGGCAGATCGATCGGGCTGCCACGCTCGACGGAACTGTCGAAAACGGTGCCGTTGGTCAGGGTGCCGGTGTAGTGAACGGACACTACGTCGGTCGGCTTAGGCTGTGCGCCATCGGCTTTCTTGACCACCTCATACTGCAGGCCCGAAGCGGTGGTGGTTACACCGGCTTTCTTGGCGTTGTCTTCGAGGAATTTCTTGCCGGCAGCTGCCGACTCTTCGCTCATTTTGGCCATACGCTCTTCAGCACGCTTTTGCAGTGCTGCGAAGGCTTCGACCAGTTCGTCATCCTTCAGCTTCTGCTCTTTCTTGCCGACGGCATCTTCGATGCCTTGGGCTACGGCTTTGGAGTCCAGGTCATCCATGCCTTCCTGAGCCAGGCTCTTGCCCATGTTCAGGCCAATCCCGTAGGAAGCTTTTTGCGCCGGGGTTTTCAGCTCTACGCTGGTCTGCGAATCACAACCCGCAAGTACCAGGCTAACCAGGGCCACCGCCGCCGCCAACCGATGCTGTTTCATGCTATTTCCTTGTTCATGCGCCTAAAGGGCAATCGAATAAAGCCGCGAGCTTATCAGGCGGCCACGACCAATGGCTACCGGCATGAGAGCAGGAAACTTCTGATAAGTTCAGGTGTTTTAACGCATTTCGGGAATGGGCTGATGAAGCTTCTGTCATCTTGCGCCCACAGAAACCAATAGCAAAACCCCAGCATCTGGCGTAATGGCCACTTGCCGCACCTCAGGTACTGAGGCATAAGGGAGCTTCAAATCGACAAGGATGTTTATCTTGCGCCTCTTCTTTCGCTTGCTGGTTCTGTTCGCAGTCCTGCTGGGGCTGGGCCTCGCCGTGGTTCTGTACTACGTCGCCAACCCGAAACTGCCGGTCTGGCCCCCCGTGCAGCAAGTGCATTACCTGGAGCAATGGAGCGCCAGCGACCGCGAGATTTACTACTTCACGCCCCAGGGCACTCAGGTCAAGGGCTTGCGCTATGACTGGTTCAAGGCCCTCGAATTGCCGTTCTCGCAACAGCGATTCGCCGCTCCCGAATACCTCGCCCGCTTCGGTTTTCTGATCGACCCCAGCCAGAGACCCACGCCGAACAACCCCGGCAATCTGCCAGTGGGCTTTGCCCGCCATCAGAACCCTGGAAGCCAGGACGAGTTTCTGGACATCACCTGCGCTGCCTGCCACACCGGCGAACTGCGCTTTAACGGCCAGGCCGTGCGCATCGATGGCGGTTCGGCGCAGCACGTTCTGCCATCCAGCGTTCCTACGTTACACGGCGGCAGTTTCGGACAAGCGCTGGTAGCGAGTCTGACGTCGACTTACTACAACCCATGGAAATTCGAACGTTTCGCACGCAACGTATTGGGCCAGGACTACGAGGCCCGGCATCAACAACTGCGCAAAGACGTCAAAGTCTCTCTCGATATCTTCTTGAAGGTGGCCTGGAACGACACCCATCGCGGGCTCTATCCCACCGAAGAAGGCCCCGGCCGCACCGACGCTTTCGGGCGCATTGCCAACGCCAGTTTCGGCGATGCGATTTCCCCCGCCAACTACCGTGTAGCCAATGCTCCGGTCGACTATCCGCAACTGTGGGACATGTGGACCTTCGACTGGGTGCAGTGGAACGGTTCGGCGCAGCAACCGATGGCCCGCAACATCGGTGAGGCCTTGGGTGTGGGTGCGACGCTGAATTTCTTCGACGTTAACGGCCAACCGCTTAAAGGAGACGCACGTTATCCGTCCAGTGTCCGCTTGCGCGATCTGCACCTGATCGAACAAACCCTGCAGCGGCTCAAACCCCCAGCCTGGCCGGAGGAACTGCTGGGCGCCATCGACAAGACCCAGGCAGCAAAAGGTCGCGAATTATTCACCGAGAACTGCGCCGGCTGCCATGTACCTCGATCGGTCCAGAGCGACGGGCGCTGGGTGCAACATTTGAAAATGCTGCCCGTGGAGTTCATCGGCACAGACCCGGGCGCGGCCAATAACATCGCCGACCATCGCTTCGACCTCACAGCCTTGCAATGGGACCCGGCAGAGCTGGCGCAACTGGATGTTCAGTTGCAGCCGACGCCCACTGAATCGCTGGATTTGAGCAAGCTCTCATCGGCTAAAGGGTTGGCCTACGTCACCGCTTTCGTCGGAAACCGGGCCTTCCGTGAAGCAAACATTCCTACGGCCGAACGACCGGACATGGACGGCTTCGGCCTGCCGATTGGCGTGCGCGAATTGCGCGCCTACAAGGCTCGACCATTGGCGGGAGTCTGGGCCACCGCGCCATTTCTGCATAACGGTTCGGTGCCGAGCATTTATCAGCTGCTCTCGCCCCAGGATGAACGCACAACCACCTTCTACAAGGGCACGTTCGAGTACGACCCGAGTCACCTCGGCTATCGCACCGAGGCTTTCACCAATGGATTTTTGTTCGACACGCGCATCACCGGCAATCACAACAGCGGCCACGAATTCCGGGCAGGCAAGCGTGGCAACGGCGTCATCGGTCGCCTGCTGCAGCCAGAAGAGCGCTGGGCGCTGCTGGAGTATCTGAAAGTGCTGGGCGGCCCGCTGGAGGCACAATTGCCATGAGCAGACTCTGGATGCGTTTTGGCGCCTTTCTCGGCAAAACCCTGTTGTGGTCGTTGGGTCTTGGATTGCTCGGCTGGGCGCTGGCCACGGCCTGGTTCGCCTGGCAGCACAGCGGCCCGGTTTCGGCAGAAGAACTGATTCCTGATGGCGAATCAGCGATGACCCAAGACATCATCCAGACGGCCGTGCGCATCGTCGATCAGCACCGTGAAAGCACCCGCTACCTGCGCGACGCCCATGCCAAGGCCCATGGCTGCGTGAAGGCCGAGGTTCAGGTGCTGCCGGATCTGGCGGACGAACTGCGTCAGGGTGTGTTCAGCGAACCCGACAAAACCTGGCAAGCGACGATGCGGCTGTCCAACGGCAATGCCTACCCGCAATTCGACAGCATCCGCGACGCACGGGGCATGGCGATCAAGTTGCTCGATGTGCCCGGCAAACAACTGCTGAATGATCAGAAGAGTCGTGGCGAACAGGACTTCGTGATGTTCAGCCATCCGAATTTCTTCGTCAGCGATGTCGCCGAGTACCGTCAGAATGTAGCCGCACAGGCTGACGGCAAGAAGCTGATGGCGTTCTTTCCAGGTTGGGACCCACGGACCTGGCAGGTTCGCCATCTGTTTATCGCGCTGGCGACACTTTCACCCGCCCCGGAAAGCCCGGCCCAGACGACTTACTTTTCGGTTTCGCCCTACAAATTCGGCGAAGCCAATGCCAAGTTCCGCGTCATGCCCGATCCGGCAAGCTGCCCGACTTACACCCTGCCTGCGCAAAACCAGAAGTTGCCGAACTTCCTGCGCAATGCGCTGAACCAGCAACTGTCGACCGACCGGGTACCGGCCTGTTTCGTCCTGCAGATACAGCGCCAGGACCCGGCCAAGTACATGCCGATAGAAGACACGAGCATTGAGTGGCAGCAAAGCGATGCTCCTTTCGAGACCGTGGCGCGGATCAAAGTACCCGCCCAGGACTTCGATACGCCTACGCTGAACGTGCAATGCGATAACCAGTCGTTCAACCCGTGGTTTGGCCTTGAGGCTCATCGCCCCATTGGCGGCATCAACCGGTTGCGCAAAGCCGTGTATGAAGCGGTGAGCGATTACCGGCACAGCCGTAATGGTGAGTAATCACTGCATCGCCTCCGGATCGACGGCCACGACGGTATCGGGAACGCTAACCCTACCGGCCCGTGGCCAGACCTTACTCGTATAAAGGACACCCAAGACCCCGGCAGCCGCCACCCAATCGACGAACGCCCTCGGACTCCGGCTTGGCAAAACGTAATACCGCCCCATCGGGCGTGCACAGAAACAGGCGATGATGAGGCGCAACGGCAACCCGGCCAAGACCGACTCGCATGTCCGTGGGAGAGAAGAAGTTTTTATAAAGCTCGACGTCTGTGGAGGGCAGTCGGTTTACCGGGTCCGGATTCATCGAGTGGTAGAAACCGTGAACGCGGAATGTTTCCGGGAGCATTGGATTACCGTCGTGACCCTTTGGGAAGAGAGCCTCCCGATTGAACGTGGCGTAATCGCTTGCAACAGGGAGGGTGACGACAAAAACTTTCTGCGTTTTGTGCTTGAGAACGATGCCGACCTGCTGCTGTGTAGTCGATAACTTTTGCATTTTCGTATGAAGATACCGAGCAACTTCCCTGGCATCCTTGAGGATCGGCCCACAGACCGGCATCAGACCGATCGGCGGATTTTGCTCCAATATGTCCTTCCTCCAGCTGGCTTTCAGCTCGCCCCTTACCCTCCAAAGATTACCTGGTACCACCGTGACGACCTCACCGGCTGCCACAGCCAACAAAATCAGAATGCTGCCTGGCACTGCACCTTTTTCATACAAGCTCTCGAAGGATTGAAGTCTGCCATCGGGCTTTCTCCCAAGCTGGCGTGACAACTCCTGCTCGAACCCTGAGTCTTTTGAGGTGTAAGAGATCAGGCCGCCAATCACTTCCAGACACGTAACATCTGGAAAATTTTCGACGCCGGGTCATCACTTCGAAAAGGTCGGAAATCGAAAAGAACAGCTTTCGCTGGATCCACTGTACGTTGCTGTCCTCCAGACCTCTGACCTTGTCGGCATGGCGCGCTTCGAGGGTGTATCCGCCCGGAACCTCCAGCTCACCATTTGCACTCACGGTGCGAAATTGCATCGCACTTGACCACCCGTTTGCATTCGCACTGACCACCCATTTGCATTCCATTTGACCGGGCGTTTGCATTCGATCTGACCATCTAATTGCATTGGTTGTGACCAATGAAATCTATCCCTGCATCCTTCCTATATTGCTGACTCGCCAACCACATAAGCGGCTGGCGATCCCACCTTGCTGAATTGCGCCGGTTGAGCGCCCGATCGTACTGCCCCTGTGGGAGATATCGGTCGCCCTCGGCGAGCCCCGCGGGAGCCCAAAGCTTGTGGCAACCAGTCAGTGGGTTTCCAGGTTCATCAGACCACTACAACAGATGCCTTCCTTTGGCCGCGGCCTTTGTGGCGTCAATGACCAGAGTGGAGAAGCATCGTTCATTGGTGTGCCGCGGATAAGCGCTCAAGGTCGCTGGTATCAGGCAGGTCTCCGGCGATGGATTCAAGAATGTCGGTCACGGTTAACAGCCCGATCACCCCGTCACGCTCGTTGACCACGAAGGCGATGTGCGTGGACTCTTTGCGCAATTGCTCCAGTGCATTGAGAATCGTCAACCTCTCCGACAATCTGAGCGCAGGACGTACCAGTTCTTCAATCTGTGCCTGATTGCCTTCAAGCAATACGTTGAGCACATCCTTTTTCTGGACGAAGCCCAGTGCTTCGCTTACACGGCCGTTACGGGTGACGGGAAGCCTGGAATGAGGGGAGTTGATCAGTACGCCCTCAAGTTCGGTCCATGGACTGGTGAGTTTGATCTGATCAATCTCAGTGCCTGGGGTCATGATTGACCGAACGCTCCGTTCTGCAAGCCTGAGTACTCCGCTGATCATGACCCGCTCGCGTCGATCAAAAACAGGTTCCAGGCCATCGCTCCCGACCATATCAACGACTTCTTCACCCACCTCGTCCTGTTCCAGTTGTTTGCCTCCCAGCAAACGCAAAACAGCATGCGCCGTTCTGACTCGCATTGAGTGCTGGCCCTGCAAGGATTTCTTGCGACGTGCGCGGGCAATCTGGTTGAACAATTCGATGAGGATGGAGAAGCCAATGGCAGCGTAGAGATAGCCCTTTGGAATATGGAAGCCAAGACCCTCAGCCGTAAGACTGAAGCCAATCATCATCAAGAACCCCAGACATAGCATGATCACAGTGGGGTGTGAGTTGACGAAGTGGGTCAATGGCTTACTGGCGACAATCATGATACCGATGGAGAAGATAACAGCGATCATCATGATCGAGAGTTCATCAACCATCCCCACGGCGGTGATCACGGCATCCAGCGAGAAGACGGCGTCAAGCACCACAATCTGCAAGACGATCGGCCAGAACAGCGCATAGCTGACGTTGCCCGTACGTTGCGCTACATGCCCTTCGAGGCGCTCATGAAGCTCCATCGTCGCTTTGAACAGCAGGAACACACCGCCGAACAGCATGATCAGATCTCGGCCGGAGAACACATGATCAAATACCGTCACCAATGGCTTGGTCAGCGTTACCATCCACGAAATACCCGCAAGCAGGCCCAGCCGCATAAGAAGTGCAAGCGAAAGCCCGATGAGTCGTGCCCGGTCGCGTTGCTCGGGTGGCAATTTGTCGGCAAGAATTGCAATAAAAACAAGATTGTCTATTCCGAGGACTAGCTCCAACACGATCAGTGTCAGCAAACCAAGCCACGCGGTGGGGTCCGCAATCCATTCCATAGTTAGTTACTTGCTCTCAAGGGGGGGGGTAGATTTTTGTGAGTCGTTAACGATGTAGCACTAAGAGAAAATAGCCGCTAAACGAGCGTGTAGCTCCTTCGTTAGCTAAGCTCCGTCAGCGCTCTTCGAATTGTTCGAGTGCTCGAGCCAGGCTTGCATCTGATAGCTCCCCTAGATGGCTGCTCACTAATTTGCCGTCTGCACTGTAGAACAGGGTCGTTGGTAACGCCATCGAACCAACGATCTGGCCAAGTCGTCCGCCTCCGTCAAATAAAATGTTGTTCAGGCTTAGTTTTTGGCTGGAGAGAAACTTATTGACGATATCCGATCCTTCACCTTGGTTCACGAAGAGAAAGTTCACATCTGGACGCTGTTCCTGAGCTTTCTGCAGCACAGGCATTTCACGACGGCAGGGAGGGCACCAGGTGGCCCACAAGTTGATCACCAGTGGACGCCCTTGATAGTGCGTGAGTTGTACGGTCTCTCCAGTGGTCGTGCGCACAGGTATTTCCGGCAAACGCGTACCTTGCTCGTAAACGCTCAGCGATAGTGTCCCCAAGCCCCACAGGAGCATGCCGGCAACCACCGACGCAGCCAGTGGTCGACGCAGCGCTGCACTTCGCCAGCCCCAGATCAGAGCCCCAATCACCACCGCGATTGCACCCGGCAAGGCAAGGAAACCGCCGTCACGTACATCGATGATGCGCCAGAGGTCACTGCCATAGTGCTCTCGATAGACGAGAACGAAGCTCGCTCGGGCTATCAAAAGTCCCAGCATCAACAGCCAGAACAGCACCGAATCCAGGCGTTCCCCACCCTGTTTGGCCACTCGACGCCCAATCAGGGTGGCGACCAATAACGCGCTGATCAGCAACAGATGGCTCAGTGAAATTACAAAACTGCCAATATTGAATGTAAGCATCAACTACCTTCCTTAGCTTGGTTCCAACTCTGAAGAAACGCCTCGGCGTCAACCTGCCCAGTAATACGCTGACTACGACGCTCCTCTGCGTCCGGCCCGATCCATAAAAAGCTTGGAGGCCCCGGTACCTTATAGCGGCTCAACAACTCACGGCTATCAGCGTTGTCAGCGGTGACGTCCAGGCGCAGCAGGCGCACATCCTTCAATGCGTCCATTACCTGTGGTTGGCCAAACACTTCCTTTTCCATCACTCGGCAAGACACACACCAGTCGGCGTAGTAATCCAGCAGCACCCACTGCCCACTTGCCCTCGCCGAATCCAGCTCGTTTTGCAACTCAGTCGCAGACTTAATGGTGGAGAACGCATCATGTCCCGACGGTTGCGATGCAGCGCTGGTAGTGGTTGCTCTATATACCTTCAATGGTTGCCAGAGATCATCTGAGCCACCAGCAGCGCCGACGACAAGCAGACTACCCCAGACACCAAACACAACAGAAGCAATGCCGAACATGTGAGTCGTCCGGGCCGCTGGTTGGCGTTGATGCCAGACAGCATAAGCCAGGGCCAGCGACAACGTGCCCCACAGTCCGATCCAAATCGACTCATCCAATACTGGTCTCAGCATGTAGATCGCCGTTCCCAGAAACAGGAATCCGAAGGCGCCTTTTAGCAAGTTCATCCACGCCCCTGGTTTGGGCAGGAAGCGGTTGCCAACAGTGACGAGCAACAACAAGGGAAGACCAATGCCCAGGCCCATGGCGAACAGAATAAGACCACCGTGCAGTGCGTTACCGCTTTGCGCGATGTATAGCAGCGCGCCAGCGAGAGGGGCTGTCATGCACGGACCCACCAATAGTCCTGACAACGCGCCCAGGACTCCGGCGCCCACCAGGCTGCCACCATTTCGTTGGCGACTGGCATTTTCCAGGCGATCGCGCAGGAAGGCGGGCAACTGCAATTCGAAAAAACCAAACATCGGCAACGACAGCAGGATGAATACCGCAGCAAAACTACCCAGCACCCACGGTTGTTGCAGCAACGCCTGGAGGTTGGCGCCCAGCATGGCAGCAAGCACACCCATGGAGGCGTATACCAACGCCATGCAGAACACATAGCTACCAGCCAGGGCAAAACCGCGCCGCGGGCTCGCGCCACTGCCGACTACCAGTCCTGCAAGAATCGGCAGCATGGGAAGAGAGCAAGGGGCAAACGCCAGCAGCAAGCCCAGACCGAAGAAGATCAGCAGGCTCCAGCCAAGTGCTCGTTGCTGAAGACCACTGGCAAGTGCTTGATCGGGTGCTTCGGCAGGAGTGGTTGCCGACGGGCTACCGCCCAGGTCAACGACCACTGACTGCGGTGGATAGCACAAACCGGCATCGGCGCAGCCCTGCCAGCCCACCTTGATTTTACCGCTGGCCTCGGCTGGAAGCTTCAACTCCAGCCCCTGCCGATAGACTTGCTGGGTGCCGAAAAACTCATCGCTGTGAACTTCACCGTCAGGAAACGGCGGAGTATTTTCTTGGGCCAAACCATCGAATGTTAAACGTTGCTGATACAGGTAATACCCATCGGCGACTTGCCAGTAGAGTTGAGTTTCCCCTGAGGGAAGACGCTGAGAACTGAACGCAAATGCTTTTTCTGCGGGAAGAAACTCAGGTTTAACATCAAATAGACTGCCCCCTGCATGGGAGAATCCTGAAAACAACATCAACAACAGAGTAAACAAACGGCACATAAATAGGCTCTTTTTTGAGAACTGGCGAAGGGTAGCACAAGGTGATTAAGCTGAAATTAATAATAAAATTAGTATTAGTCTGTACCCGCACACTACGGCAGCACTTTATAAACTTGATGAGTGCCAACCGATGAAATCTATTTCAACTGTGACCACCAAGTATTACTTACTCGGCATGAGTCATTTTGCGACTTCCATCTGAAAAATAAGGACAGCGTCCGCCCCCCGCCTGCATTCCGACGTACTGCATCGGAATGAATAATCGGTTGTTACTTACTAACTTTGACGCGTTTGCGGATCAGCTTCATCACGGTCACGAAGAACACCGGAACAAACACGACCGCGAGCGTCGCGGTGATCATCCCTCCGATCACCCCGGTGCCAATAGCCTGCTGGCTCGCCGAGCTGGCACCGGTGGCTATTGCCAATGGCACCACGCCGAGGATAAATGCCAGAGAGGTCATGACAATAGGCCGCAGACGCAAGCGTGCGGCTTGCACCGTGGCGTCGATCAGGTCCTGGCCCTCGTCGTACAGGCGCTTGGCGAACTCGATGATCAGGATCGCATTTTTCGCCGACAGGCCGATGATGGTGACCAACCCAACCTTGAAGAACACGTCGTTGGGCATGTCGCGCAGGGTCACGGCCAGTACCGCGCCTAATACCCCCAACGGCACCACTAGCAATACCGAGGTTGGGATTGACCAACTCTCATACAACGCAGCCAGGCACAGGAACACAATCAACAGCGACAACCCCAATAGAAGTGGCGCCTGACTGCCCGACAAGCGCTCTTGCAACGACAACCCAGTCCACTCCTGACCCAACCCTGCCGGCCCTTGCGCCACCAGTCGTTCGATTTCAGCCATGGCTTCACCCGAGCTGTAACCAGGGGCCGGTTCACCGGAGATGCTGATGGCTGGATAGCCGTTGTAGCGCGTCAACTGTGTCGGACCCTGAGTCCATTTAGCCTGCACGAACGCTGCCAGCGGCACCATTTTGCCGGTATTGTTGCGCACATGCATTTGCAGCAAGTCACCCATCTGGCTGCGCTGATCGCCTACGGCCTGCACCACGACGCGTTGCATCCGTCCCTGGTTAGGGAAATCGTTGATGTAGGCCGATCCGACTGCAGTGGACAATACGCTGCCGATATCGGCAAACGAAACCCCCATGGCATTGGCTTGTCTGCGGTCAACGATCAGTTGCACTTGCGGCGCTTCGGCCAATGCACTTTCGCGCACGTTCATCAGGACCGGGCTTTTCTCTGCGGCCTCGAGCAACGCCATGCGTGCTTGCATCAAAGCTTTGTGGCCTAAACCGCCTCGGTCCTGCAAACGGAATTCAAAACCACTGGAGTTGCCCAGACCGTCCACTGGAGGAGGCAGTACGGAGTAAGCCACGGCGTCCTTGATTTGGCCAAAGGCGAGGCTGGCACGGTCGGCGATGGAGGCGGCAGAGTCGTCACTGCCGCGTTCTGACCAATCCTTGAGTGTGCTGAACGCCAACGCTGCATTCTGGCCGCTGCCGGAAAAACTGAAGCCCAGAATGATAGTGCTATCAGCAATCGCCGGTTCTGTGGCGTTGTGCGCCTCAATCTGTTCGACCACCTGTATCGTGCGATTTCTGCTCGCGCCAGGTGGCAGCTGGATGTCGGTGATGGTATAGCCCTGGTCCTCGACCGGCAGGAACGAGGTGGGCAGTCGATTGAAGCAGATCACCAGGCCGATCAGCAGCACACCATAGATCAGCAAATAACGACCACTACGTTTCAGCGCATAAACCACCCAGCCTTCATAACGTGTGGTCAATTGCTCAAAGCGTCTATTGAACCAGCCAAAGAAACCACCTTTAGCGTGGTGTTCGCCTTTGGGGATGGGTTTGAGCAAAGTGGCGCAGAGGGCTGGCGTCAGGGTCAGGGCGAGAAACGCGGAGAACAGAATGGAAGTGGCCATCGATAGCGAGAACTGCTGGTAGATCACTCCCACCGTGCCTGGCATGAATGCCATCGGGATAAATACCGCCACCAGCACCAGGGTAATGCCGACGATAGCCCCGGTAATCTGATGCATGGCCTTGCGTGTTGCCTCTATGGGCGACAGGCCTTCGTTGGCCATGATCCGCTCGACGTTCTCGACAACCACGATGGCATCGTCCACCAAAATGCCGATGGCCAGTACCATACCGAACATTGTCAGCACGTTGATCGAGAAACCCAGTGCCAACAAGGTGGCCAAAGTGCCCATCAGCGCCACCGGCACCACCAGGGTTGGAATCAGGGTATAGCGGATGTTTTGCAGGAACAGAAACATCACTGCGAACACCAGCACCATCGCTTCGACCAGGGTGTAAACCACTTTGGTGATCGATACTTTGACGAACGGAGACGTGTCGAATGGCAGCTGATATTCCACGCCGGACGGGAAGTAGCGCGACAGCTCATCCATTTTGGCCTTGATAAGGCCGGCGGTTTCCAAGGCGTTTGCCCCAGGTGCCAACTGTACGCTGATGGCCGTTGATGGCTTGCCATTGAGGCGGGTCGAAAACTGGTACTCCTGACTGCCAATTTCAACTCTCGCCACATCGCCGATGCGCACGGTGGAGCCGTCGGGACTGGCCTTGAGCACGATGTCGGCGAATTCTTCCGGGGTCGACAACTGGCCTTTCACCAGAATAGTCGCGGTGATTTCCTGGGTGGTGCGGGTCGGCAAATCGCCGATGGTGCCTGCCGAGACTTGGGCGTTCTGCTCGACAATGGCTGTATTGACGTCAGAGGGTGTGAGGTTGAATCCGATCAGCTTTTGCGGGTCGATCCAGATCCGCATCGCCCGTTCGGCACCATACAGTGAGGCCTTGCCCACGCCGTCCAGACGCTTGATCTCGTTCATCACGTTGCGCGCTAGGTAATCGCTGAGCGTCACGTTATCGAGCGAGCCATCATTGGAGGTCAGGGTGATCAACAGCAGGAAGCTGGTCGAGACTTTCTCCACCTGCAAGCCTTGTTGGATCACTGCTTGCGGCAGACGTGACTCAACCGCCTTGAGACGGTTCTGTACATCGACCTGAGCCATATCCGGATCGGTTCCGGGTTTGAAGGTGACGGTGATAGTGGCGCTGCCAAGACTGCTTTGCGATTCGAAATACAGCAGGTGACTGGTGCCGTTGAGTTCTTCCTCAATCAGGCTGACCACGCTTTCGTCGACGGTTTGCGCTGACGCACCTGGGTACGACGCCTGGATCTCGACTTTTGGCGGTGCGACGTTGGGGTATTGCGCCACGGGCAACTGCGGAATGGCCAACGCGCCGGCCAGCAGGATGAACAGGGCGACCACCCAGGCAAATACCGGGCGATCGATAAAGAACTGCGGCATAAAAAGCGTCCTGCTTACTGACCAGAAGCCTGGGCAAGTGGAATAGGGGTGTCGTCGATTTGCACTTTCTCGCCGGGTTTGGCGTGTTGCAGGCCTTCGGTGACGATGCGGTCGCCGGGCTTGAGGCCTGCGGTGACGATCCAGCGATCGTTTTGCACGGCGCTCAGTTCAACCGTTTGCTGGCCGACGCGCAGGTCCGCATCGAGCATCAGCACCTGAGCAACACCAGCGCTGTCACGTTGAATGGCCCGTTGTGGCACGCTGATTCCTTGCTGATTCACCGCTTGTTCCAGACGCACGCGCACGAAACTCCCCGGCAGTAAATCGAGGTCCGGGTTGGGAAATTCGCTGCGCAGGATGATCTGGCCGGTGCCCGGGTCGACGGTAATGTCGGTGAACAGCAGCTTGCCCGGCAGCGGATAGAGGCTACCGTCATCCTGAATCAATGTGGCTTTGGCCTGACCCTGACCCACTTCCTTTAACTGGCCGGAACGGAAGGCGCGGCGCAGGTCAATGAGTTCACGGGTCGATTGGGTGAGGTCGGCGTGAATCGGGTTCAGTTGCTGAATCAACGCCAGCGGTGTGGTTTCGCTCTGCCCGACCAGTGCCCCTTCCGTCACCAGCGCGCGACCGATGCGCCCGGAGATCGGCGCCGTGACCGTGGCGTAACCCAGATTGAGTTTCGCCCGTTCCACGGCGGCCTTGTTGGCGGCCACGTCGGCAGCGGTCTGTCGGACGCTGGCCCGGGCGTTGTCATAATCCTGGCCGCTGATGGCCTTGCCGTCGATCAACTGGGCGTAACGTAGTTCTTGCAAGCGCGCCTGGAGGGCATTGGCCTCTGCTTTGCGCAGGCCGGCCTGGGCAGTGTCCAGGTCGGCCTTAAACGGTGCCGGGTCGATGCGAAATAGCACGTCGCCTTTTTTTACGTCGCTGCCTTCGCGGAAAGTGCGCTCGAGCACCACGCCGGCGACACGGGCCCGCACTTCTGCGCTGCGCGGTGCTGCGATTCGCCCGCTGAGTTCGCTGCGGATCGATAATGCTTGGGTTTCGATGGTTTCAATGCGAACGGTTGCCAGTGATTCGGCTTCTTCTATAGGGGAAGGCTTGCCACAGGCTGCAAGTGCAAGTGAAACCGCAATCAGGCTGAGCTTTACTAACAAGTTCTTTGGCACGTAAACACCTCAATAATGCCCCCCGGCTCTACGGGCTATCACGCTGGCGCGTGATGAAGCTCTGTAACTGCTCGGATTGAGCAGTTTGCCTAAGCAACATCCATTCACCATGCACAGTAGATGCGGGGGCAGACGCCTTGAACACCTGACCTCACGAATGTTGCAGTACCCTGAATAACCTTTCAGACTCTGCGATCGCTGAACAATAGTTCACATAAGTGGCCGAGCGGCCGGGCGAAGTACCTGACATATGAAACGGCTTTCGAGGACACTCCAGTTTTCATAATTACAAAAATAGGAGTGATGATAGACTTCGTTAGACCACTACATACTGAGCGTCCAAGTTACCCCTCTGACTCTTCGCTCTTCATATTCTGCTCAGCAACAGGCTGTGTGTCCTCGCCCAGGCTTTTAGCCCGCTCTGCAATTCGTGCGTCTCGCATTTTTTCATATCGTTCTATAACACGATCACCTCCGCCCTCTGCTTGAGAGGCAATGGGCAGCATGAATAGGATGGCTAATGTAAAAACTCTAATAGCGGGCATGTATAAAACCTTAGTAAAAGTAGGCAGTGATATTACTGTTAGAAGAATATAGCGCATGCTGATTACTGCGTTTTTGCAGGCAATACTGTATGGATAAAATCCTTGCAGCGCCAACAGCCACTCTGTTGGCATCTTACAGGTCCCGCCTTAGTTATTGCCCATCAAAGAAGTCAACTAGCAGTGGTTTGACCAATGTTGGGCACTCCTCCATCAGCCAATGACCACAGCCAGGCAGCACATGCCCTTGTACGTTCGTGGCGTACTTATTCATCTGATCAATTTGAGTCTGACCAAGACTGCCTCGCCCGTCACCCGCCACTGCCAGTAGCGGCATAGTCAGTTTGCTTTGAGCCAACAGTTCTTTGTTCTGCAGCACAGATTGCGGAAGCGCGCGATAGTATTCGAATGCAGCATGCAGGGTGTGAGGCTTCGAATACGATTTAGCGTAAAGTCCAAGCAATTCATCAGTAAACACCTCCTGCTTCTCAGCATGTTTCTTGATGAAATGAGAGAAAAAGACCTTTTCCTTTCCCGAAATTAAAGTTTCGGGTAATGCTCCATCCGCTGAAAAGAAGCTAAAGTGCCAAGCTGTTGACTCACCTTGCGGGGTAAACGCCGGAAAGGTGTATATCAGTTCGTCCGGAATGACCGACTCAAGATAGGCGACCTTGGCAATATCTTTTTGATGCTGCACCAGCATCGGATAAGTTGCCCAAATACCAATATCATGAGCCACTAAATTAAATGGCGCATCTGGACTAAAGCGTTTGGCAAAAGCGTATATGTATGGAGACACCTCTTGCCCGGTATACGAGGTCTTGAGTGGTTCGGACAACCCTAGACCAGGAAGATCCACAGCGATGACTCTGTGTTTTTTTGCCAGTTCAGGCATGAGTTGATGCCACTCATACCATGATTGCCCGAAGCCGTGCACCATCAGCATTAAAGGCCCGCTGCCACCCGCAACATAGTGCATTTTCAGGCCGTTGACTTCTTCGAAGCCTCTTTCGAATCCTGCCGGAACAGGGAACTCTTCAGTCGCCAGCACGGTAAAAGAACACATCACACCGCAGGCTGCAATCACAATACCCGTTATAAATTTATTCATAAGTCCCACTTTTACGAAATACAAAAGAGACGGACTGTTTTCTCTCCATATCTCTGTTTATAAAAATCTAGCGGCTTTAGTCTTTTAGACAGTCAAGCTGCAAACCCACCATCAATGCTCAGGCTAGCGCCAGTAATAAATCCGGCTTCCGGCCCAGCAAGGTACGCAACGAAACTGGCAATTTCTTCATCTTTTCCGTATCGGCCTAGCGCCATTAACTGTTTCAGTTGGCTGGCTGCCTCACCGTCGGCAGGATTCATATCGGTATCGACCGGTCCAGGCTGCACGTTGTTGACAGTAATGCAACGTGGCCCCAAGTCTCGCGCCAGACCTTTGGTAAAACCAACGAGCGACGCTTTAGTCATTGCATACACGGCACCGCCGGCAACAGGAATTCGGTCGGCATTGATGCTGCCCATATTAATAATGCGGCCACCCGTACTCATGTGACGTATGGCTTCTTGACTGGCAATAACCACACCTCTTACGTTGACAGCCAATGCAAGGTCAATTTCCGCCAATGTCAGTTCTTCCAGTGATCCCCATGGGAGAATACCCGCATTGTTTACCAAGATATCCAGTCTGCCAAAATGCTCTACCGCTTGGCGCACAGCTTGCTGTAATGCTTCAGGATCAGCACTGTCAGCACGAATAGCGATAACATTGCCTCCTGCGATGGTAATCTCGTCTACTAGTGTTTTAGCTTCGTCTGGCGAGGAACGATAAGTGAATGCAACGGCTGCGCCTTCGCGAGCCAGACGTTTAACAATGGCAGCCCCGATACCTCGGGAACCACCTTGTACAAATGCAACTTTTCCTTGAAAATTTTTCGTGATATTCATTTATGCTAAATCTCAGTAGGGTTTTACAAGATAAGCTTACGCGTAGCAGCTTTTAATAATTAAGCATGCAGAAGTTCAGCGCTACTCAACGATGTTTAAAGTACATTTCCATCCAGTTGAATTAGTCTATGCTATTCACAGGATACGATTAAGTCCCTAAAATTCAATTCTCTAGGTCCTGCGCGGAATCAATTGGCATGGTTAAGAACCAATTTGTTGAGATTCGGAATTTCGTCACAGTTGCCCAGACAGGCAGCTTCACCTCGGCCGCCCAGGCTTTGGGAATGACCGGCTCGGCTTTGAGCAAAAGCATCATGCGACTGGAGACACGCTTGGGAACCAAGCTGTTGCACAGGACTACCAGGCGAGTGAGCTTGACCAATGATGGTGATTCCTACCTCACCGATTGCCAGAACGCCATGGCCATCCTCGACGAGGCTGAAAATCGAT
Source organism: Pseudomonas sp. NPDC098740 (assembly GCF_044760065.1). Taxonomy (NCBI): domain Bacteria; kingdom Pseudomonadati; phylum Pseudomonadota; class Gammaproteobacteria; order Pseudomonadales; family Pseudomonadaceae; genus Pseudomonas; species Pseudomonas sp. NPDC098740. The sequence goes on along the minus strand of NZ_JBIWAM010000010.1, from coordinate 83,212 downwards.
TGGGCAGTGAGCAGCAGTTACCTGCCGGTCGTGTACGCATTGAATTGCCCACAGCATTTGGACGCAGGTATATCCTGCCCACCCTGATAGAACTGTCGACACGGTACGAACAGCTAGAGCTATCAGTCACCTTCAGCGATCAGACCGTTGATTTGATGGGCAATGGAATTGATTTGGCGGTGCGTGTGGGACCACTCGATAACAATGTTGATCTGGTCGCTCGCCGATTAGGCGAGCAGCGCCGAGTTATCTGCGGCTCGCCATCTTATCTCGCGCGCCGCGGTGCGCCACTGGTAGCTAAGGACCTCTCACAACACGACTGTGTCATAGGATGGCCTTTAGGCCAACGGACTAGCTGGTTACTCAAAAACGGGGAGGGAATGACTGAAGCTTATGAAATCCCCGTTCGTCATGAGATAGGGGATTGCGAAGCAATTTTAGCTGCAACTCTGGCGGGTTGCGGTTTGGCTCAGGTACCTACATGGTTGGTGGAGGAGCACCTACGATCAGGCGCGCTTGTTTCTGTGCTCGCCGATCAAGCAGGAGACGATATGCCCATTCACGCTATTTGGATCAAAACCCCCTACATTCAGCCGAAGATGCGCGTGATCATTGAAGAGTTACTCCTTTTGGCGCAGACACCAGGCAGTAGATTTCGAGCAGACCAGCACAAAAAATGCAGCCGTTAAATTGACAGTCTGCCCATTGATACTTAGTTGTACTGCGTCTATAAGACTTCTGGCCATTTCTTTTGTTAATCAGACAATGTTCTTCTTTGCTGCGGCGACTCCCCAATGGAAATTAAGGATTAAACTATGTCATTCGTAAAGAGCCTTGAAGGGAAAGTTGCAATTGTACAAGGCGGCTCTCGTGGCATTGGCGCTGCCATTGTCAGGCGCCTGGCCCGTGAAGGTGCAGCGGTTGCCTTTACATATGCCTCATCTGCAGCTCGAGCTGATGCACTGGTCGCGGAAGTTACGGCAAGCGGCGGCAAATCCCTTGCCATTTGTGCTGATAGCGCTGATGTCGCTGCGCTGCAGCAGGCGGTGCGCCAGGCAGCAGAGCATTTCGGCAAGCTGGATATCTTGGTAAACAACGCTGGTGTGCTGAGTTGGGCACCCACCGAGGAGTTTCCACTGGATGAGTTGGACCGAACCTTTGCAATCAATATTCGCGGCGTCTTTGTCGCTTCCCAGGAAGCGGCGCGCCATATGAATGATGGTGGTCGCATCATCAATATCGGTAGCACCAACGCAGAGCGGGTTCCTGTCGCCGGCGGAGCGGTGTACGCCATGAGCAAGTCGGCGCTTGTTGGGTTAGTCAAGGGCATGGCTCGCGATCTAGGCCCACGTCGTATTACGGTCAACAATGTTCAACCTGGTCCTATCGACACCGAAATGAACCCAGCTGATGGCGAATTTGCCGATCAGCTGAAAGCACTGATGGCGCTTGATCGATATGGTAAAGATGATGAAATCGCGGCCTTTGTTGCTTACCTTGCAGGGCCGGAAGCCGGGTATATTACCGGAGCAAGTTTGACCATTGACGGTGGCTTTTCGGCTTGAGCCGGGCCTACTTCTGAGCGGCCAACGCCCTGTTGCGCTATAGCAAGATTTTCCTCAAGAGGATTAGAACCTTCTGGATGGTCTGAATTAGACCCGAATTTCCCAAGCAGATAACCCGGCCGCTTCAAAGACGACCTGTCGAACAGGCGGCTGGGTTTATATGCTCTAGGCGCTATCCTGTCTAAGGGCATTTCCCGCATCACCTCTCCTACATTCGTCAGTAAATGTCAACGAACCATCCAAAGGTTCGACAGAGCGGACAGCGTCACCAACTGCGCAGTATTCATTGCCTTCAAGGCACAATCGACTGGGAGTCGCTGGTCATGGGCGCAGTCAATACGATGCCAACCCCGAGTTCTTCGATTGCGTCCAGGTGCGTTACGATGAGTTCGAGATCCTCCAAGAGGCAGGGCTTTGGCTTTTTTCGTTGCAGCCTAGCTTCGTAAACGGCTCATACTCAAGAGCTGACTACCTGACCGACCGTTTTTAAAGCTGATTCTGGCTATAAGAACAACTCCACCGGTGGGAAATGCTCGGATCTCCCTTCAAGAATACAGTCCCATCCCCAGGTCCTGAGAGCCGAATCACGATTGAAATCTTTGACAAGTTCGGCCGGTATATCGTCAAGATCAGGTCTCAACTCAAACTGAGGCGTCATTGCATATTCAACGTCCATACCCATGTGCCCGTGAATTAGTCTTTGCATTATTTTGACCCGCTGGGAACATCCCAACCATTTCCCTCTTCTCTTCTCATTCTGATAGACCATTAAATTTAAATAGGCTGACGCGTGAACATAGTCGCTGCCGGTCATCCAAACTCTCCGATGTGGCATGACGCCAAGCGATAAGATGTGTTCAACGACCCAGTCCAAGAGCGGAAGTGCGACTTTGCGAGCCTGAAGTTCAATTCCAATCATCAAAAGTACGTTGTGTAGCGTGTGCGCTACTTTAACCGCTGTGAGGTTACGCTTCTGTTCGGTCACTTCAAGTACCAAACAAATCAGGCAGGCCAGACAATCGAGGCTGGCGCGTCGTTCAAGCTTGTCCAGCAACCGTTGTGTAATAGCTTCACGATTCGAGTAAGCAGATAATCCCGAAAACCCTGAAGAAAATATCACCGCCTGTACATCGACGCTGAGTTTCCTCATATAGCGGTCGGTATCGATATGCTTCTGATCCGTAGGCAGCATAATTTCCCAAAGTGGATGTTCGAGTTCACGTGTCGAACCCGGTGCAAGCAACTCAACCCGTTTTAGGGTTTTTGACTTGGGAGTGTTTATGTTTTTCTGGTACCGAGACCACTTGCTTCGATAATGACGGATCGTACTGTTGCTGTTTTTCTGAAATGACTCTGCCTCGAAGTGACGCTCCAGTGCGTACGCAGAAGTGAGATTTGTACGTTGCTTTAGTCCTTCATACCAAGCGCACTCGAAGCTATCTCGATGTGTTCATGCATGACGCAGCTTGTCCTGTGTACTGCGCCGCTTATTGAGCATTCAAATATCCGCGGTGCCCAGTACTACGCCACGCAAGGAGAGGAGCCGGTATGAAACCCGTTTTGAACACTACCCAAGGCCTGCTGACGCTTGGATTGACCGGTATGGCAACAGCGTATTAGCGCCAACTCGAGGAGCCCACGCTTCTCAAACAGCCTTTCGATATGAGGCTCGGTTTGATGATGGAAGCAGAGACATGTCAACGCGAGACCAGAAAGGTCGAACGACTGCTTAAGGCGGCCAAGTTTCGCGAGTCGGAAGCCACCCCGGAGAATATCGAGTTCAAAGCCACGCGTGGCCTCGATCGCAGTACAGTCATGACTGTTAGGTGAATGCGAGTGATTGAGACGGCGACAGAACATCATCATCACCGGCGCGACCGGTACTGGGAAGACCTGGCTAGCATGTGCCTTTGGAAACCAGGCCTGTCGGCTCGGGTCACACACGGTTTATCGCACGGCAACGAAGCTGTTCGAAGAGATATCGTTGTCGTACGCGGACCACACATTCAACTTAAGGGCGAGTCGATGCGAAAGGTCAAAAGTCGTAAGCGGAGTTCCTCCTGATATCGGTGTCGGCTAGCTAGGAGGCATGACAGGGAGTGGCTGAGTGGTCAGAGGCAATGCACTGGTCAAGTCGAATGCAAACGCTTGATCAGAGTAACCGTCCGAACTACACCGCCTTGCATCTCAGACCTTAATCTCCTTTAACCACTGATTGACGCGCTCCCATTCAAAAACCGTTGGATCGAAGGTACTGCCATGCCACTCCAACATGTCTTCATGCTCGGGGTGGCTGGGGTCTGCCATCGCTTCAAGGAAGTCGGCATAACCCGGCCCACCACCCACGTCTTCCGGCGGGCAAGCATTGGCACCGCCGACACAATACGGCACCTGAGGACAGGCGATACCGGGCAGCACTTTTTCGACTTTGATCCGGTGATCCCAGCCCTCGCCAAAGTCATAGAGGTAGCGAAACGTCTTTTTCCCGTACAACGCTTTGATCAGGGTCTTTCGGGCCTCCGGGTTCACGGGTGGGCCCCACCCATCGGGGTCGGGAATGCCGTAATTCTCACCGGCAATTTCAAACTCATGCATATGCCCTCCCTCCCAGGGGAGCCTACAGAATTCGGAGAAAATCGTACGCTAAGGTTTTCCAACCTGCCGTAGCGGCCTGAATTTCCTGTCTTTCAGGTTGCTGGCTTTGCCGCCAGACGTGGCTTGTTCATTTTGGGTGTGGGCCTGATAAAGCATAGCGACTTGCCTCTTCCATCAAGTCATCGCACATAGGATTCGCCTTGAGAACGTGCGCAGCTGGGTCGATTATCGACAAGCCAAGCGACGTCTCTTCTGTGGCGGATGTCCAAACTTCTCCCATAGGCCCGACAATTTGGCTTTCACCTCTGAATGTCGCCTCTGCGCCTGCATACATTTCCACACCGGTACGATTTGCACAGATTAGCGGAGTGGCGTTTTCCATTGCGCGAATGCGCGCAAGCTGGGTTGTCCAAGGTCCACCATAGTTGGCTGGACAACACAATAACTGCGCACCTTGGCGCACCAACAGGCGAGCGGCTTCTGGCATCCAAAGGTCAAAACAAGTAAGAACGCCAAAACGGCAGATTCCGTCATCGAAACACGCTAATGAATCGCCTGGGGTGAAGAGGGGCTTTTCTATGCGTGACAGGTGGCACTTGCGTTGTTTTCCCAGCCAGCGCCCTCGCGATACGACAATCGCCGTGTTGTAGATGTAATCGCCGTCACGCTCAGCGATGCCAGCAATTAGCGTTGCATTCTTGTCTGCCGATAGTTGCAGTAAGAACTGCGCCGTTGGCCCATCGAGCGCCGATTCAGCATGAAGAAACAATGCCTCACGCGAGTCGTGAAAATAACCGATGGTACAAAGCTCGGGCATGACTAAGAGATCAAATCGCGCCAAGTCTACAATATCGCGAATCTTCCTAAAATTTGCTGCTGGATCGCCAAATGAAACGGGATACTGCAAAAAAGCGGTCAGCATGAAGTTGTCCAACCATTATGGAGGTTTTCTGGGCCCGGGCTTATCTTCCCTTGGGCGGCGTCAAGTTGAACTATACCCTTGCGGGATGTCAGGCAGGCCACCCGCGCCGCGTCAGAGTAGGGCCGCTTTTTGCATTTCCTGACGCCTCGGCGTCAACCTCTATGGCCTCAACCTGACAGGCCGCACGCTTAGCGTACGATTTTGTCCGTTTTCTCTATCGCCCCCTCCCAGCCCATCACGGTCTGGATCACCGTGTGCAATTTGCCCAAGGTGATGTTTTCCAGCACCGCTACGCGACGCCAGATGGCGGGTTTGATCCACTTCAATTCAATGTGCAAGATCAGCACACGGTCAGTGGCAGGGCTGGGTAAACGAGCGATTTTGGACATTGATCAAGCAGCCTCGCGGTCTTCGAATGAGGTAAGAGAAACATTCCAGGGCAGCAGTTCGTCAATCCGATTGATCGGGTGCTCGGCAATGCGTTCCAGTACATGTGTCATATAGGCTTGCGGGTTCAGGTCGTTGAGTTTGGCCGAACCCACCAGGCTGTAAATCGCAGCCGCTCGTTCTCCGCCGGCATCGGAACCGGCAAACAGGTAGTTTTTGCGGCCCAGCGCGACGGCGCGCAGCGCCCGTTCGGCGGCGTTGTTGTCGATTTCGATTCGGCCGTCATCGCAGTAGCGCGTTAAAAGCCTGCCACCGGTTGAGGGCATAGAGGATTGCACCGCCCAATGTCGATTTTTTCGACAGTTGAGCCAGCGTTTGGTTAAGCCACGTGTGCAGGTGCTCCAGCAGTGGAATTGCCCGACTTTGCCGAACCGATTTTCTATGATCTGGCGGCTATCCGCGGATCTCGCTTTCGATGGCATACAGGGCCGCAATCCGTTGCAGCACCTAGTCAGCAAGTGGGTGAAGCCTGGTCTTTGTAGACATCGTAAAACTTGCGGCGGGCGTGAGCCCAGCAGGCGGCTTCCTGAATGGTGCCTGTCGCATACAGCTGAGCAAAACCGGCGTAGCCGTCAGCCTGCAAGATCCCGCTGAAGCCCTTGAGATGAGCACGGGGATGTTGCCCCTTGCGATCCGGCGAGTAGGCAAACCATACAGCCGCCGGCGTCGTGTAACCGGCAGGTCGGTCGTCCCGCACGTATGTCCATAGGCGAGCCGTTTTGGTTTTGCCGTTGCCCGGCGCAAGTACACCAATCGGCGTGTCGTTGGCATGGACTTTATGGCCGCTCATGACATGACGCTCAAGGGCGTTGATCAGCGGCCTGAGCAATTGATTGCTCTGGCCGACCCAGTCGGCCAGAGTTGAGCGCTCCAGATCCACGCCCTCACGGGCGTAGATCTCGGATTGTCGATACAGTGGCAAATGGTCAACAAACTTGGAGACCAGCACGTGGGCCAGTAGCCCAGGGCCTGCAAGGCCTCGGGCTATCGGGCGATTCGGCGCCGGTACCTGAGCGATGTGCTCGCAGCAGCGGCAAACCCACTTGGGGCGAACATGGCGGATCACGTTGAAGCGCGCAGGGACATACTCCAGCACCTCAGACACATCCTCCCCCAAATGGCGAAGTTTCCCACCGCAACCAGAACATTGTGATTCGGGCTGATGGACGTGAATTTCGCGAGGCAGGTGTTCAGGTAATGGCTTGCGCCGAGAGACAGGGCGAGGTGGCGGTTCGGTTGGCGGTGTCAGTTCAGTCTGGCTGACTTGCAACTCTTCAAGACTCAGTTGCAGTTGATCGATCATCGCGTCCAGTTGCTCGGAGCTGCGACCGAACTGCGTACGTCGCAGCTTGGCGATCATCATTTCCAAGCGCTTAATCTCTGCCCGCTGGGCAGAGACCAGAGCCTTCAAGGCTTGAAGATCGTTAGGCAGGGTGTCGGTCGCGAGCGTCATGACCGAATGTTACTTGGGATTTTTTCAGCGTGGCAAGTCAGACCGCGAGGACGGGTGCTGTACGAATTGGCCTGCGCCAATCAATGCCTTCCAACAGCATCGACAACTGCGCAGCCGTCAGCGTCACGCTGCCGCTGGTTGCTTGCGGCCAGACGAAGCGCCCTTGCTCCAACCGTTTGCAAAACAGGCACAACCCGTCGCCATCCCACCACAGCAATTTGATCCGGTCACCGCGCCGTCCGCGAAAGGCGAAAATCTGACCGGAGAACGGATCGGCTTCAAGCTGAGTCTGCACCAGTACAGCTAAACCGTCGAAGCCACGGCGCATGTCCGTGACACCAGCGGCGATCCAGATACGTTTCCCAGCGGGAGGAGCAATCATCGCAGCAACTGCTGCACGATGAGTTGCAGGGTTTGCGGGTCAGGCGTGCCAGTGATGCGCTTGGCTTTTCCCGCCTCAACAATGATCACGGAATGACACTCTGGCGGTGACTGAATGACTTGCGGTAAATCTATTGGCGCCTCGATCACCTGGACAGGCAAAAGCGTTGCACTCTGACTGGCCGGGCCGAAGAAGCCCTCTTGATATTGCTGCCGCCAGCGAAAGACCAGGTTGGCATTGACGTCATGTTCGCGAGCGATCAACGACACGGAGGCGCCAGACTGGAACGTGGCTTCGACAACTTTGCGTTTGAACTCTGGCGGGAAGTTGGGGCGGCACCGGGTCGATGGGCTGGGGCAATGATATCCAAGATAGTGTCAACTAAAAAATGATGGACACTATTTTTGCTGATTTTGGAGGCTCTCAGGAGTGGGTACTGGCCGGACGGTTACTGATCAGATGCTATGCAACCGATTGTTTTAACTAGCTTAACTGTGCTTATTTGAGGCTGCTCGCCAGAATTGACACCCTGAGTTTGGACCTTATAGTGCGTTACCGCCCTCCTGGATACCGTCCGGAGGCGACATCTACCAGCACCGAGTATCGGTAGTGGAGGACGGAACAACACCTTCAGGAGGGGTGGATTTCATGATTACAGTCTCTCGGTAGGCGATGAACTTACTCCATGACGGTATTTGTCATGGAAAACGCTGCCCATTGTCCGAAAGCTGCGTGCCTGGCAGGCACTACATAGTTATATCCACGGCACGCAGTGAAGGACTTCACCAAACCCCAGACAGCAAAAAGCCCGCATTAAGCGGGCTTTCTGTGGTGACCTGGCGTTCAGCGTTCCAGGTGACCGAATATGGCGCAGCGGACGGGACTCGAACCCGCGACCCCCGGCGTGACAGGCCGGTATTCTAACCGACTGAACTACCGCTGCGCGTAACATTGAAAGTAGTGGTGGGTGATGACGGGATCGAACCGCCGACATTCTGCTTGTAAGGCAGACGCTCTCCCAGCTGAGCTAATCACCCTTTACCTTCGTTGCGGGGCGCATTGTGCCACAGATTTTCATAAAGTGTTGATTTAATTGAATAATTTTTCAAAAAATCTGAAAACCTATAAAACGACGCGACCTGCAGGAACAACTTACAAACTTTGGACAGAAAAAAACCCGCGTTAAGCGGGCTTTTCCATGGTGACCTGGCGTTCAGCGTTCCAGATAACCGAATATGGCGCAGCGGACGGGACTCGAACCCGCGACCCCCGGCGTGACAGGCCGGTATTCTAACCGACTGAACTACCGCTGCGCGTAACACTGGAAGCGAATGGTGGGTGATGACGGGATCGAACCGCCGACATTCTGCTTGTAAGGCAGACGCTCTCCCAGCTGAGCTAATCACCCTTCACTTTCGGTGTGGCGCGCATTCTACGGAGCGACCACATCTCTGGCAAGCACTTTTTTAATTAATTTTTTCAGGCCTTCCAAAGGCTTAGAGAAGGGTTGGCCTATGGCGCCGCGAAGAGAATAATGCCCCCCTTTGTATAAAGGAGAGACTCGCCCCATGTGGTTCAAAAACCTGCTTATCTATCGCCTGACCCAAGATCTGCCTTTTGATGCCGAGGCGTTGGAAACTGCACTGGCCACCAAACTGGCGCGTTCATGTGCAAGCCAGGAGTTGACCACCTACGGTTTCGTCGCGCCATTCGGCAAGGGCGAAGATGCTCCGCTGGTGCACATCAGCGGCGACTTCCTGCTGATCGCCGCGCGTAAAGAAGAGCGCATTCTGCCGGGCAGCGTCGTGCGTGACGCGGTGAAGGAAAAGGTCGAAGAGATCGAAGCCGAACAAATGCGCAAGGTCTACAAAAAGGAACGCGATCAGATCAAGGATGAAATCATCCAGGCCTTCCTGCCGCGCGCCTTTATTCGTCGTTCGTCGACTTTCGCTGCCATCGCGCCTAAACAGGGCCTGATCCTGGTCAACTCCGCCAGCCCGAAACGTGCCGAAGACCTGTTGTCCACCCTGCGTGAAGTCATCGGCACGCTACCGGTACGCCCGCTGACCGTGAAGATGTCCCCTACCGCGACCATGACTGAATGGGTCACCACCCAGAAAGCTGCGGACGATTTCTTCGTGCTGGACGAGTGCGAGCTGCGTGATACCCACGAAGACGGCGGCATCGTGCGTTGCAAGCGCCAGGACCTGACCAGCGAAGAAATCCAGTTGCACCTGAGCACCGGCAAAGTGGTCACTCAGCTGTCGCTGGCCTGGCAAGACAAGCTGTCTTTCGTGCTTGACGACAAGATGGTGGTCAAGCGCCTGAAGTTCGAAGACCTGCTGCAAGACCAGGCGGAACAGGACGGTGGCGAAGAAGCCCTCGGCCAACTGGACGCCAGCTTCACCCTGATGATGCTGACCTTCGGCGACTTCCTGCCGGCGCTGGTTGAAGCGCTGGGCGGTGAAGAGACTCCGCAGGGGATCTAAAGCCTTGTGATCTCTACTGTGGGAGAGCTTGCTCGCGATAGCGGACTGTCAGTCAACATCTTCGTTGAATGTAAGTCCCACATCGCGAGCAAGCTCGCTCCCACATTGGTTTTTGGGGTGCTACTTAATAATAAGGATCAGGCCATACGTGCACTCGCTGCATTGAGTCGCCTTGTCGGCAACACCTTCGCTTACGGGGTACTGATTTTCGCCGTCGTGGATCGGGAAACAGCGGCCCAGCAGGCTGTCGACTGATCCGAAAACTTGATCCCTGGGTTAATGATGGGCACTCTATTGTGCAACGCGAGGACGACCTCGCGGCTCGATCGAGTCATTAATCTGGGGACGACCCCGTCAATCGATGGAGGTCTCTCATGTCCTGGATCATTCTGTTTTTCGCCGGCCTGTTCGAAGTTGGCTGGGCTGTCGGCCTGAAATACACCGATGGCTTCAGCCGCCCTCTCCCCACCGCATTGACCGTTGCCGCCATGGCCATCAGCCTTGGCTTGCTGGGCCTTGCCATGAAGGAATTGCCGCTGGGCACGGCCTACGCGATCTGGACGGGTGTCGGTGCGGTCGGGACGGTAATTGCCGGGATCATTCTGTTTGGTGAATCCATGGCGCTGTTCAGACTCGCCAGTGTGGCGCTGATCATTTCCGGGCTGGTCGGACTGAAGATCAGCGCCTGACTGTTTGCAGCCATTACGAAAAAGCCCGCCCCCCTTTCGATACAGACAGGGGAGCGGGCTTTTTCAATGGTTTGTATCAACGGATCAACTTTCGGCCAGCGCCCTGCGTTCACGCGCGACCGGGGCCTTTTCCGCATGCTCAAGCTGCATGCAGCGCTCCAGGAACAGGAACATGTAGTCGTAGCTCTTGCAGACGGCCTGACGCAATTCCACTTGCAGGGATTTACTTGGGTTCATACCCGCCAGCGTGCAGATGATTTCCAGGGCTTCCCACGGATGGGCATCGTCGTACTGGGCATGCATCTTCAACCACTTCATGGCCCGCTTGCGATCTTCCTCGGGGAATGATGCCGCGTAGACGCCACTGGAACAGACCAGCGCCGACCACTCCCCGGTCGCACCTTCAATGGCGTAGTTGGTGGCGGCAATGGCAACGATCAGCGAATCCGACGAACTGGTGTGCCAGCACCAGTGGCTCAAGGCGTGAAGCTCAGGGGCAACCTGTTGCGCTTGCAGATCTTCCAGGCTGACACCGTGAGCACGGCTCCAGTGCACCCAGTAATCGGCATGGTTCAATTCGACGCGTATGTTACGCATCAGCCAGCGACGCGCCATGTCTTCACCTGGATGGCGGGCAAAGCGAGTCTTGGTCAGGTTCTGTGCCATATATAACGCGAACTGTTCGACTACCGGCCAGCCACCAATCAGGTACTGGCGCATGGTCTTTGCACTGAGTTTGTTATCACGCAGACGCTGATACAGTTCGTGTTCGACAACCCGGCGTTTGCTCTCGCTGCAATCCTGGATCAGGCGTTGAGCCCACGCGGGATAACTTGCAGCTTCCATGAGTGGTCCGGTTCGGTTGAATGTGTCGATCACTGTCGAGCTCCTTTTGATTGTGATTATAAGGATCAGCAAGAGATTTCAACGGAACGTGCCAGGCGCCTTGAACAACAAAGGCTGAGGCCTGGCTGGACGACTTTGTAAACTGTCGCAGGTAAACAAATGCGGGCGTTCAATAACATACCCTTGAGCGTAATCCACCCCGATCTCCAGCAATGCCTGCTCGATCTGGGGTGTTTCAACAAACTCGGCAATCGTACGCTTACCCATAACATGACCGATGTGGTTGATCACTTCGACCATGGCGCGGTTAATCGGGTCGTCCAGCATATCCTTTACGAAACTCCCGTCGATCTTCAAGAAGTCTACAGGTAAATGTTTCAAGTATGCGAATGAGGACATTCCGGCGCAAAAGTCATCCAGTGAAAAGTGGCAACCTAAACCTTTGAGTTCATTAATAAATCTGATTGCACTTCCGAGATTGGAAATAGCACTGGTTTCAGTGATTTCAAAACAAATCATTTCAGGCGGTATGGAGTAAGTAACAAACTGTTCACGCAGGAAGTGCAGAAACGCCTCATCTCCGATAGTTGTGCCTGACAGATTAATCGCACACATGGCCAATGGTCCTTTGTGCTGCTCGGCTATGCATTGGGCAATAATTTTGAAAACGTTCTGTACAACCCAGCGATCAAGGGACGTCATCAGACCATAACGCTCAGCAGCCGGAATAAAACTGTCGGGCAAAATCATGCGTCCGGCTTCGTCATGCAGGCGCAACAGAATTTCGATATGTCCATCGCCCTTCTCGATATGACCAAGGGGCGCGATTTCCTGGGCGTACAGACAGAAGCGGTCTTCTTCCAGCGCCATGTGCAAACGCTGTACCCAAGCCATCTCGCCGAAGCGCAGGGACAGTTCCGAATCGTCGGCGTGATAGACCTGAACCCGATTGCGGCCCTTTTCCTTGGCCATGTAGCAGGCCATGTCGGCAGCGCGCAGCGAGGCTTCGAGAGTGGTCGGATTCTGAGCGATGTGAACCAGCCCGATGCTCACAGTAGTCACGAATGGTCGGCCTTTCCAGACGAAGTGCAGGTTCTGCACGGTCTGACGCAGGCCTTCGGCGATTTTCTCGGCGGCTTCCGGGGCGCAGTTCTCCAGCAGGATGCCAAACTCGTCGCCACCCAGGCGGGCCAGGGTATCGCCTTCGCGCAAACCGGATTGCAGCAACGCACAGATATGCCGAAGCAGCTCGTCACCCGCCGCGTGGCCGCAGGTATCGTTGACCAGTTTGAACTGATCCAGATCGAGGAACATCAAGGCATGGCGCCCCGACTGCCGCGCCAGGATGTGCAGCGCCTGCTCCAGGCGATATTCGAACTCTCGGCGGTTGGCGAGCCCAGTCAAGGCGTCATGGGTCGCCTGCCAGGACAGATTGGCAATGTACTGTCGCTCCTGGGTCATGTCGTGCAGCACCAGCACCGTGCCGCTGACCTTGCCGGCGTTGCGGATCGGCGCACCGACCAGGGTGACCGAAACCGTGCTGCCATCCAGGCGCTGGATCAGTTTTGAGTGTTCGCTGCCACCGCTCAGCTGTCCGCTCAAAATGTGCTCGATCAACGTGAAGCCATCGGCCTGAGCGTTCTCGTCCAGCAGATTGAACAGCGCCGCCAGCGGCAAACCCGTCGCCTGCTCGGCCTTCCAGTGAGTCAACGCCTCGGCGGCCGGGTTCATGTAGGCGATTGCGCCTTCGACATTCGTGGTGATCACGCCATCGCCAATCGATTGCAGGGTGATCTGCGCCCGATCCTTCTCCAACTGCAGGGCCTCGGCGAACGCATTGCGGTGCTTGAGCAGTTTGTGGGTGCGCATCAAGGCCAGCGCAATCAAGCCCAGGGCGGTGGCGAGGTTGGTCACCAGCAGCAGCCGCAGGATCACCCGTGAACCTTCGCCCAAGGCATCGCTGAAGGCTTTCGCCGCCGGTGTCACACCATCGTTGATGGCGAATATCTGGTCTTTCCAGCGCTTGATGTCAACCTCGGCGGCCTGATTGACAGGAATGTGCTGATGCATTTCCTTCGCAACGTCATCGAGTTGCACCAGGTACGCGTCGCCCACCGTCCAAAGGTCGATAGCTTTTTCGAGGTAACTGAAATGCCGGAAATTGAGGTAAAGCCAGATCACACTGGAGACGTCATCCGGGTGGTTACCTCCCTTGAGGATCGCCACCCGTGCCGCTTCGATATCAGGTGGCCGATGATCCAGCGCCACACGCAACTCGTGGCCCCCCTGCGGTACGGCAATGGCGTACTGATATTTGAGGAAAATCGTCTCGTCGCGGCTGTCGGCGTAGAGATTGAGGTAATAGATGGCGTCTTTTTGGCCTTTGGACCACAGGCTTTCACCGGCAACGTAGCCGCGAACCGCCGACAGAACATACAGGCTGACACCGCCCAGCAAGGCTTGAAACAACACGACGGCAATAAATGGCCAGACGATGCCCAACAACCGTGGCGTTCCGAGAGTCCGCGCTTGATTCATGAGGTCCCTTGTTTTGGCACTGCCAGATCATCATCCAACGTGATCGCTACAGCTAGACTAGGGTGCGTTCTTGATCCCGGCAAGCGAGTAGCCGCTCCCGCTGTGGGGAAGTGTCTATAAGTCGCTGTTTTTTTGGAGCGCAGCAGACAAACAAAGGAAGGCGCATCTACTCACTTCAAAACGGGCATCGTCGGAAAAAGAGGCTGTGCGCATTGGCTAGTGCTGCTGCAAATGCCCATAAAGCTTGGCGTACAACCCCCCATCAGCAATCAATTGCTGATGGTCGCCATCCTCGGCAATTTGTCCGCCATCAAACACCAGCACCCGATCAGCCTGCTTCACCGCGGACAACCGGTGCGCAATGATCAGCGTGGTGCGGTTACTCAAGAACCGCGCCAACGCCTGGTGCAGGTTGTATTCGGTGGCGGCATCCAGTGCCGAGGTGGCTTCGTCGAGGATCACCACCTTGGGCTCGGCCAGGACCATCCGCGCAATCGCCAGGCGTTGACGCTGCCCGCCGGATAACCGCACGCCGGAACGTCCGACGATGCTGTCCAGGCCGTTGGGCAACTCACTCACCGTGTGGTGCAACTGAGCAATCTCCAAAGCCTGCCAGCAGGCTTCGTCGCTGCGTTCGCGGCCCATGGTCAGGTTGGCGCGGATGGTGTCGTTGAACAGCGCCGGATGTTGCAGGACCACGGCGACATTTTCCCGCACGGTTTCCAGGCCGATCTCTTGCTGGGTCGAGCCGCCGAAGCGGATCGTCCCGGCGAGCGGCGTGTACAGGCCCAGCAGCAACTGCACCAAGGTACTTTTGCCACCACCGCTGGCGCCGACAATCGCGACCTTTTCGCCGGGGGCGATCGACAGGTTCATCTGGTTCAACACCAGCTCGTCGCCGTAACCGAAACTCAATCCCTGGACTTCGATGCCCACGGTTTCGCGACCGTTGAACGGGTCCACACCGCCCGGGTACTCAGGCTCATCGGCCCGGGCCAGCAACTCGTTGATCCGCGACAGCGCGCCGCCGGCCGCGTAATAGGCGTACTGCAGATTCAGCAGCTGTTCCACCGGACCGATCATGAACCACAGATAGCTGAACACCGCGAGCATCTGGCCGATGGACAGGTCGGAAAACAGCACGGTGAGCATCGCCGCCGCACGGAAAATATCGATGCCGAACTGGAACAGCAAGCCGCTGGCACGGTTCGAGGCATCGGTTTTCCACTGCGAGTTCACCGCGTAATCGCGCACTTCCCGGGCGCGCCGACCCAGGCGCCCAAGGAAAAAGCCCTGACGGTTGCCGGCCCGCACTTCCTGAATCGAGTCGAGGGTTTCGGTCAGCGCCTGGGTAAAGCGCGAGGTGCTGTCGTTCTCGAGTTTCTTCAGGTGCTTGACCCGTTTGCCCAACTGCACCGTGGCATAGATCACCAACGGGTTGAACAGCAGGATCAGCAACGCCAGTTTCCAGTGCATCCACATCAGGATGGAGGCGGTGCCGACCAGGGTCAGCATGGCCACAAGGAAACGACTGAGGGTTTCGCCAACGAATTTGTCCAGCGTGTCCAGGTCGGTCACCAGGTGGGTGGTGACCGTGCCGCTGCCCAGGCTTTCGTACTCACCCAGCGAGATGCGCTTAAGCCGTTCGATCAGCCGCACGCGAATGCGGTACACGATGTCCTTGGCCAGCGCCGCGAACAACTTCGCCTGCACCACGTTGAACAGCAATGCAGCGCAACGCAGTCCCAGCGTCACCAGCAGCATCAGGCCGATGTAGCCCGCCGCTTTCTGCCAGCCTTGCGGCAACGCGTGGTTCATGATTTTCAACGCGGAATCGCCATGACCCAGCAGCACTTCGTCCACCAGCAACGGCAGGAGCAAGGGAATTGGCACGCTACACAGGGTTGCCAACACTGCCACACCGTTGGCGATCCACAGGGATTTCTTGTGATGCAGCGCCAGGCGACGGATTTCTGCCCAGCTCAGACGGTCGACACGTGAAGGAGCTGGCGCGTCGTCGGGCAGATCATGCACAGGCAGCGCGCTCCAGCCAGCGGCCGAGCAACGGAGACAATACGCTGAGCGGCTGATAGCCATTGGTCAACAGCGCCAATTGACCATTACGCTCAGCCAGCAAGGTAGGGAAACCGGCAATGCCCAGGTCCTGCACCCAGGTGAAATCGGCCGCCGTCGCGGCGTGCTGATCGGCACGGTCGAACGCGGCGGCGAACTCGATGCGCGGCAGACCGGCCTGCTCCGCCAGCTCCACCAGAACACTGGCGTGAGTGACGTCGCGCCCTTCGGCGTAAAACGCGTGCTGAATCAGCCCGAGCAGTTTCCACGCGCAATCCGGCGCCAGGCTGCGCGCAGTGACTAGCGCCCGACAGGCAGGTTCGGTGTCGTAGACAAAGCCATCAGGCAACGCCCCTTCGATTTTGAACGGCTGGCCGGTGGCCTGGGTGACCGCCTGCCAATGTTCAAGAATGTAGCGCCGGGTGGTCGGCTCCAGCGCGGAGCCGCTGCCGGTACGCAAACCGCCCACCACTAGGTGCACGTCCACCCCTGCTGCTTGCGCCTGCTCGACCAGCGCGTTGGCCACCGGCGCGAAGCCCCAGCACCAGGAACACATCGGGTCCATCAAATAGAGCAGGCGTTGCGCAGACATGGTTCAAGCCTCGGAAGGAGTTTGCTTGTAGTTGTAGCCGATCGGGTGAGGCAGGTTAAGAGCCTTGGCCAGTTCGATCTGCTTTTGCCGGTCGATGGCACTGCGACGGGTCTTCTCGCTCAGCTTATCCCAGCAATGCGGGCAACTGATGCCGGCCACGTAGTGCTCGGATGTGCGGTCTTCGACGCTGATCGGTGTACGACAGGCATGACATTGATCGTAGTCGCCTTCGCTGAGGTCGTGACGAACGGTCACGCGGTTATCGAACACGAAGCAGTCGCCCTGCCATTTGGTTTCTTCCTGCGGCACCTCTTCGAGGTACTTCAGAATGCCGCCCTTGAGGTGATAGACCTCGTCGAAGCCTTGGCTGAGCATATAGCTCGACGCCTTTTCACAACGAATGCCGCCGGTGCAGAACATCGCGACTTTCTTGTGCACGGCAGGGTCGAAATGGGCTTTGATGTAGTCGGGGAATTCGCGAAAACTGGTGGTCTTCGGGTCGATGGCGCCTTCGAAGGTGCCGATCGAGACTTCGTAGTCGTTGCGAGTGTCGATCAACAACACTTCCGGATCGCTGATCAACGCGTTCCAGTTCTCTGGATCGACGTAGGTGCCGACCTTCTTGTTCGGGTCCACGCCTTCGACGCCGAGGGTAACGATTTCTTTCTTGAGTTTGACTTTGGTGCGATAGAACGGCTGGTCGTCGCAGTACGACTCTTTGTGGTCGATGTCGTCCATACGCGGGTCGTTCTTGAGCCAGGCCATCAGCCCGTCAATGCCTTCGCGGCTGCCGGACACGGTGCCGTTGATGCCTTCTTCGGCGATCAACAGCGTGCCTTTGATGCCGTTGTCGACCATCGCTTGCAGCAGTGGCTCGCGCAGGGTGACGTAATCTTCCAGGGTGACGAACTTATACAGTGCCGCCACGACAATCTGTTGTGTCATGGGTGATTCTCCAGGTGGCTACCCTCGTAAGGGGTGAACCGGATGCGAAAAAAAAACGCGCCGGGTGAGCGGCGCGTTGCGGATTCTAGCAAAAAACCGATGCTTAATGCTTGCTGCCGCCAGCACAGGTCGGCGAGGCCGGAGCCGCGTCGATCTGTGCCCATTCCTCTGGCGTGTAGGTATGCAGCGCCAACGCATGGAACTCGCCCATCAGCTCGCCGAGCGTGCCGTAGACTTTCTGGTGACGCTTGACGCGGTTGAGCCCTTCGAACTGCTGGCTGACCACCACGGCCTTGAAGTGGGTCTGCAACCCACGGCTGTGCATGTGGCTTTCATCCAGCACTTGCAGATGCTGCGGCTGCAACAGGCCCAGCGTCGATTCGATGCGTTGTTGCATGGTCATACCGAACTCCGCTTAAGGCTTTTTCTTGGCTGGAGCAGCGGCGCCTTTAGGCTCCAGCTCGGCCGTCATGTCAGCCAGCAGTTTGTTGACCACAGGCACGGCGCTTTCCAGCTTGGCTTGAGTCATCTGGGCCGATTGCTGAGTCAGCTGCGGCATTTTTTCCAGGACTTTCTTGCCCAGTGGCGATTTGTAGAACGCGACCAGGTCTTTCAGCTCGGATTCGCTGAAGTTGGTGGTGTAGAGCTTGACCATGTCCGGCTTCAGCTTGTTCCAGCCAATGGCTTGGTCCAGAGCGGCGTTGGCTTTGGCCTGGTACGTTTCCAGCAGGGCTTTTTTCGACTCGGGAGCTTTGGTCTGTTCAAAGCGCTGAGCGAACATTTGCTGCACTTGCATGTACACCGGAGTGCCCAATTTGTCAGCGTGCGCCAGGGTCAGGAAAGCCTCGGCACTGGCGTTGTGGCTGGCGGTATCGGCAAAAACAGGGCCGCTGGCGCAAACCAGTGCAACCGCGGTACAGATGGCACGAAGACGAGTCATCGAGTTTCCTTTTCTAGCAGGCGAGGTAAAACCCCAAGGGCGTCCATTCTGCGCCTAAAAAAGTGTGTCACTCAACCCCAAGCCTTATCGGGCCTGATTTAGAGGGGTTGAACGGTCAAATTCCAGACTGATGGAACCACGGTTGGCGATCACGGCCTAAACTGCGCTATCAGACCTACAGGAGTGTGCATGATGAGCCGTATCGAAACCGACAGCCTTGGCCAGGTGGAAGTCCCGGATGAAGCCTACTGGGGCGCTCAGACGCAACGCTCGCTGATTAACTTCGCGATCGGCAACGAACGCATGCCGCTGGCGGTGCTGCATGCCCTGGCGCTGATCAAGAAAGCCGCGGCGCGGGTCAATGACCGCAACGGTGACCTGCCCGCCGACATCGCCCGGCTGATCGAACAGGCCGCCGACGAAGTGCTCGACGGCAGCCACGACGACCAGTTCCCGCTGGTGGTCTGGCAGACCGGCAGCGGCACCCAGAGCAACATGAACGTCAACGAAGTGATCGCCGGTCGGGCCAACGAACTGGCCGGTAATGCTCGCGGCGGCAAGTCGCCGGTTCACCCTAACGATCACGTCAACCGCTCCCAGAGCTCCAACGACTGCTTCCCGACCGCCATGCACATCGCCGCCGCCCAGGCGGTGCAACAGCAGTTGCTGCCGGCGATCAGCGAATTGTCGGGCGGATTGGCCGAGCTGTCCGCGCGGCATATGAAACTGGTCAAGACCGGCCGCACCCACATGATGGACGCGACGCCGATCACCTTCGGTCAGGAACTGTCGGCGTTCATCGCGCAACTGGATTACGCCGAGCGGGCGATCCGCAGCGCGCTGCCAGCCGTCTGTGAACTGGCCCAGGGCGGCACCGCGGTCGGCACCGGGCTGAACTCGCCCCACGGTTTTGGCGAAGCCATCGCTGCCGAGCTGGCCGCCCTCTCCGGCCTGCCGTTCGTCACCGCACCCAACAAATTCGCCGCCCTGGCTGGCCATGAGCCGCTGACCACGCTGTCCGGCGCGCTGAAAACCCTCGCCGTGACCCTGATGAAAATCGCCAACGACCTGCGCCTGCTGGGCTCCGGGCCGCGAGCAGGCTTCGCCGAAGTCAAACTGCCGGCCAACGAACCGGGCAGCTCGATCATGCCGGGCAAGGTCAATCCGACTCAGTGCGAAGCGCTATCGATGCTGGCTTGTCAGGTATTGGGCAACGACGTCGCCATCGGGTTTGCCGCGAGCCAGGGGCACCTGCAACTGAACGTGTTCAAACCGGTGATCATCCACAACCTACTGCAATCGATCCGCCTGCTCGGCGATGGCTGCAGCAACTTCCAGCAGCATTGCATCGCCGGCCTGGAACCGGATGCAGAGAAAATGGCTGAGCATCTGGAGCGTGGGTTGATGTTGG
Source organism: Pseudomonas sp. NPDC098740 (assembly GCF_044760065.1). Classification (NCBI taxonomy): domain Bacteria; kingdom Pseudomonadati; phylum Pseudomonadota; class Gammaproteobacteria; order Pseudomonadales; family Pseudomonadaceae; genus Pseudomonas; species Pseudomonas sp. NPDC098740. The sequence continues at coordinate 63,325 of NZ_JBIWAM010000010.1, read as the reverse complement.
TGACAGCGCTGAATCCGCACATTGGTTATGACAAATCGGCGGAAATCGCCAAAAAGGCTTACGCAGAAGGGCTGACGTTACGAGAAGCGGCGTTGCAGCTAGGTTACCTGACGGATGAAGAGTTTGATGCGTGGGTAAGGCCTGAGAATATGCTTGAGGCCGGTGCCAAGGGTTAAGATTTTCGGCGCCTGACACTCCGTCATCGCGGGCAAGCCACGCTCCCACAGGTTATGTGTTGATCCCGGATATTGTGATCGACACAAAACCTGTGGGAGCGTGGCTTGCCCGCGAAGAACGATGACGCGGTTTAACCTGCGCCCATCCGAACCCGCCGTGCCTTGAGCCCGGCAATCAGCGAAGGCCCCAACGCCACCAGCGCCGACCCCAGCACCACCAGCACCGCCCCGCCATAACCCAGACCATTGATTGTCTCGGCGTGCACATAGTCCGGCCATAACCACGCCGCCACGGCCACCGCAGCGAACGTCACCAACGGCGTAATCGCCAACGTCGCACTGACCCGCGACGCCTCCCAATGGGCCAGAGCCTCAGCAAACGCGCCATAGGCGATCAGGGTGTTCATGCAGCACGCCAGCAGCAGCCAGCCTTGCAGCGGACTCAGTTGCAGCGCTTCCAGCGGATGCACCCACGGCGTCAACAACAGCGCGCAGAACAGGTAGATCACCATCATCACCTGCAGCGAATTCCACACCGTGAGCAATTGCTTCTGGCCCAAGGCGTAGAACGTCCAGACCGTGGACGCCAACAACACCAACAGCACGCCGGCGGTGTAATCGGTCAGCGAGGTCAGCAACTCGGCCAGCCGCTGATTGAAAAACAGGGCAAAGCCGATCAACAGCACCAGCAGGCCAATCCCCTGCCCCACGCTGAACCGTTCCTTGAACACAAACAGACTGGCGATCAGCAACATGATCGGGCCCATCTGCACCACCAGTTGCGCGGTGCCGGGGCTAAGCAGGTTCAGGCCCATCAGGTACAGCACGTAGTTACCCACCAGGCCGAGCACCGCCATCAACACCAACCAGCCTCCGCGCGGCCCCAGCACCTTGCGGCTCGGCAGGCGTTTGGTGGCCGCCAGATAAATGAACAGGCACCCGCCGGATACGATCAGGCGAAACCAGGTCACCGTCACCGGGTCCATCACCAGCAGCACTTGCTTGAGTTTGATCGGCAGGATTCCCCACAGCAGCGCGGTCACCAAGGCCAGGAACAGACCGTAAACCCAGCGACCCGATGAAATGTGCATGGCGAACCCCGAAACCAAGTGGCGAGAACGGTCATTCTAGGCTTAGACCTGTTCGGCACACAGGAACAGTTGGGCGTTGACCGCGAATGAAACTGTGCAGGTCGCACCATTAAATTGGCGCTATGCCGTCGATCGGTTGGCCAGGCGTTGCAAGTGGTTCATGCATAAGCTCATGGGATTCGCCAACAGGAACATTCCTCAGGAGATCGCCATGTACGGCAAGCGCGCCCAGGACAATGCCCCCGCCACGCACTTTCGCTGCGACCGGGTGTGTCGTGTGAATGGGGATTTGTATTTCAGCACCCGGGAAAACACCCTTGAGGGGCCGTTTGAAAATCCGGAGAAGTTGGCGCGGGAGGTACAGGCTTACATCGAGCGGATGCTGCTTTTGCGGATGAGCCTGTAGGCCGCGGTGCTTCCATTCGCGAGCAGGCTCGCTCCCACATTAGATCTATGACATCAGATCCCTGTGGGAGCGAGCTTGCTCGCGAAAGCGGTTAATCAGCCAACACAAATCGCCCAGACTTAACGCACCGCTTCAAACAACCCGGTCGCACCCATCCCGCCACCCACACACATGGTGACGATGCCGTAACGCACGTTGCGGCGCTGCAATTCACGCACGAGATGCCCGACCTGACGCGAACCGGTCATGCCGAACGGATGGCCGATGGAAATCGAACCGCCGTTGACGTTGTACTTGTCGTTATCGATCTCCAGCCGATTGCGGCTGTACAGGCATTGCGAGGCGAACGCTTCGTTGAGTTCCCACAGATCAATGTCGGCAATCTGCAAACCCTTGGCCTTGAGCAACTTCGGCACTGAAAACACCGGACCGATACCCATTTCATCCGGCTCGCAACCGGCCACGGTGAAACCACGGAAGAACGCCTTGGGCTTCAACCCCAGTTCCAGTGCCTTTTCCAGGCTCATTACCAGCGTCATCGACGCGCCATCGGACAGCTGCGAAGAATTGCCCGCCGTCACCGAACCATCTTCGGCAAACACCGGTTTCAACCCCGCCAGGCTTTCCAGGGTGGTACCCGGGCGGTTGCAGTCATCGTGATCGACGATGCCGTCAAGGATCTGCACCTGACCGGTGGCCTTGTCTTCAACGCGATACTTCACCGCCATCGGCACGATTTCATCGTCAAACAACCCGGCGGCCTGAGCCTGAGCGGTACGTTGCTGACTTTGCAGTGCGTACAGATCCTGTTCTTCGCGGCTGACGTTGTAACGACGAGCGACGATTTCGGCCGTCTGGCCCATCGGAAAATAGATACCGGGCACCTGCTCTTTGAGCAGCGGATTGATCAGGTTGTCGGTGTTGATGCTTTTCATGGTCAGACTGATGGACTCGACGCCACCGGCGACGATGATGTCGCTGCAACCCGAGGCGATCTGGTTGGCCGCGATGGCGATCGCCTGCAAGCCCGACGAGCAAAAACGGTTGAGGGTCATGCCGGCAGTGCCGGTGCCCAGGCGCGACAGCACAGCGATGTTGCGACCGATGTTGAAGCCCTGGCCACCTTCGTTGGAACCGGCACCGACGATGCAGTCCTCGACGCTGGCCGGATCGATGCCCGAGCGCGCCAGCAGTGCATTGACGCAATGGGCCGCCATGTCGTCCGGGCGGGTCTGGTTAAACTTGCCGCGAAAGGATTTGGCCAGGCCGGTCCGCACGCTGTCGACGATCACCACTTCACGCATGGCATACCTCATTGTTGTTGTCGGTTGAGAGTGGACCGAGCATAAGTCCACTGCATTACCGACCGCGACAATCATTCACCCCGCGTATGCGTAACCATCGCTCACTTCTTGTGCTGCTTCACTTTCCTGTTGTGTTTGTCGGACTTTTCGAAAGCCTGTTCCAGCGCCAGATTGATGGTGCGCAGGACTTTGACCCGCGCCCAGCGCTTGTCATTGGCTTCCACCAGCGTCCAGGCCGATATCTCCGTGCTGGTGCGATCAACCATGTCACCGACCGCCGCCCGGTAGGCGTCCCATTTATCACGATTGCGCCAGTCATCTTCGGTGATCTTGAAACGCTTGAAGGGGATCTGTTCGCGTTCCTGGAAACGCTCCAGCTGGGTCTCCTTGTCGATGGCCAGCCAAAACTTGACCACGATCACCCCGGCATCGGCGATCTGCTCTTCGAAATCGTTGATTTCACCGTAGGCGCGTAACCAGTCCGCCGGGCTGCAAAAGCCTTCGATGCGCTCCACCAGCACCCGGCCATACCAGGACCGGTCGAACACGGTAAATTTTCCCCGCGCCGGAATATGTCGCCAGAAACGCCAAAGATACGGATGCGCCCGTTCCTCCTCGGTGGGCGCGGCGATCGGCACGATGCTGTATAGACGTGGGTCCAGCGCTGCGGCAACCCGCCGGATCGCCCCGCCCTTGCCCGCTGCGTCGTTGCCTTCGAACACCGCCACCAGAGCGTGCCGGCGCATGCGTTTGTCGCGCATCAGTCCGGAAAACCGAGCCTGCTCGGTGATCAACTGCTCTTCGTAATCGTCCTTGTCCAGGCGCAGGGTCATGTCGAGGCTATCGAGCAGGTTCAACTGATCGACGCTGCTGCCCAAGGGTGCGGCGCTGACCTTGACGGGGTGAATCCTGGGCCGATTCAGAGCGCTTTGCAGGCCTTCGAGCAAAATCTTGCCCACCGCCAGGCTTCGGTAGCGTGCATCCATGCCTTCGATCACATGCCATGGCGCGTAGTCGCGGCTGGTGCGGCGCAGCACACGTTCGCCGTACTTCACGAACTTGTCGTAGGTCTGGGATTGTTGCCAGTCCAGCGGGCTGATGCGCCAGCTGTGCAGCGGGTCGTCCGTCAAGGACTTGAGCCGTGCTTTCATTTGTTTCTTGGAGAGGTGGAACCAGAACTTGAAGATCAGCGCGCCTTCGTCGCACAACATCTTTTCCAGTCGCTCCGCCGCGTTGATGCCTTGATCGAGCCTAGGATCCTTGAACAAGCCATGAACCCGGCCTTGCAGCATCTGGCTGTACCAGTTGCCGAAGAAAATCCCCATGCGGCCCTTCGCCGGGAGCATCCGCCAGTAGCGCCAGGCCGGTGGCCGCGCCAGCTCTTCGTCGGTCTGCTGGTCGAAGGTGCGGACCTCGATCGAGCGCGGGTCCATCCATTCATTGAGCAACTTGACCGTCTCGCCCTTGCCCGCCCCTTCGATGCCGTTGATCAGAATGATCACCGGAAAACGGCTCTGCTGCCGAAGTTCGAACTGCGCTTCGAGCAGGGCTTCACGCAGGGCCGGCACTTCGGCCTCATAGGTTTCTTTGTCGATGGCGTGACCGATTTCGGCGGATTCGAACATGGATGGCTCCCTTTCCAGATTGAGCAAGACTAACGGAAGTTCAAGGTTTGCGGTGATGCAAAAATGGCCAAAAGATCGCAGCCTGCGGCAGCTCCTACGCGGGATTGGCGTACACCCGTAGGAGCTGCCGCAGGCTGCGATCTTTTGCGGTCACCACCATTTTGTACAAGCACGCCATCCTGAGGCTTGCCATGGATCAAGCACCGTCCCGGCGATCGGCTAGAATGGCCGCCTTGCCGTTGCCGAGCCTGCCATGAAACCTGTATTGCCCCACGCCCAGCTCGACTGGGACGACCAAGGGCTCCCGCGTTCGCGGGTGTTCGATGATGTGTATTTTTCCGATCTGTCGGGGCTGGACGAAACCCGCTACGTGTTCCTCGAACAGAACGCTTTGCGTGAACGCTTTGCCGCGTTGCCGGCCGGCGGTCGACTGGTGATTGGCGAAACCGGTTTCGGCACCGGGCTGAATTTCCTTTGCGCCTGGCAGTTGTTCGAGCAGCACGCGGTGGCCGGGGCGCGGCTGCATTTTGTCAGTGTCGAAAAGTACCCGCTGAGCCTGCCCGATCTGCAGCGTGCCTTGGCCTTGTGGCCGGAGCTCAAGCGGTTTGCCGATCAACTGCTGACGCAATACATCGCAATCCACCCAGGCTTCCAGCGCCTGGTGCTGGACAACGGCCGCGTGACCCTGACCCTGCTGATCGGCGATGCGCTGGAGCAATTGCCGCAACTGGACGCGCAGATTGACGCCTGGTTTCTCGACGGTTTTGCCCCGGCGAAAAACCCTGACATGTGGACCGCCGAGCTGTTCGCCGAACTGGCACGTCTGGCGGCCCCCGGCTCGACCATCAGCACTTTCACCAGCACCGGTTGGGTGCGCCGCCTGCTGAACGCGGCAGGTTTCAAGATGAAACGCACGCCCGGCATCGGCCACAAATGGGAGATTTTGCGGGGCGTGTTCCTCGGCTGGCCTGAGGAAGCCCCGGTGCCCACCCTGGCTAAACCGTGGTTTGCACGTCCGACGCCACTGACCGGCGAACGTCGTGCCATGGTGATCGGCGCCGGCCTGGCCGGTTGCGCCACGGCCGCCAGTCTCGCGGCGCGGGGTTGGCAAGTCAGTCTGCTGGAGCGTCACGATGCGCTGGCGCAAGAAGCCTCGGGCAATCCACAGGGCGTGCTGTACCTCAAGCTTTCGGCCCATGGCACCGCGTTGTCGCAGTTGATTGTCAGTGGTTTCGGTCACACCCGACGCTTGCTTGAACATCTGCAACGGGGCGTCGACTGGGACGATTGCGGGGTCTTGCAACTGGCCTTCAACGCCAAGGAAGCGGAGCGTCAGGCGCAATTGGCCGCAGCCTTTCCGCCAGACCTGGTGCACTTGCTCGATCAACCGCAAGCCCAGATTCAGGCCGGGATCGCCCTGGATCACGGCGGATTATTCTTTCCGGAAGGCGGCTGGGTTCATCCGCCGGCGTTGTGCCATTGGCAGGCATCTTCGGCGAACATCCTGTGGCTGCCCCATCGCGATGTACTGGAACTGCGCAAGGTTGATGATCAGTGGCAGGCCTGGGACGGTGATGATTTGCTGGCCAGTGCCCCCGTGGTGATCCTGGCCGGCGCCGCCGAGATCAAGCGTTTTCCACACAGCGCCGAGCTGCCCCTCAAACGCATTCGTGGCCAGATCACCCGACTGGCGCAAACACCTGAAAGCCAGAGCCTGGCCACCGTCGTCTGCGCCGAAGGCTATGTGGCGCCGGCTCGACTGGGCGAACACACCCTCGGCGCCAGCTTCGACTTCAAGAGCGATGACCTGACCCCGACCCTCGCCGAACACCTCGGCAACCTCGCCTTGCTCGAGGAAATCTCCCCCGACCTGGCCATGCGACTGCATGCTCAGGAACTGGACCCGCTGCAGCTTGAAGGACGCGCCGCGTTCCGCTGCACCAGTCCGGACTACCTGCCGATCGTTGGCCCGTTGGCCGAGCAAGCAGCGTTCGCCGACGCCTACGCCGTACTGAGCAAGGACGCCCGACAAGTGCCGGACATTCCCTGCCCCTGGCTTGAGGGTTTTTACGTCAACAGCGGCCACGGTTCTCGCGGCCTGATCACCGCGCCACTGTCGGGTGAGCTGCTTGCAGCATGGATCGAAAACGAACCGCTGCCCCTGCCCAGAACGGTCGCCGAGGCCTGCCATCCCAACCGTTTCGCCGTGCGCCAGTTGATCCGCGGAAAAGTCTGACGGCGCGCCTTATAACTTATCGGTCTAAAACTCCGGGGATTCAGCCGGGTCAGTTTCTGAGTACCTGCCGTTTTTGGCGCGGTATCGATTGACCCTCCCCAACGGAAAAACCGGTAAGGAATTTATGTGCGGATTAGCTGGCGAGTTACGTTTTGATCATCAACCTGCAGACCTTGCAGCCATTGAGCGAATCACCCATCACCTAGCCCCTCGCGGCCCTGACGCATGGGGCTTTCATGCCCAAGGGCCGATTGCCCTGGGCCATCGTCGCCTGAAAATCATGGACCTGTCGGACGGCTCGGCGCAGCCGATGGTTGACAACCAGCTGGGCTTATCCCTGGCCTTCAACGGCGCGATCTACAACTTCCCTGAACTGCGCACTGAGCTTGAAAGCCTCGGTTATGCCTTCTATTCCGGTGGTGACACCGAAGTGCTGCTCAAGGGTTATCACGCCTGGGGCGAAGCGCTGTTACCCAAGCTCAACGGCATGTTCGCCTTCGCCATTTGGGAGCGCGACGCTAAACGCCTGTTCATCGCCCGCGACCGTCTCGGCGTGAAGCCGCTGTACCTGTCGCGCACCGGCCAGCGCCTGCGCTTTGCCTCGGCACTGCCGGCGTTGCTCAAGGGCGGCGACATCAACCCGATCCTCGATCCGGTGGCGCTCAATCATTATCTGAATTTCCACGCCGTGGTCCCGGCGCCGCGCACCTTGCTGGCCGGCATCGAAAAACTGCCACCGGCGACCTGGATGCGCATCGAAGCGGATGGCACCACCGAACAGAAAACCTGGTGGACCCTGCCCTACGGCCCACACGCCGACGAGATGAATCTGACACTCGAAGACTGGCGCGACCGTGTACTCGACAGCACCCGTGACGCGGTGGCGATCCGTCAACGGGCGGCGGTCGACGTCGGTGTTCTGCTTTCGGGCGGTGTCGATTCGAGCATGCTGGTCGGTCTGTTGCGTGAAGTCGGTGTTGAAAACCTGTCGACCTTCTCCATCGGTTTCCAGGATGCCGGCGGCGAGCGCGGCGACGAGTTCCAGTATTCGGACCTGATCGCCAAGCACTACGGCACGCAGCATCACCAACTGCGCATTGACGAAAAAGAGATCATCGAGCAATTGCCCGCAGCGTTCCGCGCCATGAGCGAACCGATGGTCAGCCATGACTGCATTGCTTTCTATCTGCTGTCCCGTGAAGTGGCCAAGCATTGCAAAGTGGTGCAAAGCGGCCAGGGTGCAGACGAACTGTTCGCCGGTTATCACTGGTACCCACAAGTCGACGGCGCTGAAGATCCGTACGCAGCCTATCGCGATGCGTTTTTCGACCGCAGCTACGACGACTACGCCGCCACCGTGCAGCCGAAATGGCTGACAGCGAATGACGCCGCTGGCGACTTCGTGAAGGAACATTTCGCACAGCCCGGTGCCGATGCAGCGGTGGACAAAGCCCTGCGTCTGGACAGCACGATCATGCTCGTGGACGACCCGGTCAAACGCGTCGACAACATGACCATGGCCTGGGGTCTGGAAGCGCGCACACCATTTCTCGACTATCGCCTGGTGGAACTGTCGGCGCGCGTGCCGGGCAAATTCAAACTGCCGGATGGCGGCAAGCAAGTCTTGAAAGAAGCGGCGCGGCTGGTGATTCCGAGTGAAGTGATCGATCGCAAGAAAGGTTACTTCCCGGTACCGGGCCTGAAGCATTTGCAGGGCGATACGCTGAACTGGGTGCGCGAACTGCTGCTCGATCCGAGTCAGGATCGCGGCCTGTTCAAACCGGAGATGCTCGACCGCCTGCTGACCGATCCGCAAGGTCAATTGACCCCGTTGCGCGGTTCCAAACTGTGGCAATTGGCGGCCCTGAACCTGTGGCTCAGTGAACAAGGAATCTGATCGATGAAACCCCACGCCACGGCCTACAGCCAACGCTTGTTGCGCGGTCAGACGCCCTCTTACGAACGCTTGCAGGCCCGCCTGGCCGAAGACGGCAGTGAATTGGGCGCCGCACCGATCGCCGTGCATTGCGGTTGGGGCCGGTTGCTGATCGGCCATACCTTCCCGGATGCGGCGAGCCTGGCCCAAGAGTTGCTCAACGAGCACACCGGTGAACGCGACATCGCCCTGTACGTGGCTGCCCCCCAGCAAGTACTGGGGCTGGAGCCGGCCCAGTTGTTTCTCGATCCGTCCGACACCCTGCGCCTGTGGTTCAGTGATTACCGTCAGTCGACTCGGGTGTTTCGCGGCTTTCGCATCCGCAGGGCCCAGGGCGACGCGGACTGGCAGGCGATCAATCAGCTGTATCAGTTGCGCGGCATGCTGCCGATCGACGCGAGTCTGCTGACCCCGCGTCATCAGGGTGGGCCCGTCTATTGGCTGGCCGAAGATGAGGACAGCGGCGCGATCATCGGCAGCGTCATGGGCCTCAACCATCACAAGGCGTTCAACGATCCGGAAAATGGCAGCAGCCTGTGGTGCCTGGCGGTCGATCCGCAATGTTCACGACCGGGTGTCGGTGAAGTGTTGGTGCGGCATTTGATCGAGCACTTCATGAGCCGTGGGCTGAGTTACCTGGACCTGTCAGTGCTGCACGACAACCGGCAGGCGAAAAGTCTTTACGCCAAGCTGGGGTTTCGCAACCTGTCGACCTTCGCGATCAAGCGCAAAAACTGCATCAATCAGCCGTTGTTTCTGGGCCCGGGTCCCGAAGCCGAATTCAATCCTTATGCACGGATCATCGTCGAGGAAGCTCACCGTCGCGGCATCGAAGTGCAAGTCGATGACGCCGATGCCGGCCTGTTCACCTTGATCCACGGCGGTCGCCGCGTACGTTGCCGTGAATCACTCAGCGATCTGACAAGCGCCATCAGCATGACGTTGTGCCAGGACAAAAGCCTGACGCACAAAGTGCTCAAGGCCGCCGGCCTGAACCTGCCATCGCAGCAACTGGCCGGCAACGCCGATGACAATCTGGCGTTTCTCGACGAGCACGAACGGGGGGTGGTCAAACCGCTGGATGGCGAACAAGGCCATGGCGTCGCGGTGGATTTACGGACCATCGAAGAGGTCCAGCAAGCCATCGAATCCGCCCGCCAGTTCGACAGTCGAGTGCTGCTGGAGAGCTTCCACGAAGGCCTCGACTTGCGGATTCTGGTGATCGGTTTTGAGGTGGTCGCCGCGGCCATTCGCCGACCGGCAGAAGTGGTGGGCGATGGTCAGCATTCCATCGGTGCGCTGATCGAAGCGCAGAGCCGGCGTCGTCAGGCGGCCACCAGCGGTGAAAGCAAAATCCCGCTGGATCATGAGACCGAGCGCACCTTGCACGCGGCGGGTTTTGACTACAGCAGCATTCTGCCGGCGGGCGAGCATCTGTTCGTACGGCGTACGGCGAACCTTCATACCGGCGGGGTTCTTGAGGATGTGACGGCGATCCTGCATCCGACGTTGGTGGATGCGGCGGTGCGTGCGGCGCGGGCGCTGGATATTCCGATGGTCGGACTCGACCTGATAGTGCCCGCCGCCGATCAACCGGAATACGTATTTATCGAAGCCAATGAGCGTGCCGGGTTGGCCAACCATGAGCCGCAGCCGACGGCCGAGCGGTTTGTGGATTTGTTGTTTCCGCATAGTCAGCCGGCGGCCTGACATTGATGTGTTGCCTGTCTGGGCCCCATCGCGAGCAAGCTCGCTCCCACATTTGACCGCACTCCACTGTGGGAGCGGGCTTGCTCGCGAAGGCGGCCTGACAGGCACCACAGATTCTTTCCCTTCATCGAAACCATCGATGGCCTCAACTCATCAGGAGTTTCCATGACCAGCAAAATTCCCGAACCGGACCTGAACTACCTGCAAAAAGTCCTGCTGGAAATGCTCGCCATTCCCAGCCCGACCGGGTTCACCGACACCATCGTGCGTTATGTCGCCGAACGGCTTGAAGAGCTGGGCATTCCCTTTGAGATGACCCGCCGCGGCACTATCCGCGCCACCCTCAAGGGCAAGAAGAACAGTCCCGACCGCGCGGTCTCCGCTCACCTCGACACCATCGGCGCGGCGGTTCGCGCGATCAAGGACAACGGCCGTCTGACCCTGGCGCCTGTCGGCTGCTGGTCCAGCCGTTTTGCCGAGGGCAGCCGAGTCAGCCTGTTTACCGACAACGGCGTGATCCGTGGCAGCGTGCTGCCGCTGATGGCTTCCGGGCATGCGTTCAATACCGCCGTGGATGAAATGCCGATCAGTTGGGATCACATCGAGCTGCGCCTGGACGCCTATTGCGCTACGCGTGCCGATTGCGACTCGCTGGGCATCAGCGTCGGTGATTTTGTCGCCTTCGACCCTTTACCGGAATTCACCGAAAGCGGCCACATCAGCGCCCGTCATCTCGACGACAAGGCCGGCGTTGCCGCATTGCTGGCGGCGCTGAAAGCGATCGTCGACAGCGGCGAAGAGCTGATGATCGACTGTCATCCGCTGTTCACCATTACCGAGGAAACCGGCAGTGGCGCCGCGGCGGCGTTACCGTGGGACGTCAGCGAATTCGTCGGCATCGACATTGCCCCGGTCGCGCCGGGTCAGCATTCCAGCGAACACGCGGTGAGCGTGGCAATGCAGGATTCCGGCGGACCTTACGACTATCACCTGTCGCGGCATCTGCTGCGCCTGGCCAGTGACAACGAGTTGCCTGTGCGTCGCGACCTGTTCCGCTACTACTTCAGTGATGCCCATTCGGCGGTCACTGCCGGGCATGACATTCGCACCGCCCTGCTCGCCTTCGGCTGCGACGCCACTCACGGCTACGAACGCACTCACATCGATAGCCTCGCCGCCCTCAGCCGCCTGCTCGGCGCCTATATTCTGAGTCCGCCGGTGTTTGCCAGCGATGCACAACCTGCCAAGGGGTCGCTGGACCGGTTCAGTCATCAGATCGAACATGACACACAGATGGAAAGCGATACGCGGGTGCCGTCGGTGGATAGTCTGGTGGGGCAGCGGTCGGATAACTAAAGCGAACGCAAAACCGTAGGAGCTGCCGCAGGCTGCGATCTTTTGATCTTCTGGCGTCAGTTGCATCGCTGAAAATCAAAAGATCAAACGATCAAAAGATCAAAAGATCAAAAGATCGCAGCCTGCGGCAGCTCCTACTGGTCCTGTGCGTTCAACCGCCGTAGCATCGCGCCATTGTTTAGCCGAGGTGCCTATGCTGATCCCCCACGACCAACTTGAAGTCGACACCCTCACCCGCCTGATCGAGGATTTCGTAACCCGTGACGGTACGGACAACGGTGATGACACACCGCTGGAAACTCGTGTTCTGCGGGTTCGCCAGGCATTGACCAAGGGCCAGGCGCTGATTGTCTTCGATCCGGACAGTGAGCAATGCCAGTTGATGCTCAAGCATGATGTGCCCAAGCACCTGTTCGACTGAGGTCTTCAGCGCCCTTTGTTTTTTGCCCGTTTGGCCTGGATGCGGTCGTAGACCTCCGCCCGGTGCACGCTGACGTTCTGCGGCGCTTCGACACCGAAGCGCACAGTGTTGCCGTTGACCGCGACAATGCGCACGGAAATGTCGTCACCGATGGAAATCAATTCGCCCACAACGCGACTGAGTACAAGCATGACATTCATCCTTCAGGGTTATCGGACCCTGAAGATGCCTCGCGTGCAGCAGCTCTTCAATGCGCTGACAGACAATCAGTCCCACCCTACAGCGCAGCACGAACGCTTCCTAAGGAAACGTCTGACAAATCCATTGATTGAAGGACCGATCCTTCAGGAAGCGGAGAATCGCGGGCCGAAAAGGATGACGCTGGCCCCGATCACACACAGCGCCACACCGATCCAGTCCGAGCCCAGCGGACGAATCCGCTCGACCACCGCCAGCCAGCCGATCGAGGCGATGATGTAGATACCACCGTAAGCGGCGTAGGCGCGACCGGCATAGGTCGCTTCGATGCGGGTCAGCAGCAGCGCAAACAAGGTCAGACTGAGCAGAGCCGGCACGACCCACCAGGCGCTTTTACCCTGGCGCAGCCACATCCAGAAGGCGAAACAGCCGGCGATTTCAAACAGCGCGGCGAGGAAAAACCACAGGTAATTGAGCATGCAAACGTCTCACGAGGATGACCGATGGCGGCCACCCTAACGACGGTGTTGTGCACAGGGCAAGCTCAACCTGCGGTTTGTTTGGCCTTGGCGCGCATTTTGTCGGCCATGACGGTCATTTCGCCGTAAAGCAGTTGTGGGTTCTTCTGCTTGAGCGCCCAGGCCATGCGGCCCTGTTCGTGAGGCAGGATCATGAATTCGCCGGCGGCAACGTGTTGATAAATGTAGTCAGCAATGTCGGCCGCGGTGATCGGCGAGCTTTCCAGCAACTTGCCGACCTGGGCTTTCATCGCCGGCGTCGGGCCACGGAAGGAGTCCAGCAGGTTGGTCTGGAAGAACGACGGGCAGACGACATGCACGCCCACTTCCTGCTGCGCCAGTTCGATCAGCAGGCTTTCGGACAACGCCACCACGCCAGCCTTGGCCACGTTGTAGTTGCTCATGGCCGGGCCTTGCATCAGGGCGGCCATCGACGCGATGTTGATGATCTTGCCTTTGCTTTTTTCCAGCAGCGGCAGGAAGGCCTTGCAGCCCTTGACCACGCCCATCAGGTTGATCGCGATCTGCCAGTCCCAGTCTTCCAGGGACAGTTCACTGAAGAACCCGCCCGAGGCAACGCCGGCGTTGTTGACGATGACATCGATGCCACCGAGTTTCTCGTCGCAGGCTTGGGCGAAAGCGGTCAGCTGGCTGTAATCGCGCACGTCGCAACGCTGGATAAAACCGTCGCCGCCGGCGTCGCGAACCAATTTCAGGGTTTCCTGCAGGCCGGGTTCGCTGACATCCGACAAGGCCAGCTGCCAGCCTTCACGCGCCCAGCGCAGCGCGATTTCGCGACCTAAGCCCGAGCCCGCGCCAGTGATCATCATGCGATTTTGCATAGCAAACAGCCTTGTTGTTCCGGGGAAGATGCGTCGAGTGTAGCGAAGGACAATGCCCGACCCACGCTCCATCAGATTGCTGAATGGCCCGAGCAAACCGTGGCAGCGCCTGAACCAACTAGACTCATTAAAAACGAAATAAGCCTTTCTTCGAAAAACATTAAAAAAACTTGGAATTTTCTTTCATGAGCGACAGTCGGATTTTGTAAGCAGCCTGGTTTTATAGCATCCCGGCTGACAGTTAAACGCCAGGTATTCCAGAACACTTCCAACAAGGAAATAGACATGGGCACAATTCTTATCGTAATCCTGATCCTCTTGCTGATTGGTGGTTTACCAGTGTTCCCGCACTCCAGAAGTTGGGGTTATGGCCCGTCGGGTATCATCGGCGTCGTGTTGGTGGTGCTGTTGATCCTGCTATTGCTCGGCAAGATATAAAGGTTTAACCGGCAAAAAAAAGAGGCCCTTTTCAAGGGCCTCTTTTTTTATTGCATCAAGACTTAGTCCGGCTTGCCGTCAACCACACCGGCGGTATTGTCGATCAGGCTCTTGGTCGCCGTTTGCAGGAACGCTTCGAGCTTGAGCTTCAGCTCAGCGGTACGCGGTGCATTCGGAACGATCTCGGCGTGTGGTGTCGCGCCCAGTTCGTACTGGTACATCTTCGGCGCCATTTCCTTTTCCTTCGGCAGCACCAGAATCTGATCAGCCGTGATGATGGCGGTGGTCTGCTCGCTACCCGACGGCTTGATCACGCCAAAACCAGTGTCGCCTTCAGGCAGGTTGAGCAAATCGCGGCCCCAGCACTGATGACGCACTTCGCCACCAATACGGCCCATGATGGTCGGCACGATGTCGATCTGCGTGCCCACGGTATGGTCTCGCTCGCCGAACTTTTCCTGGATGCCCGGTGCGATCATCAGCATCGGCACGTTGAATCGGCCCAGGTCCATTTCTGTGATCTGACGCTCGTTGCCAAAACCGTGGTCGCCGACGATCACAAACAGGGTTTCCTTGAAATACGGCTCCTTGCGGGCCTTTTCAAAGAACTGGCCCAGCGCCCAGTCCGCATAGCGCATGGCGGTCAAATGCTCGTTCAGGCTACCGCGATCGGTCACGCGCTCAACCGGCAATGGGGTCGGCAAGGCGTAAGGAGTGTGGTTGGACAGGGTTTGCAGCAGCGCATAGAACGGCTTGCCGTTTTCCCGAGCCTTGAGCTCTACCAGACCACGGTCGAACATGTCCTGGTCGGACACGCCCCAGGTCGGATCGGAAAACACCGGGTTCACGAAGTCGTTCCGACCAATGAAGTTGGTCATGCCCTGGTTGCTGAAGAAACCCGACTGGTTATCCCAGGCGAAGTCGCCGTTGTAGACGTACACGTCGTCATAGTCACGGGCACTGAGCAATTGCGGCAGGCCGGACAACTTGTGGCTGCCTTCCGGCGTCTGCATCAGGTATTCGAAACCTGGCAGGTTCGGGAAGCACGCCATGGTGGCGAACATACCCTGGTGGGTATGGGTGCCGTTGGAGAAGAAGCGGTCGAACATCAGGCCTTCCTTCGACAGTTTGTCGAGGTACGGCGTGATGTTGCCCGGTGCGCCCAAGGCGCCCACCGAGTGACCGGCCATGCTTTCCATCAGGATCACGACGACGTTCTTGATCGGCAGGGTCTTGTCGGCCGGCGGCGTGTAATCGCGACGTACGGCTGCGGTTTCGGTGTCCACCAGTTTGTCGTCCGCCATCACCAGCATGTCACGCACGATTTTCTGCGCTTCAGGCTGTGGCAGAGTGGCCTTCCAGATGTTGTCGCGATCTTCTGACATCCGGTTTTTGGCCGCTTCGACCAGCGACAGGGTGCCATTGAGGCCCAACTGGTTGGCGAAGTTCGAGTCGGTGGTGTAGACGTCACCCCAACGCATCGGCGGGCCTTGACGCAGCGTGCCACGAGCAGCGACCACGCAGACCAGCAAGCAAACCACGAACACCGCGATGCGCGAATACCACGGGGCGATCTGGCGGGTGCCAATGCTGCCGCCGCTGAACGGGCCGCGAGGACGGGTAGCGCGGTCGGCGCCCTTGAACGCCAGGGTCAGGATCAAGGTGCCCACGGCCCAGGCCAGCAGGTAGCGAACCACCGGGAAACCGTACCAGAGCATGCTCATCACGGTTTTCGGGTCTTCTTTCACATACTGGAAGACCAGGCCGTTGAGGCGCTGGTGAAACTCGCGGTAGAAGTCCATCTCCATCAGGCCGAGGAACAGCGCGATGCTTGTCGCAATGGTCAGCCAGAAACGGAAGAATGCGCGGGCGGCCATGGCGCGTGCACTGAACAGCGCCAGCAGCAATGGAATGCTGAGGTAGACCACCAGGCGCAGGTCGAAACGCAGACCGTTGGCGAACGCTTCGAGAAAGGTCGAGGCCGGGGTGTCGAGGATCATCTCGCGGTTGTAAACCAGCAGCGCAACGCGCAGCAGGCTGAACATGACCATCATGACCAGGGCACACAGCAGCGTGTAGGCCAGATGCGATTTGACGGTCGGTTGCAGCAGGCGACTAGAAGCTCGCTGCTGATTCAGGGCGTCCGGGATTGCCATGTCGTTTTAGGACCCATTGGAAGTTTAAGTTTCAAAAATACAGCTGCGCCTTGCCCTCTGTTGGCCAGTTCTCGGCCCCGGGGCTTGCGGGGTGCGCAAATGTTGCACGATCAACCGCCGCATTGCCATTGATTACTGCCCGGATGTTGGCGCGGGCGAATTGTCTTGGAGGCTTTGTGAAAATTTCGTGCAACGCGATATCCGGAAACAAAATAGTGGGTTCGGTCTGGGCACTTTGATTGGGTGTATATCCGTTGCTGCGGTGATGGCGACTTATGGTTTCGCTTTTACAGCGAGTCACTTGGAAATACGGAATGCCGCCCAACCCCAAGTAACCAAGGGCTCCTGCCCCGCCATTCGGTGCCTCGCTTAGGCTCGGCATGCCGTAACGAAGGCATTGCTCCGGGGGCCCGCCGCCATCGGCCCTCCATGGCCGGGGGCGGCTACCGCGGCATCCTTGCCGCGGTGCCCCCTGCGCAACGCCTGCGTTCGGCCTCTGGGAAAAGGGCAGTAGATCAAAATCAAAAGCCACAGCCACAGCCACAGCCACAGCAAGATCAAAAGATCGCAGCCTCGTTTCACTCGACAGCTCCTACCGGGGGGGGTGTACGCACGCTCCTCACCACTCAACAGGCCGAGCGTTAGCTCGCCTGCAGCTTTTGATCTTGATGCACCGCCCCCACGAGAGGCCGAGTGGAGGTTCTGCGCAGTGGGCAACCCGGCATGGACGCCGGGTTAGCCGCCCCCGGCCATGGATGGCCGATGGCGGCGTGCCCACGGAGCAGGACCGGAGCGAGGGCATGCCGAGCCTAGGCGAGGCACCGAACGAAAGGGGCAAGAGCCCTTGGTTACTTGGGGCTCTTCCAAGTGACTCGCTGTAAAAGCGAAACCGCCAGCAGCCGTAACCGCAAAAACGGATATACACCCCGACTTTGGCAAAAGAGCAGCGCGCTTACTTCTCAGCACGTGCCTTCAGGGCTTTCAACGTATTAAACGGAGCATCCACCACAAACTTGTTAGCAACCATCGACGGAATGCTACCGCCCGGCTCGGTATGCACCTGATAGGTCACTTCAATCTGATCGCCCTTGGGCACGAACTTCCAGAAACCGTCGACCTTGGTCACCCGCACAAAGCCTTTTTCTTCAGGAATGTACTTCGGCACACCTTCAAGTTTGCGAGTCAGACTGCCATCGGCGCCTTCGGTGGTGGTGACATGCAACACCGAATCACGCGCGGTAACCGGCCAAGGCGTATTGAACTGGGTGTAGGTCCAGCTCTGATCACCTTCGTGCTTAAGCAATTTTTGGGTCTTGCACTCGTGAATCCAGGCGCAGGCCCCCGGCACGTCTTCCTGCAATGCGCGCAGTTTGGCCACGGTGGTCTTCATCAGCGTGACACCACGGTAGGCCTTGTAATCGGAGCCGGCCACCTCGCTCAAGGAGATCTTGATGCCGTCCTGTTCCTTGGCGACTTTCCAGTCTTCGGCCTGAGCAGCCGTGGTGGCGAGCATTACCGTCAAACCACACAGCACAGCCATACGTTGCAGCGAACCCATAGTCTTATTCCTTATTGTTGAAGATCCGTTCGTTGAACACATCACGCCGCCGTCATTTGCTCCCACCAACCCAGCAATTTGATCGCTTCGTCACTGCTGCTTCCGCAGACTTCGATGTCGGCTTCGAACGCCGAACACACTGCAGGACGTTCCGGCTTGCCGAAAATGCCGCACAGGTTATCGACAGAGAGTTGTACACAACGTTCTCCGGCGGGCTTGCCATTGGGCATGCCGGGAATCGGTGAACTGATGGAAGGGGCAATGCAACAGGCGCCACATCCTTCACGGCATTTCATGACGACGAGCTCCTCGCGACGGGCGATGTGTTAAAGGACGTGGCACAGAGTAACCGCTAAAACGCTTGTTTAAAATTACCTGGACCCGGGTTTTTCGCTCAAACGAGCGTGACTGACCAGTCTAAGAAATTATCGTTTGAACTCGAATTCCAGGGCTGCGCCTTCGACTTCATGACGCTCTTCGTTGCGCAGTTGCAACTGCATTTCGTTGCTGATCAGCCTCCCGTTGAGCTGAAACGGACCAGCCTTGTCACCAAACATTTGCGGCAATAGTGCATCGTGCCGTGGCAACGGTACCGTACCGATCGGTTTCAGCTCCTCGGCCATGTCTTGGGGCAGGCTCAAATCCAGGTCGGCCGAAGGAAGCTTGGTTTTCGCGATCTCACTGGCGGGTTTGGATTTGGATGCAATCGGCGGTCGCTTTTTCACCTTGGCCGCTTTCTTTTTGACCGGCGCGGCTTTCTTGACCGGTGCTGGTTTTTTCGAAGTGGCGCTGGCTGCCGGTTTTTCTTGAACGGAAGCCGCTAATACACCTTCGGCCTGGAAGGTCATCAGCAGGCAGATCGATAGCCAGACGGCGGGAAAAATCGGCTTCATGGACCCAACGATACAAACGGCAGGAGCCATATGCTCGCCTGTTGCACGCGACATGACAAGCTCGGGCAGGAATATCCTGCCCGCCCCCTCAAAAGCCGCCGACCATCTCCTGACAGAGCTGGGTGGCGAGCATGCCCAGGGTCATCAATGCACGTTCGGCTTCACGGTTCCAGGGTGTGCCGCAGTTCAGCCGAATGCAGTGGTTGAACTGCTCGGTGTTACTGAAAATCAGCCCCGGCGCGATGCTGATGCCCTGTTGCAACGCACGAACGTGCAGCTCCTGCGTGTTAACCCGCCCCGGCAGGCTGACCCACAGAATGAAGCCGCCGGTCGGCCGGGTCATCTGCGTGCCTTCCGGGAAGTATTGCTGCACCGCCAGCTGGAAAGCGCTGAGGTTCTTGCGGTACTCCTGACGGATGTAGCGCAAATGCCGGTCGTAACCACCGTTCTCCAGGTACGCCGCAATGCCCATCTGCGTGACGCTGCAGGCCGAATGGGTGCTGAAGGTCTGCAAACGCTGGATTTCCTGCTGGTACTTGCCGGCAATCATCCAGCCGATCCGCACGCCCGGCGACAGGGTTTTGGAGAAGCTTGAGCAATAGATCACCCGATCCAGCCGATCGTAGGCTTTGAGTGATTTGGTACGACCCTGCTCGAACATCAGTTCGCCGTAGATATCGTCTTCGACAATCTGGATATCGAAATCCGAGGCCAGGCGCAGTAGTTGCTTCTGCCGCTCTTCGGGCATGGTGCCGCCCAATGGATTGCTCAGACGAGTGGTCAGCACCAGCGCCTTGATCGACCATTGGTTGGCCGCCAGCTGCAAAGCTTCAAGGCTCATACCGGTGGCCGGATCGCTCGGAATCTCGATGACCTTGAGGCCCAGCAGGTCGGCCAGTTGCAGCAAACCGTAGTAGGTCGGCGACTCGGCGGCGATCAGGTCGCCCGGGCGGGTCAGCACTCGCAGCGACATCTGCAACGCATCAACGCAGCCGTGGGTGATCACCACTTCCGACGGATCAACCACCACGCCGGCATCGCGCATGCGGATCGCCACTTGTCGGCGCAACGGTTCGAAACCCGGGCTGAACATGTAGCTGAACGCCCGCGGGCTATGGAAACGGGTGACTTTGGCCAGTTGCTGATGCAGCGCCCGCACCGGCAGATAATCAACGCTCGGTACGGCTGCACCCAAGGGAAACACACCCTCGCGGCGGGATTCGACCAGAACTTGTTGGATGATGCTGCTGCGAGTGACCAGACCTGGACGCTCGACCCGGGCGATGTCCGGTGTCGGCGCGGTCAGGGCCGGGGTCTGGTGCACGTAATAACCGGACTGTGGCCGGGCGCGGATCAGCCCCTGATCCTCGAGGTTGGCGTAAGCCTGCAACACCGTCGCATGGCTGACGTTGAGCTGCGAGCTCATCTTGCGCACCGAAGGCACGCGCTCCCCCGGTTGATAGACGCCACGGCGGATGTCTTCGGCCAGTTGTTGAGCAATACGTTGGTAGAGCAAGAGATTGGTCATGACGCAGCACTCGATTTCACGGGCATTTTATTCTTGTGTGAAACAATACCGGAACAGTTTAGAAGTGTACTGGGACAGTTGCCACAATAGTCGACCGTACAGTGCAGTGTCAGCAAAAACTGTACTGTTTTGTGCGTTGATTAGCAGGCGTAAAAAAACCCGGCACTGACGGGCAGGCCGGGTTGTAGGAGCTTTCGAGTGAAACGAGGCTGCGATCTTTCCAGGCCCACTTGAGTATCAAGAGCAAGATCAAAAGATCGCAGGCTCCGCCAGCTCCTACCGGGCAGCGCCGAGCTGGCCTTTTTCGTCAGAGAACACAATTTCTACCCGACGGTTCTGTGCACGTCCCCGTTCGGAGGCGTTCACGTCGACCGGATATTCATCACCGTAGCCTTCGACCTGAATACGTTTATCGTCGATGCCCAAATCCATCAGCACGTCCGCCACCGATTGCGCACGGTCACGGGACAGCTTGAGGTTTTCCTGCTTGCCGCCGGTACTGTCGGCGTAGCCTTCGATGCGCACCACGCGCTTGGGGTTGAGCTGCAGGAACTGCACGATCTTCAACACCACGCGGTTCGCCGAGTTTTTCAACTCCGCTTCGCCCGTGTCGAACAGCACGTCGCCCAAGGTCATCACCAGGCCGCGGTCGGTCTGGGTGGTCGCCAACGCGACAATCTGTTCTTCGAGCCACTTGCCCTGCTGCTGCACGCTGAGCAGTTTGGATTCGCGCAGGGCCAGCTGCAGGCGCTGACGCTCCAGTTCGAGCTTCGCCGCACGTTCTTCGTTGAGCACCTGATTGGTGTGTTCGCGCGCGATTTCGCTATAGCGCTCACTCAGGTAAGCGTAATGCAGCACGTCCGATCCACTGCCCCAATAGCTGGACAGACGATCGGCACGGGCCAGCGACTCACCGGCGCGAATCACGTCCTTGGGCGCGATTCGCAGCACGTTGGAATCTTCCTTGACCTTCTGGAAGTCAGTACTGGCCTGCTGCAACGCGGCCTCGCTGTGCTGACCGGCACAACCATAGAGGCTGGCGCAGCCTGCCAGGATCAAACCGCCCAGGGCTTTGGTCTTGAGGCTCATTGGGCATCTCCCAGTTGCTTGCGCAGGCGAGTGATGCGGGTATTGAGCACGTTCAACTGCTCCTCGCTCTTGAGGGTCAGAACCCGGGCTTCGGCCAGACGCGCGTCCAGCTCGGCCTGCTCGGCCCGCATGCGCGCGTTCTTGAAGGATTGGTCGTTCATGCTGCCCTTGGCGCGGTTGAACTTGTCTTCGGCCAGTTTCATTTCCGGCACGTCGGCGGCGGTGGCGCCTACTGCCTTGGCCTGTTCGAGTGCCTGTTCGGTCAGGCGCATTTGTTCATTCGGCGCCGGATCGGCTGCACAACCCGCCAGAGCCAGAACGGCCAGGGCAGCGAAAAGAGGTCGAATACTCACTAAAAATCCCTACTGTTTTGGGGTACTGACAGGTTGTTGCTGCGGTTGTGAGAGCTGCGCCTTCCAGCGCTCGATATTGCGTTGCAGCACGGCTTCCGTCAGTCCGGACGCGGGCAATTCTGTCATCTTTTTGGCCAGCTGTCCGCGCAACCACGGATCGTTGCAGGCGGAGTTGTGGGAAACCGCGAGGAACAGACCGGGTTTGTCGATCGGTTGTGGACGGGCGATCAGGTCGTTGGCCAGGTTAAGTGTCTGCGCAGCCGCCATGCCCGAGTAGCGTCCGGCAAGGACAAATCCCACCTCGCCCAGCAGCAATTTCTGAAAGGCCTGGGTCAGGTTAGGCGTACGGGCGAGGGTCAATTGCTGCTCGGCGAACACGCCAAATGCCGGGGTCATACGAGACTTTTCCGACAACGCGCCGGGATGTCCATGAAGGTCCTGCGCTTCGTTGTAGACCAGCGTCGAGTCTTTGCGGGTCCAGACCAGGTAATCGTTTTCCAGTAACGGCGGATGAATGTAATCCAGGGATTCCAGTTCACTGACCGTCAATGACGCATCCGCCAGCATGTCCATTCGCCCACTGCGCACTTCGTCCAGGGCCTGAGAGCGTTTGCCGGCGTAAAGCAGTTCGACCTTGATCCCCATCTCCCCCGCCACTTGCTGCAACAGGTCAGCACTGGCGCCGATCAGGTGCTTGGGGTTCTGCGGGTCTTGCCACAGGTACGGCGGCGCGTCCGGGCTGCCGGTCACCACCAGGCGTTCGCACTTGCCCGCGGCGACTGACAGCGCCGGCAACACCGTCAGCCCCATTAGCAAAGACCAGCCGTAAACGCGGCGCAGATCCATGGCGACACTCTCCCACTCAAATCCGGAACAAAAAAAAGCCCGACCAAAAGGTCGGGCTCTTTATAAGTCAGGCCGCTGGATTAGACCAGCTTCTCGAACTCAGGGATGGCTTCGAACAAGTCCGCCACCAGGCCGTAATCGGCCACCTGGAAGATCGGCGCTTCTTCGTCCTTGTTGATCGCAACGATCACTTTGGAGTCTTTCATGCCGGCCAGGTGCTGGATCGCGCCGGAGATACCGACGGCGATGTACAGCTGTGGAGCAACGATCTTGCCGGTCTGACCGACCTGCATGTCGTTGGGTACGAAACCTGCGTCGACCGCGGCGCGGGAAGCACCGACGGCAGCGCCCAGCTTGTCAGCCAGGGCGTACAGGTGTTTGAAGTTGTCGCCGTTCTGCATGCCGCGACCGCCGGAAACGACGATCTTGGCAGCGGTCAGTTCCGGACGATCGGACTTGGCCAGTTCTTCACCGACGAAGCTGGAAATACCAGCATCGTGAGCAGCCGCAACGGCTTCAACAGCCGCCGAACCACCTTCAGCCGCCACCGGGTCGAAACCGGTAGCACGCACGGTGATCACTTTGACCGCAGCGTTCGATTGAACGGTTGCGATGGCGTTACCGGCGTAGATCGGGCGCTTGAAAGTGTCGGCGCTTTCGACCGAGATGATCTCGGAGATCTGGTCAACGTCCAGCTGAGCGGCAACGCGCGGCAGAATGTTTTTGCCGTTGGAAGTGGCAGCAGCCAGGATGTGGCTGTAGCCCTTGCCCAACTCGGCCACCAGAGGAGCAACGTTTTCCGGCAGTTGGTGAGTGTAGGCGGCGTTATCGGCCACCAGCACTTTAGCCACGCCAGCGATTTTGGCAGCAGCTTCAGCCACGGCGCCAGCGCCCTGACCTGCAACCAGAACGTGGATGTCACCACCGATTTTAACGGCGGCAGCCACGGTGTTCAACGTGGCCGGGGCCAGCACTTTGTTGTCGTGTTCAGCGATTACCAAGATAGTCATGATTAGATTACCTTCGCTTCGTTTTTCAGTTTCTCGACCAGTTCAGCCACCGACTTGACCTTGATACCCGCGCTGCGTGCAGCCGGCGCTTCGACTTTCACGGTCTTGTTGGTGGAGGCGGTGGAAACGCCCAAAGCGTCCGGAGTCAGCACTTCGAGAGGCTTCTTCTTGGCTTTCATGATGTTTGGCAGGGACGCGTAGCGCGGCTCGTTCAAACGCAGGTCGGTGGTGACGATGGCCGGCAGTTTCAGGGAAACTGTCTGCGCGCCGCCGTCGACTTCGCGAGTCACGGCAACGGTGTCGCCGCTGATTTCGACTTTGGACGCGAACGTACCCTGACCGTAGCCGCTCAATGCCGCGAGCATCTGGCCAGTCTGGTTGTTGTCGCTGTCGATGGCTTGTTTGCCAAGGATCACCAGCTGAGGCTGTTCCTTGTCGACAACAGCCTTGAGCAGCTTGGCAACGGCCAGCGAAGTCAGGTCTTCAGCGGATTCGACGAGGATGGCGCGGTCGGCACCCAGAGCCAGCGCGGTGCGCAGTTGCTCTTGAGCGGTGGACGGGCCGATGGAGACGACGACGATTTCAGTCGCAACACCTTTCTCTTTCAGGCGTACGGCTTCTTCCACTGCGATTTCGCAGAACGGGTTCATCGACATCTTGACGTTGGCGAGGTCGACGCCGGAATTGTCCGCCTTGACGCGAACCTTGACGTTGTAATCCACAACGCGTTTGACAGCTACAAGAACCTTCATGGATTCCTCGTTACTCTCCGGTGAAAAGAAAGTCGCCTAGGCGAACCTGGCGGTTTGATGCTCATCGGCGCAAGGGCACCTCTAAAAACGCTGGCCGGTGTAAAGGTGAACCCTGCTCACGAGGTGAATGACCGTTCGTCAGTGGTGACTGACGAGTCATTCATTATCGCGGCGTGTAAACTGCGCGCCAGAACCTGCGCTACGCATCACCTTGTACTGCCATCGCCCTGTCTTTAGAGGTGCTCTTGAAACCAACAGTCAGCCTACGGCGAGCGCAAAACCGACCGTATCTTGACCGGAACGCCTATTCCGGTCAATACGGCAAAATGGCCAGTCATAAGCCGCGTGACTTTGATTTCTCTGGCTTTGAGCCGATTCAAACAAACGTTTGTATTGGACGCTAGGAGTGGTGTAGATATAATGCGCCACCTTAGAGAGAAAGGTGGCTCATCGATTGTCCTCTTCCTGCATTGCGCAGGGATTCATGGATGCGACACCAAACCTCCAATTAGAAAAAAAACTGTTGAGCCTTGAGTAGGAGATAACCTGTGGAACGCGAATACATGGAATTCGACGTGGTCATCGTCGGTGCCGGCCCCGCTGGTCTTTCCGCCGCCTGCCGCTTGAAGCAGAAGGCCTCTGAAGCCGGTAAGGAAATCAGCGTCTGCGTGGTCGAAAAAGGCTCCGAAGTCGGTGCTCACATCCTGTCCGGTGCCGTGTTCGAACCACGCGCCCTGAACGAATTGTTCCCGGACTGGAAAGAACTCGGCGCACCGCTGAATACGCCGGTCACCCGCGATGACATCTTCGTTCTCAAGAACGCTGACAGCGCGCAGAAGATTCCTGACCTCTTTGTGCCCAAGACCATGCACAACGAAGGCAACTACATCATCTCCCTGGGTAACCTGTGCCGCTGGCTGGCCCAACAGGCCGAGAACCTGGGCGTGGAAATCTACCCCGGGTTCGCCGCTCAGGAAGCGCTGTTCGACGAGAACGGCGTGGTTCGCGGGATCATCACCGGCGATCTGGGCGTTGACCGCGAAGGTCATCCGAAAGAAGGCCTGTACACCCTAGGCATGGAACTGCGTGGCAAGTACACGCTGTTCGCCGAAGGTTGCCGCGGCCACATCGGCAAGCAACTGATCAAGCGCTTCAACCTCGACAGCGATGCCGACGCCCAGCACTACGGCATCGGCCTGAAAGAAATCTGGGAAATCGACCCGGCCAAGCATCAACCAGGCCTGGTGGTCCACACCGCCGGTTGGCCGCTGGATATCATGGGCACCGAGAACACCGGTGGCTCGTTCCTCTATCACCTGGAAAACAACCAGGTCGTAGTCGGTCTGATAGTCGACCTGTCTTACAGCAACACTTACCTGTCGCCGTTCGACGAGTTTCAGCGCCTCAAGCATCATCCGGTACTCAAGCAGTACCTGGAAGGCGGCAAGCGCATCAGCTACGGCGCTCGCGCCATCAGCAAAGGCGGCCTGAACTCGCTGCCGAAAATGGTCTTCAAGGGCGGCGCGCTGATCGGTTGCGACCTCGGCACCCTGAACTTCGCCAAGATCAAAGGCAGCCACACCGCGATGAAGTCCGGCATGCTCGCCGCTGAATCCGTAGCCGAAGCGCTGTTCGCTGAAAAGGACGGCACCGAAGAGCTGACCACTTACGTCGACGCGTTCAAGAAGAGCTGGCTCTACGACGAACTGTTCGCCAGCCGCAACTTCGGCCCGGCGATCCACAAGTTCGGCGCCATCGTCGGCGGCGGTTTCAACTGGCTCGACCAGAACATCTTCGGCGGCAAACTGCCGTTCACCTTGCACGACACCAAGCCGGATTACGCTTGCCTCAAGCTTGCGGCCGACTGCAAGAAGATCGACTACCCGAAACCGGACGGCAAGATCAGCTTCGACAAGCTCAGCTCAGTGTTCATCTCGGGTACCAACCATGAAGAAGAGCAGCCGTGCCACCTGAAGCTGACCGATCCGAGCATCCCGATCGCCAAGAACCTGCCGCTCTACGATGAGCCTGCCCAGCGTTACTGCCCGGCCGGCGTGTACGAAGTGGTGACCATGGAAGACGGTGAGAAGCGCTTCCAGATCAACGCCCAGAACTGCGTTCACTGCAAGACCTGCGACATCAAGGACCCTGCACAGAACATCACCTGGGTGGCGCCGGAAGGCTCTGGCGGCCCGACTTACCCGAACATGTAAGTCGAATGCCTGAACATCAAGGCTCCCGAACGGGGCCTTTTTGTTGTCTGTGATTCAAGCCACACCACAAACCAATGTGGGAGCGAGCTTGGTCCGGGCGGCGTTCCGACGATGGCGGCTTACTATTCAACATTGATGTCGACTGATACACCGCAATCGCGAGCAAGCTCGCTCCCACAGGGGGATCAGCGGTGTGTCAGGCAGCGCGCTCATCCCCCGGATTACGCTCAAAGTAGCGCTTGTACTCGCGACTGAACTGCGACGTACTCTGATACCCGACCCGATGCGCCACCTGCGCCACGCCCAATCCCTCGCCCAGCAACAACTGCTGGGCCTTGAGCAAGCGCAAACGCTTCAAATACTGCACTGGCGACAACAACGTGCTGCGTTTGAAATGCTCATGAAAGGTCGACGCACTCATGTTCGCGCAACTGGCCAGGGTTTCGACGTTCAGCGGCTCGGTGTAATGCGCATGCAGATGGCTGAGCGACGCCGCGATCCGGGCGAATTGCCCCTGTTGCTCGACCAGCGCCCGCAGCACATCGGCTTGCGGCCCGCGCAAGGCGACGAACAACAACTCGCGCAATCGCGCCTGCCCCATAACCTGGCATTCCAGCGGATCGTGCAGGCAACGCAGCAGCCGTTCAACACAACCACGCATCGCATCGTCGAGCACCGCCGAGGTCATGGACTCTGGCGTTTGCGCCGCAATACTACGCCCCGGCGCCAGCCCCATGGCCAAGACCAACTCACCAAGCAACACCCGGTCAATGGCGATGGAAACGCCCAGCATCGGGCCATCGGGGGCTGAAAACGTCTCGCATTCGAACGGCACCGGCAATGCCTGAATCAAATAATTCCCGGCGCCGTACTCCAGCGTACGCGGCCCCAGATACGCCAACTTGCTGCCCTGGGCGATGATGACCAGACTCGGCTCGTAAATCTGCGGGCCGCGAGCCACATCACAACTGGCCCGCAAAACCTGCACTCCCGGCAACGCCGTGGGAGCGAAACCATCGCGATTAGTCAAAGGCTGAATCAGCGAAACCAGCGTGGCATTGGCATCGAGATGACGGGTCAACAACATGAGGGCTCTTCACAAAAAAGTCGCGAAAATAGGGATGAAAGCATCATCGCAGGTCTGATGGCCAATGCGACCCATTGGAGGCTGATGCCGGAGGATTAGGCATGACACCCGGAGGAATCGCCATGGCCGGTGGCCGGTGCGGCGCCCAGAATGCGTCACCTCACCCGTCACAGCTTTTGCGAGGTTCATCATGTACACCGCCATCGGATACGCCGCCCAATCGGCTACCACTCCCCTCGCCCCCGTGAAATTCGAGCGCCGCAGCCCACGTGCTGACGACGTTGCGATCGATATTCTCTACTGCGGCGTCTGCCATTCCGACATCCATCAGGCACGCAACGAGTGGGGCATTGCCGTTTACCCCCTGATGCCCGGCCACGAGATCGTAGGCAAAGTTACCGCCATCGGTGCGAATGTCACCAAGCACAAAGTCGGCGATCTGGTCGGCGTCGGCTGCATGGTTGATTCGTGCCGCAGCTGCGAAGCCTGCCAGGCGAACCTCGAGCAATACTGCCTCGAAGGTCCGACCATGACCTATGCCACCCCGGACCGCATCGATGGCAGCAACACCATGGGCGGCTATTCCGACAGCATCGTGGTCAGCGAGCACTTCGTGGTGCGCATCCCCGAGAAACTCGACCCGGCCAGCGCCGCGCCGATTCTCTGTGCCGGCATCACCACCTATTCGCCGCTCAAGCACTACGGCGTGAAGGCGGGCGACAAGGTCGGGATTCTCGGCATGGGCGGCCTCGGCCACATGGGCATCAAGTTCGCCAAGGCGATGGGCGCGGAAGTGACGCTGTTCACCCGCTCGGCAAGCAAGGCTGAAGAAGGTCGTCGCCAAGGTGCGGACCACGTGATCGTGTCCACCGATGCCGAACAGATGAAGGCCGCCGCAGGACATTTCGACTTCCTGCTGGACACCATTCCGGTGCAGCACGACCTCAATCCCTACCTCGATACGTTGCGTTTCGACGGCGTGCACATTCTGGTGGGCTTGATCGAACCGGTCGATCCACCGGTCCACGCCGGCAAACTGGTGATGAGCCGTCGCGTATTGGCCGGCTCGCTGATCGGCGGCATCGCCGAAACCCAGGAAGTGCTGGATTTCTGCGCCGAGCACAACATTACCTGCGACATTGAAATGCTCGACATCCGCCAGATCAACGAGGCTTACTCCCGCATGATCGCGGGTGACGTGAAGTACCGCTTCGTCATCGATATGGCGACTCTGAAAGTCTAATCAGACTTTCGCGCCAAGCTCCGCCGAAAGCCGAGCCGTGACCCCTTTGATCAGGGGAATCAGCTCGGCCATTTTCTCCAGCGGCATATACGGCACGGTGCTGGCGATGCTGATGCCGGCAACGATGCGCTTGCTGGCATCACGGATCGGCGCCGCCACACAGCGGATCGACGGTTCGTTATCTTCCAGATCGAACGCATAACCGCCCGCCACATACTCGACCATGCGCTGCTGAAACTGCTCCCAGGACTGCTCCGGGTGCTGCGGCCAGAACTGATTTTTCCCACCCGCCGGCAAGCTGACTTCGTACAGCCGCTGCCATTCTTCCTGCGTGTCATCGAGCATCAACGCCTTGCCGATCCCGGTACGCGCCAACGGCATGCGATGACCCACCCGCGAACGCATTTCCGGGCCATTGCGCCCCGGATTCTTGTGCAGGTACAGCACCTCGTCGCCTTCACGAATCGCCAGGTGAATGGTGTCACCCGTCAACGCCGACAACTCATCCAGATACGGCCCGGCCAATGTGACCAGCGGCAATTCTTCACGCGCCTGGAAGCCCAGCTCGATCAACTTCGGCCCCAACAGATAACCGACTTGCGGCAACACACGCAGATAACGCTCGTCCACCAGGCAACTGGCCAGACGATGCGTTGTGCTGCGTGTCGTGCCGATCAGCCGGGCGATCTCCTTGAGATCGCGGGCACCACTGGCCACGGCCTGAACCACACCCAATCCACGAAGCAGTGTCTGGGTGCCGGTCGGTGCGGCGTCCTTGGCGATTTTGGGGGCGTCTTCCTGCATATCCAGCCTTTACCGTTGAGCGAGTGAACGGGCGGCATTATGGTCGCCCGAATGCCGCAACTACAACTTGATACGCTCGACTTTGCCGACCAGCAATATGTAGGAAAGCGCACCAATCAACGCCAGAACCGAGATATAGGTGATCGCGGGAGCGAACGAATCACCGGTGGCGAGGAAACCGATGACGATCGGCGTGGTAATCGCCGACAGGTTGCCGATGAAGTTGAACACCCCACCGGTCAACCCGAGCAATCGCGCCGGGGCCAACGTTGACACCAGCGACCAGGTGATCGACGCCAACCCGTTACCGAAGAACGCCAACGCGAGGAAGGCAATCACCAGCGGTGTCGACTCAACGAAGTTGGCGCCGATGATCGAAGTGGAAATCAGCAGGCCGCCAATGATCGGCAACTTGCGGGCGAAACCCACGGTGTAGCCGCGGCGGATCAACCAGTCGGAGAAGAACCCCGAACAGAGCACACCGACGAAGGCGGCAAGAAACGGCAGCGACGCCAACAGGCCGGACTTGATGAAGTCCATACCGCGATATTTCACCAGGTAGGTCGGGAACCACGTCAGAAAAAACCACAACGTCGAGTTGAGGCAGAACTGGCCGAGGTAGATACCCCATAACTTACGTTTGGTCAGAACGATGCCGAGGTCGATCCAGCTGAATTTGGCTTTGACTTTGGCTTGTTCAGCCTGGATATCCACCAGCCCGCCACCTTCGCGGATCAGCTCGATTTCGGCGTCATTGGCGCCTTTGAAATCCCGTGGTTCGCGATACACCGCGTACCAGATGACCGCCCAGAGAATACCCACCGCACCGGTGCTGACAAACACCATGTGCCAACCATATTGATGCTGCAGCCAGGCCAATACCGGCGTCAGGAACGCAAGACCGACGAATTGCCCGGAGGTATAGAAACCAATGGCCGTGGCGCGTTCGCGCTCGGGGAACCAGGTAGTGACCACACGACTGTTGATCGGGTACGCCGGGGCTTCCAGCGCACCGACTGCCATGCGCAATACGAACAGTGCAATGAAGCTGGCGGCGAAGCCGAGCATCACCGTGGCGATCGACCATAGCAGCAGCGCGACGCTGTAAAGAATCCGCGGTGGAACCCGATCCACCAGCCAGCCGCCGGGGATTTGCATGGCAGCGTAGGTCCAGCCGAATGCCGAGAAAATCAGCCCGACGTGGATCGGGTCGATGCCCAGTTCGCTGGTGAGTGCCGGGGCGGCGATGGACAGGTTGCTGCGGTCCAGGTAGTTGATCACCACGGTGATAAACAGCAGCACCATGATGAAAAAACGCTTGCGACTGGGCGTCACCAACGACGCCTGCCCGGTGAGGGTTTGCGGTTGCATGGGGAATGCCTCTTCTTATGTTTATTGAGGTCGATGTAAAGGCTTGCACTGAACCCTTGTGGGAGCGAGCTTGCTCGCGATTGCGGTCGTTCATTCAACATTGATGTCGACTGACACACCGCTATCGCGAGCAAGCTCGCTCCCACAGTTGAACTGTGTTGGGTCAGAGAGAACTCACCACTCAGCAAAACTGCCATCGGCATGGCGCCAGATCGGGTTGCGCCAGCGGTGGCCGACGGCCGCGCGTTCGATCACGTATTCCTCGTTGATCTCGATCCCCAGGCCCGGGCCATTCGGGATCTTCACGAAGCCTTTGTCGTAGTCGAACACCCGCGGATCCTTGACGTAATCCAGCAGATCATTGCTCTCGTTGTAGTGGATGCCCAGGCTCTGTTCCTGGATGAACGCGTTGTAGCAAACCGCGTCCAGTTGCAAACACGCCGCCAACGCAATCGGCCCCAGTGGGCAATGCAGCGCCAGCGCCACGTCGTAGGCTTCGGCCATGTTGGCGATCTTGCGGGTTTCGGTGATGCCGCCGGCGTGAGACGCATCCGGCTGAATGATGTCGACATAACCTTCGCTGAGCACACGCTTGAAATCCCAGCGTGAGAACAGCCGCTCACCGAGGGCGATCGGGGTGCTGGTCAGCGGCGCCAATTCTTTCAGCGCTTCGTAGTTTTCGCTGAGTACCGGCTCTTCGATGAACATCAGCTTGTACGGATCAAGCTCCTTCATCAGCACCTTGGCCATGGGCTTGTGCACCCGGCCATGGAAGTCCACGCCGATGCCGACGTTCGGCCCCACCGCATCGCGCACGGCCGCGACGTTGGCCAGGGCCAGGTCGACTTTCTCGAAGGAGTCGAGGAATTGCAGCTCTTCAGTGCCATTCATTTTCACCGCAGTGAAACCACGTTCGACGGCCTCTTTCGCGGCCCGAGCGGTGTCCGCCGGGCGGTCGCCGCCGATCCACGAATAAACGCGAATCTTGTCCCGCACCTGACCACCGAGCAGGTCGCTAACCGACACACCCAGGGCTTTACCCTTGATGTCCCACAACGCCTGGTCGATACCGGCCAACGCGCTCATGTGGATCGCGCCACCCCGGTAGAAACCGCCGCGGTACAGCACGGTCCAGATGTCTTCGATGTTGCGTGGGTCTTTGCCGATCAGGTAGTCGGACAATTCTTCAACGGCAGCGGCAACCGTGTGCGCGCGACCTTCGACCACGGGCTCGCCCCAGCCGGTCACGCCCTCGTCGGTTTCGACCTTGAGGAAGCACCAGCGCGGCGGAACGATGAAGGTGGTCAGTTTGGTGATTTTCATCTCGTGCTCTCTTTTTATAAATGCAGCTCTTATAGATGTAGCGCGCTCGGCGCCAAAAAGTCTTAACGCAGAGCGTTCCATGCAGCGACATATGCCTTGGCGTTTACTGCCACTTCCTCTGGTGTCATGCCCGGCTTGAACAACCCCGAACCGAGGCCGAAACCTTTGACGCCAGCGTCGATAAACACCTGCATGTTGTCCGGCGTGATCCCGCCGACCGGCGCCAGAATCGTTCCCGCAGGCAGCACCGCGAGCCAGGCTTTGACGACTGCCGGGCCCATCTGCTCAGCCGGGAACATCTTCAGTACGTCCGCCCCTTCGGCCAGTGCGGCGAAGGCTTCAGTCGGCGTCGCCACACCCGGCGACAGGAACAACCCCGCCGCTTTCGCTGCGCGCAACACCTTGGCATCGCTGTGCGGCATGACGATCACCTGACCGCCTGCCGCTTTCACTTGCTCGACCTGCTCCGGCGTCAGCACCGTGCCCGCGCCGATCAGGCAATCGGCAGGCAAGGTACTGCGCAGGATGCGGATACTTTCGTACGGCTCAAGGGAATTGAGCGGCACCTCGATGACGCGAAATCCAGCGGCGTAAAGGACTTCGCCGATGGCGGCCGCTTCTTGCGGGCGCAGGCCACGCAGGATCGCGATCAGACCGTTTTGCGCCAATGCTTGCTTGAGCATGTCAGACCTCCAGTCAGGTTTAACGGGATGGATTGGGTGTGATCAGTCCGGCGGCAACCGCCAACTGCCACAAGCCGCGTTCGGTGGCCTGTTCGGCCAGGGTCACCCGGGCAAATCCGCAGGCGTCGAGCGCCCGGCTGTAGCGGGCACAGAGTTGGCCATTACCGATGAGGATGATCGAAGGCAGATGAACGCTGTTGCGTCGGCGTCGCTGAACACTCGCCAACGCTGACAGTTCATGGCCGATCAACAGACCGGACAAGTAATCCGGTTGAGCGGTGGCGCTGAGTTCGCCCGTCAACCCGAGGCTGCGGGCACTGAACACTGTCGACAACGGCCCGATCTCGCCATCCGCCGACAGGGCAACCTGCACACCACGATCAAAGGCTTGGCCATCGAAGGACGCGCCCTTTTGCTGAGTGCGCCCGAGAATGCTGTGCTCGCTGAGCACGGCGAAGACTTCGCCGGTCATGAAGGTATCGAACTGCACGATGCAGCCGTCGGCCACCTCCACCCACTTCGAATGACTGCCCGGCAGGCCGATCAACAGATCACCACCCGCCTCGGCCGGTAGATTCTGCAGCACACCAAGCACCTGGGTTTCTTCGCCGCGCATCACGTTTGGCAAACGAGACCGCTGAATCACGCCCGGCACGATGTGCACATCGACACCGCGAAGACTGCGAACCGTTTGTAGGGAGATTCCGAGATTGGCGACGTTCGCCGGCGTATCGCGGTAAGCCGCTTCACGCCAGCCTTGTGCACTGCCGACCATGCCGCAAGCAATCACCGGCAAATCGGGCTGCGCGTCGAGCCAGTCACCGCAGGCCTCATCGAAGGCCAGTTCAAAACCGTCGGCACATTCCTGACCCGCGATCATTCGCGGCGTCCTGGGCAGCTGCATGATCCCCGACGACAGCGAACGCTGTTCGAGCACCTGGCCACCCGCGGCGAGTTTGTAAGCACGTAATGAGGTTGTCCCCCAATCGAGCGCGATCAATTGCGCCAGCATCGCTTCACCTGTTTTGTTTATAGGCAGTGAGTGAGCTGGACTATAGGCCTTCCGGAGCACAAATCTCAATATGTAATTTCGAATCCCATATTTTGGGATATTTCTTTCTAGCCTCTCCTTCAGGTTTGGATGGACCACTGACTTTGCGACCATCCTCCGCGCCGTTTTGCATTCAGTACTTAGCGATCTCTCGTAACAAATCTTTCGTAGGAACCTGCATCTCTTCCGAAAAATAGGTTTTGTAAGAATAGGCATTGATTCTAACTTTGCAGGTAATTGACGCCTGCTCGGCCAATAGCGAACTAAGAGCTTCGCTTTTCATCACAGCATCGTTTGTCGAACTCTTGACTTCACTAAATATTAAATCAGCCTTAAACACCTGTTCACCACCCTGCTGAACAGTTTCAATAAACCCCTCCCCGTATTGGTGGATGCGGTGAGCCACTGAAAAATCAGTATCACCGTCCAAGGAGCAAATTAATGTCTGACTTATCTTTGATTTAAACAAATTCACCACATCTACATTTGACGTAAAGCCAACTTGATATATACGTTTGTCTTGATAGCGCTCGACGCTGACGTACTCCAATTTAGCAATGAGCTTACCATGATTCATTGCGCATGAAGCGCACAGCATGAACATTAAACACAGGAGCAATCTAGGCACATTTTTTTCCTTTGAAGTGTTCAACTATCGACTCCATTAAAATATCCCTGGCCGACTTACCGCATTCAAGCACGGCGATGTAAATCGCCCACGCGTCGGCATGATTAACATCAACACGACCGTTCATATTTGGACCGGATGCCATATTCCACTGCTCACCAAAATCGGCCACAAGGTCGGAAAAATTCCAATCCTTGGCATCTGCTCTCACGTTGACCCAGTACTCTGCCTTTGGTTTGGGTTCTTGCTGATAGATACTCGAGATCCCATAGACAATTTTTCCTTCACCCACAGGATCAAGCGTGACTAAAACCGGAATTCTATACCCTCGATTACTTAACACTGCTGATAGGTGAGCACCATTCCATCCACCCAGGCTGTGACCCACTATATATATACAGGCGTTGTTAGATCCGGCGTCTTGGCCAGAACATTGGCCTGAAGCCCTTCATCAGTTAAAAATCGTTATAACTAAGATGATGCGCCTCATAGGTATCAGCAAGGCCTTCAATTTCCATATTTTTAATGAAGATTTTGCGAGCTTCCACGACGTTATTATTGGGCCCCGTCAGATAGTAACTTTCCTTGTCACCGGCCCCACCGACAAAAAATACAACGATGTTCTTGGGGGTAACTGACGCTTGTTTAACAGTACCATCCGTTTTACACGTCAAGTCATGAGTCACCACCAGCTTCTGACATCCCTTCAATGCAGGATTTTCGGCTCCCATTTCCTGCTACTCCACGAACAATTTAATGGTTTCGGGGACATGCGAACTTACCATATGGGTAAAGCCCGCTTCATTCGTGATGCCATGCTCCACACGTCCGTCTCCGCGTTGAATGCGGGTTTTCCACTCAAGTCAAAGCTCCTTGCTTCTGAGCCACAGCAGACATGCAGCGCCAGCCAGCCCTGATGTTCCTGGATAAACGAGTTCGGATCGAACGTGCGAAGGGGTACGACGCGGTACTCTTCAAGACCGCGACTGCGCGTCATCAACTCGGCGTCCAGACGCGAAACGAAGGCCCGAATCGCCTTACCACCCGTGTGGTTGAGGGTGCAAAGAATATCCACCGATTGGCGATGGAGGTCGTCAGTCGAGCCAAGTTTTTTGACCAGACCATACAAACGCATATTCGCCCGGTCCGCTCATCGCCCGTCACTCATTGATGCGGCGAAGGCTCCACGGGCGTGGAGATAAAGTGCCAAAGGCATTGCAGGTGTCGTCCGTGAGCGCGCAAAAGGCGCACAGAAAGCCGGACTAGAGCGGTGGCGACAACTGATTCAGCAGCCCATTGCCATCAGTGATCACCGCCCCTCGGCAAACTCCCGCAACACTGCCCCATCCATCCGATACCGCACCCACTCTTCCTGCGGCTGCGCACCCAACGACTTGTAGAACTCGATCGCCGGTTTGTTCCAGTCCAGCACGCTCCACTCAAAGCGACCGCAATCATTGGCGCAGGCGATTTTCGCCAGATGACGCAGCAAGGTTTTGCCTGCGCCGCCGCCACGTTGTTCGGGGGTGATGTAGAGGTCTTCGAGGTACAGGCAGTTGCTGCCGAGCCACGTGGAATAACTGAAGAAGAACACCGCAAAGCCGATTGGCGAGCCATCGCGCAGGCAGATCAGCCCGTGGGCGGTGGCGCCTTCGCTGAACAGGCTGCGCTCGATGTCGGCGACGCTGGCGATGACTTGGTGGCGGGCACGTTCGTAGTCGGCCAGTTCAGTGATGAACCCGAGGATTTGCGGTGCATCGCTCGGGGTCGCCGGGCGGATCTCGATCGTCATGGACGTGCCTTCGTCAAAAGTTGAAAACGCCATACTAAGTCGGCGCGCGGCGCTCGTCACACTGGAAATTCAAAGCTGATCCATGGAGCATGTCGCTACAAAAGACGTTTTCACTTAACAGGATGTTTATGAACACTGATGCTTTCGCGCCACTGCAACTCCTCGCTGTGCAACTGCTGCCCCACGCGCTGGAGCCGTCGGAAGATGGCGCTCACGATCTGTCGCACTTGCAGCGGGTCTGGCACAACGTGCGTACGCTTCACGCTGAAGAAGGTGGCGATCTTGAGGTGCTGCTCGCAGCGGTGCTTTTGCATGATTGCGTGGCGGTAGAAAAGAACTCACCGCTGCGTTCTCAGGCGTCGCGACTGGCCGCCGAGAAGGCATCAAAAGTGTTGGCGGACATGGTCTGGCCAGACGCAAAAGTCAGCGCTGTTGCCCACGCCATCGAAGCGCACAGTTTTTCCGCCAACATCGCGCCGACCACGCTCGAAGCGAAAATCATGCAGGACGCCGACCGCCTCGACTCTCTTGGCATGCTCGGTGTGGCGCGCACCTTTTACATCGCCGGGCGTATGGGTAGCGCGTTGTACGACCCGCAAGACCCTGAGGCGAAGGCACGGGAATACGATGACAAACGTTTTTGCCTCGACCATTTCCAGACCAAACTGCTGCACCTGGCGGATGGATTCCAGACAACCACCGGCCAGCGTCTGGCACAGACTCGCCACGAACGGTTGAAGGGTTTCATGGAGCTGTTCAAAGAAGAAATAGGCGTCTGCTAAACGTATTACTCCGGCCAACACTAACCCTGAAATCAATAACCTCAGACCTAACATCGACGCCTTGCGTGATAGATAGATGAAGCTCTCTTCTATCGGGTCAAGGAACCGCGTCATGTCTAGCGCAACACCCCCAGTCTCCAGCAGGTTGTTCGGCCTGTTTTGCCTGGCCAGCTTTTTGCTGTCGCTGTCCTACGGCTCCACATTTTTGTTGTCGCTTTTGATCGGTTCACGCGGTGGCAACGAACACGACGCCGGCAGTGTGATTTCGGCGGCGATGCTGAGCACGTTTGCGGCGGTGATTGTCTCCGGGCACTTGTCTGATTTACTCGGTGCGACACGGTCGATTGCGCTGTTCGGCGTCTTGCTGGTGGCCGCCAGCCTGGGCTTCGCCCTGACACCAGGTTTCGGCAATCTGCTGTTGTTTTTCGGACTCTTGCTGGGGCTGGGTTGGGGCGTGTTCTACACCCTCGGGCCGATCATCGTGGCGAGTCTGGTAACGCCTGCCCAACGGGCAAAATACTTTGCGCTGTTGTCGGGCAGCATGATGACCGGGATCGGCAGCGGTCCCTTGTTAGGCCGAGCTGCCAGTGCCCTCGGGTATCCGATCACAGCGGCGTTTTACCTCGCGGCGCTGGCCAGCCTGATCGGTGTATTGCTGTTCTGGAGGTTGGGTTTGCAGCTGAAAAAAGCGCCCGCCCACTCGGCAGCGGTGTCACGAATTTCATGGCGGGCAGCGGCGCAAGTGCTGTCGTCCAAAGCGGTGTTCCCGATCATCATGGTTGGCCTCGGTGGTTGCGTGTTCGGCGGTCTGTCGAGTTTTCAAACCAGCTACGCGGCGACGCGTTCACTCGACTATTCACTGTTCTTTCTCGGCTTCATGAGCGCAGCGATCAGCAGCCGAATGCTGATCGCCGGTTTCGTGGTCAAGCGCGATCCATTCTGGGCGGCCTGCCTGCTGTCGGGCTTGATGATGGGCTCGATCCTGTTGTTCGGGTTTGTCGTCGACGACGGGTTCAGCTACGTGCTGGCGGCAGTGATGCTCGGGGTCGGTTACGGGCTGACCTATTCAGTGATCAATGGCCTGGCGGCCAACGAGGCGCCGAACGGCACCACCGCGCAATCCTTGCTGCTGTTCAGCCTGTCCTACTTTATCGGCGTGTTTGGTTTTCCGTTACTGGCCGGGAAAATCATCGTCGAACAGGGGATGGCGACGCTGTTGCTCACGGTATTGGCGGTTGCTGTACTGAATTGGCTGATCAGCGTCGGCCGGCTGGTCTGGCGCCGAGCCGTTACCAGCAAAACGTTGCAGCAGGCCTAGACCGTTCGTCGTTCATCAGGCACCAATCCAAATCGGGGGCGGACCAACGTCAAGTAAGGACTCTAATTAAATGGACCTATCCACATCCATGAAGAGGTAACCATGAACGCCGATAAAAACCTTGAGAAAGAAGTCCTGACCCGTCTGCTGCATGCCCATCCAAGCGGCTTGGGCAGAGAGGTCCTGGACAATTACCGGGGGGAGAGAGTCGTGGCCAGCACCCTCGCCACGCTGCAGGATCGTGGATTGATCCAGCATGGTCATGTGATCTGCAACGAGGCCGGTGAGCACTCGTTGAACTTGCCGATCAAACTCAGTGCCGCAGGCGTTGAGGCGGCGCGCAAGCTGGACGTTTAGAAAGACGAATCAGGTCGCAGTCGTGCGCGGCTGCGACCGGGTAAGGTCAGGATTGATGGTGAATCTTATGGCCCCATCGCCGGAACGCCGCCCGGAGCAAGCTCGCTCCCACAGGGGATTTGTGTCGTTCACAGATTCAGTGTGGGGGCGAGCTTGCTCGCGATAGCGGCCGATCAGGCACCGAAAGTCTTGCTGACTAACGCATCCACCTCAGCAGTCCCCGGCGAAGTCGCCGGCCCCCATCGAGTCACCGCCAACGCCGCCGCCGCATTAGCCCGCCGCGCCGCGTCAACCGGTACCAACC
The DNA here is from genome assembly GCF_044760065.1 of Pseudomonas sp. NPDC098740. Lineage (NCBI taxonomy): Bacteria > Pseudomonadati > Pseudomonadota > Gammaproteobacteria > Pseudomonadales > Pseudomonadaceae > Pseudomonas > Pseudomonas sp. NPDC098740. The sequence continues at coordinate 23,927 of NZ_JBIWAM010000010.1, read as the reverse complement.
CTTGCGCCAACCCGGCCACAAACACCCCTGCATGGGCATCCCCCGCGCCGTTGCTGTCCACCGCCTCAACCTTGAAACCCGGCACATGCTGGCGGTTTCCACGCTGGCTGATCCAGCACCCTTGCGGGCCGTCACGAACCACCATCAACACGTCGGCCGGCAGATGATCGGCCAACCGGTTCAACGCCTCGGCAATGTCCGGCGCACCGGTAAATTTCAACGCCTCGACACTGTTGCTGGTCCACAGATCGATGCGCGTCAGCAAGGCTTGCATCAACGGCTCATCCGGCGAATCCACCAGCGGGCCCGGATCGAACACCACGTTGATCCCTCTTGGCAAATCCAGCACCCAATTCACCAGCGCCTGTGCTTTGCCGCCATGCAGCAGGCTGTAGCCGCTGACGTAGACATAGTCTCCCGCCTCGGCCGGCACGCTGGCCAAATCCTCGGCCGTCAGCTCACCTTCGGCACCGATATAGGAAATGAAACTGCGCTCGGCCGAGGCTTCGGTTAACGCGACGCACAATCCCGTATCCCGTTCGGCGCGGTGAGTGATGCCGATCCGAATGCCTTCAGCCTTCATCGCCTCACGGGCAAGATCACCGAAACGGCCGGTGCCGTGGCGGCCGAGGTAAACCACCGGCAAACCATTGCGCTGGGCGGCAGCCATCACATTGAAGCCACCGCCAGCCTCGAAACTGGCGGATTGCGCCAGCACATCGCCGCCCGAATTCGGCAGTTTATTCACGGCCATGACCAGGTCGATCATGACCTGGCCGGTGTGCAGCAATCTAGGCATGAGCGCTCTCGGTCAACGCGGCGCGGCGATCCTTGGCGCCACCGAGTACAAAATAAATGCCACCCGCCACCAGGAACGTCACGATCCAGCCGAGGCCGTTATGGCCCAGCCAGGAGTCGGACAGGAAGCCGCGGAACCACACGGTTTGTTCGGTCGTACCGATGGTGGTGAAGCTGAAGCCCAACACGATCGCCACCGCCCACGCACCAAAGGCGCGCCACTCGATACCGCCGCTGTACCAGTAAGCGCTACTCGGGCTGACGTCCAGCAGGTCTTTGGGACTGTAGTAATGACGATGAATCAGGTCGACGACGAAGATCCCGACCCACGCGGTGATCGGCACGGCCAGCAGCGAAATGAAGGTAATGAACGGGCCGTAGAAACTGTCGGCGATCAGCATGAAATAGATCGAACCGGCGAAGATCGCGACGATATCCACCACCACCGCGTAGACGCGTTTGACCTTCAAACCGAGTGTCAGCGTGGTCAATCCGGCGGAATACACCGACAGGTTGTTCGACAGCAGCAACCCGCCGAACGCGGTAATCAGGTACGGCACGGCCATCCAGGTCGGCAGCATGTCGCGGATCGCGATGATCGGGTCGGTGGCGGAGGCCAGGTCATTGTTGCCCACCGACAGCAGGCCGCCGAGGGTGATCAGCAGCACCAGCGGAATCCCCGCACCGAAGGCCGCTGATGCCACCAGGCGCACGGCTTTGACGCTGCGGTGCTGATAGCGCGACATGTCGGCACCGGCGTTGGCCCAACCGATCCCGGTGCCGGCGGCCATGGTGCCGACGCCGATGATCATTGCACTCAGCGGTGCAGGCGTGGCATTGAACACCGCGCTCCAGTCGATGGTGGCGCAGAGGAAACCGCCGACCAGAATATTCAGCGCGCCGAACACGTAGGTTGCCCACTTCTGGATGACCAGCAAGGTGGCGTGACCGAGACCCGACACCGACAGGGTCAGCAGCACGAAAATCGCAATGAAGATCAACGTCAGCACGGGTGCGCTTTTGGCTTCCGCCGGCGAGCCGAACAGGATCGAGCACAGCGACAACAACACGAACGCGGCGGTGGTGGTGTTGACGGTTTCCCAGCCCAGACGCGACATCAGCGAGACCAGGGTCGGACCGATGTTGCCGCGTACACCGAAAATCGCTCGCGACAACGTCAGGCTCGGAGCGCGACCACGGCGACCGGCAATGGAGATGATCCCGACCACCGCGAAGGAGCCGGCAGCACCCAGGATCGCGACGATGATCGCCTGCCAGATCGCCAAGCCGCGAAAGGCTACAAGGGTCGCGCCCAGCGGCAGGCCGAGGATGGAGATGTTGGCAGCAAACCAGACCCAGAACAGTTGCAGCGGATGACCGTTGCACTCCGCTTCCGGCACGGGCTCGATGCCTCGGGTTTCCAGTTGCCCGGCGCTTTGCCCGGCGTTTGATGAACTCATGTGATGCTCCTGTTGCCTTTGTTGTGGTTGTGGGCAATTGCGGAAGTCGACATAACATCCCGGCGGTCCTGGCCGTGTTTGTGCGATCCATTGCGGTGGAAAATTCAAGTAGGCGGCGCGCCTATCGCGAGCAAGCTCGCTCCCACAGGTACGGCGTGTACCTGAAGATTTGCACTATCCCTTGTGGGAGCGAGCTTGCTCGCGATGGCGTCAGTGCTGTCAACGCAAGGCGAGGAGCCCTTGCACCAACGGTTCCAACTCCAGCGAATTAACGGTTTTGACCTTGTCGATCATCGCCTCCGGCCAACTCTCAAGGCCCAGGCAGGCCCCGAGCATGGCGCCGAGAATCGCCGCGATGGTGTCGGTGTCGCCGCCAAGGCTCGCGGCCATGCACAGCGCTTCGAACGCGTTCATTTCACCAATGGCCACTTGCTGGGCCAGGGCAAACGAGACCACCACCGATTCCTGCGAAGCCACCGACGTGCCGATCACGTCGTACATCAAATCCGCCAGCAATGCCTTGTCGCTGTCGACACTGATGGTCCGCGCCCAGCTGATGCGCGAGGCGATGCGTCCGCCAGCCACCCAGTAACCGTGGCTTTCAGCTTGTTGAGCGATTTGCTGGCCGAGGTTCAACGCCTCGCCCAGGTCCATGCCGTTGATACCGGCCGAGACCACCGCCGCCACCGCCGCCGCGCTGGAAATGCCCAGCGTGGTGTTGTGGGTGACCTGGCAAGCCTGCACGACAGCGTTGATGAATCGCTCAGGGTTGGCGACATCCGCCGCAATCCCCACTGGCGTGATGCGCATCGCCGCGCCATTGGTGGTGCCATAGCGCCCCGCTTCTTCCGGCGAGTGGCCGGCGAGGATCATTTCGATGGCACGTTTGGTCGAAGGGCCAAGCAGGTCTTGCGAGCCCTTGGCCTGCATCGCGGCTTCCCATTCGATCAACCGTTGGGCGAGCACCGACGGTTCGATCCGGCCCTCGCCTTCAACCAGCAATTGGCCGACCAGAATCGCCTGTTCGGTGTCATCGGTGATCGAGCCTTTGAGCATGTTGGCTGCGATCGGTTGATCGGGGCCTGCGTCTTCCAGGTCAGTGATTTCGCCGAAGCGCGCCTTGATCTCGGCACGGCTCAGGGATTGAGTCGGCATGCCCAGCGCATCGCCCAGGGCCAGTCCGTAGAACGCGCCCAATGCATGATTGAGCGCGGTCATTTTGTCTCTCCAAATTGCAGGTGCAGGCGAAAATGCACCGGGTCGAGCAAGCTTTCGACCTGCTCCATGAATCGGTTTTGCCGGTCGTAGGTGGTGCGCAAGGCCTTGAGGAAAACCGTGCCTTCCGGACGGCCGAGCAATTCGGCGTCTTCGGCGTTCAACGGTTCGGCGCCGATCCATTGATCGCCGCACTCGCCGATATAGCCGTAAGCGGCCAGGGTGATGGTCAGGGAGTTGTCGATAAGGCCGACCCGCGGCAGGCTTTCCAGGCCTCCGGTGGCGGGCATCAATGAGCGTTCAAGGGAGACCAGCTTGCCTTCGTTGGAACGGCGGCGACGGTCGAGGGTGATGAATTGGTCGGTGCCGAAACGCGGCAGCAGGTCAGGACGGGTGACCGCCTCCAGCCGCAGCACTTCGGTATTGATCAGTGCCCCGCTATCGGCCAGAGCCTGGGCCCAGCCGCTGCGTTGATCGAGCACCACACCGTCAAAGGTGACGATGGAGCCCACCCCGCTTTGCGTCGCGATGTAGTTGCGCCGTTTCAACTCAGCCAAGGCTTCGCGCAGCGTGCCGCGGCTGACTTTGAATTCTTGAGCCAATTGATGCTCGCCCGGCAAAAGAAAGCCGTCCTCCATGAGGCCGCTTTCGATGCGTCGGATGAGTTCATCGACCACCCGTTGTTTCTTGTCAAATCGTACCTGTCTAATCATGTACAACGTGATACCCGAAACGGGTTATAGCGAGCAAGGAATATTTAAGGGAGGTGACAGAAGGGAGCGGGACCAAAAGATCCCCTGTGGGAACGAGCCTGCTCGCGAAAGCGCCGACACAGCCAACATCTATGTATCAGACACACTGCTTTCGCGAGCAGGCTCGCTCCCACAGATAATGGGTGTCAGCGTTGTTTGAGGCGGTCGCTTCCTGGTTACCGCCGATGGCCATGGTGTTGCGCCCGTAGGTGGTGTAATTCAGCAGCCAGCCGAAAAACAGGAAGCAGACGATGGTGATCAGGATCGGCACTGGCACACCCAACAACTGGCAATTACCGAAGACGAAGAACTGTTCTTGCGACACGCCCACCGCTTTGCCGTTGGCGAAGATGTAAGCCAGGCCGCGAACGATCTGCATGGTCGCCAGCGTGGTAATCAACGCATTGACCCGCAGCTTGGCGATCACGATGCCGTTGATCAAGCCGACGATCAGCCCCATGAACAGCGCCGCCACCACACCGAGAAACACACTGTCGGTGTCGCGCATCACCACCGCTGCGACCACGCCGGCGCAGGCAATCACCGAACCCACCGACAAATCGAAATGCCCGGACGCCAGGCAGTACAACATGCTGCAAGCGGCAATCCCCGTCGTCGAAATCGCCAGGCCCAGGCCGCGCATGTTCGGCGTCCAGGCGAGCGATTTGAACGAACCCGCTTTGTGACCTACGGTTAGCCGCGACAGATCAAGCAGTCAAATAGCATCTGCGCAACTAAAGTCCGCTATCGACAGGTATAAGCATGAACATGGATGCGTCTACGCAATACCCGATTGTTTTGGTCCACGGTCTTTTTGGCTTCGATAAAATTGCCGGTTATCCCTACTTCTTCGAGATCAAGGAAGCTCTGGAACACGCTGGGGCCAAGGTGTTTGCCGTTAACATTCCAGCCGTTAACGGAAACGAGGAGCGCGGTAAAAAACTGCTCGAACACGTCAACCGTATTTTGCAGGAAACGGGAGCCGCCAAGGTCAACCTGATCGGCCACAGCCAAGGTCCATTGGCTGCTCGTTACGTAGCGGCGTTACACCCCGAAAAGGTCGCATCAGTCACTTCTGTCAGCTGCCCCAATCATGGCTCCGAGATTGCCGACCAATTGCATAAGGCGCTGACGCCTGGTGAATTGCCCGAAGCGCTCGTTTTAGCTCTGTTCAAAGCAGTTGGCACCTTCATTTCGTTGATCAGCGGCCATCCGGAAAACCCTCAGGACGCTCAAGCGGCTTTCGAATCCCTGACCAGCGCAGGATTGGCCGCTTTCAATCTCAAGTACCCGCAAGGGATACCGAAACATTGGGGTGGGGAAGGCAACGAAATTGAAAACGGCGTGTATTACTACTCTTGGAGCGGGATCGTACAAAACTTTCAAAGCCTGCAACCCCTCGATCCGTCCCACTTGAACTGTATCGTGCTGTCGAAGCTATTTTACAAAGAGAAAAACGCCAACGACGGGCTGGTCGGTCAATACAGTTCGCACCTGGGGAAAGTAATTCGCTCGGATTACCCGATGGACCATTTTGACGCAGTCAATCAGATTGCAGGGATCGACAGCTGGAATGTGAACCCGCTCAAGCTCTACCTTGACCATGCCGCTCGGCTCAAGAGCAAGGGTTTGTAAGCCCAATGACAGCGGCCCGCTTAATAGCGGGCCGTTTTCCAGAACACAGCAACTCAGCGAGTTAAGGCTCAAGCCCGATGGGGAAGAACTCGCCACCACTCCACACGCCCAACCAGCGCTGCCCGTCGATTTCACGGGTCACGGCCAATTCCACCAGTTGGTAAAACACGTTGCGGTGGATCAAGGCTTCTAGGTTGGTGCGCACATGCACGTAGGGCGCAGGTTCCTGCGTGACCGGGTCGATCACCACGCGCATGGGGTGTTCGGTGCCGGCCTCGGCGGTCTCGTCAACATTGGTGGTGAAGCGCAAGATCTGGGTTTCACCTTCGCCTTCGACATCCACGGCAATCGCCACGAAGGGCGCATCGTCGACCTTGATGCCAACCTTCTCGACCGGGGTAATGAGGAAGTAATCGTCACCATCGCGACGAATGATGGTAGAGAACAGCTTGACCATCGGTTTGCGCCCGATCGGCGTGCCCAGGTAATACCAGGTGCCATCACGGGCGATACGCATGTCGATGTCACCGCAGAAGTCGGGGTTCCACAGGTGGACCGGCGGCAAGCCTTTGGTTTTGGGGATTTGCCCCAACAGATCGTTGGCTTTTTGCGGGCCACTCATGGCGTTCTCCTTTTGAATTACTGGTCGCTGAGTCCCAGCAGGCTGCGCGCGTATTGTTCAAGCGGCGGGCCCATCAGGTCTTCTGGCTTTTTGTCGTGGAACGTCAGTAAACCGCCACGACTCTTGATCCGTGCAGTATCAATCAAATACTGGGTGCTGGTCTCGATCAACATGATTTGAATCACGCCACCGTCGATACCGAGGCGATCCAGGGCTTCCTGATCGAGCCACTCGTCCGAGTTGCCGATACGGTCGTCAGACTTGGCGAACCGGGTATAGAGCAGGTAATGGGCACCGGCGGCACGGGCTTCGCCCATGGCTTGATCAAGACCTTCCGGGGTACGGGCGCGACGGACCATGGGGAAGTATTCGACAAAGCCATCGAAGGCGACTTCGGCTATCACGTTAGGTCGTGGGTAGACAGTACTGCCTGGCGGCACAAAGGCGCCCTGGGCAATATAGACGAATGAGTCCGGTTGAATGCGCAGGTTATTCACACGGCGGCTGTCGCTATGGTCGAGCAACCCCGCGTCGCTCATGTGGTAGCGAGTCCCTTCAGCCAGATCGCTGACATTCATGCAGCCACCAAGCGCCAAAACGGCCAGCAGCAAAACCAGGCTACGCATCCTACCCTCCAGAGGCCGGTGACGGAAAACCGGCGAATGGCCATGGGATGCAGCTTCCGCGCCATCTCGGGAGAGGCATGGCTCTTGTAGCAGCTGCCGAAGGCTGCGTTCGGTTCGGGCCGCGTTCGGACGAAGCAGTCGCGAGATCAGGCGATGCGGTGTTCCAGACATATTTTGCTTACAGGATTTACGACTGCTGCGCAGCCGAACGCAGCCTTCGGCAGCTGCTACAGGGATCGTGTTTAGCCGCCGATGATTTTCATCACGGTCGCGCCACCAGAAAATGCCACTTCCTGCTTATCACCCAAGGCTTTCACCAAGAGCCTCTGCAAGGCGGGCAAAGCTTGATGACGGGGCTTGTCCAGCAGGTCGCCGACATAGTGGCGGTTGCTCGACGACAGGCAGCCATGCAGCCAGCCCGTGGAGGACAGACGCAGCCGCGAACAGGTGCGGCAGAATGGAACGCTTTCGTTGGCGATAACGCCGAAGTAGCCCTGCCCCGGAATTTCGTAACGCACGGCGGTGGCATCTACCGGCGCATCGGCCTGAAGGTATTCGTAGCGCTCACCGATCAGGCTGAGCAACTGCTGGAGGCTGACAAACTGTTGCAGGAAAGCATTGGAGTCGCTGGCCAGGTGGCCCATGCGCATCAACTCGATGAAACGAAGCTCATAGCCGCGCTCCAGACAGTAATCGAGTAGCGGCATCACCTGATCGAGGTTCTGCCCACGCAGCGGCACCATATTGACCTTGATCTTCAGGCCGGCGGCGCTGGCCTGATCCATACCGTCAAGCACTGTCGCCAGATCGCCGCCACGGGCAATGCTGCGAAAAGCGCTGGCATCCAGGGTATCGAGGGAAACGTTAATGCGACGAATGCCGGCGCCCACTAGCAGTGGCAGTTTCTTCGCCAGCAGCTGACCATTGGTGGTCAGGCTGATGTCCGCCAGGCCCATCTGCCCGACAGCGGTCATGAAAGTTTCGAGTTTGGGGCTGACCAGCGGCTCGCCGCCGGTGATGCGCAAACGCTCAATGCCCGCTGCTTCAATCAGATAGGCCACGCCACGCGCCATGGCCTCGGCCGACAATTCATCCTGCGCAGCCACCAACCGCTTGCCGTTGGGCACGCAGTAGGTACAAGCGTAATTGCAGGCTGAAGTCAGGCTGATTCGCAAATTGCGAAAACGCCTGCCTTGACGGTCAACGATCATGGATTACTCCGGCGGAAGAATATTCGGACCGCTAAAACTTGACTCACAAATCAAGTTTTAGCAAGTCCTATGCCTGAGTATATTCCTGCGGTACTGCACCACGTAGCGAAATCATGGCGCAATAAGGCAACTGAATGGTTCAGCTGCTCGGGGTGTCGGTATCGCGCTTGCGCTTGTTGCCCATGCGCACGCCGATGTCCATCAGGAACTGGAAGAAGCCTTCCTGATCTTCCAGCACATTGCTCCAGAACGGCGAGTGATACAGCGCCACGGCGCCGTGCACCAGCGCCCAGGATGCGCAGTAATGGAAGTAAGGCGGCACGTCTTCAAGTTTGCCTTCGCTGATCCGGCCTTTGATCAGCTGGGTCAGGCGTTCGAAGTTCGAGGCGCGAATCTTGTGCAGCTCCTCGACCATCTCCGGCACCTGATTGCCCTTGACCACCTTTTCTTCCAGGCGATCGAACAACCGATAGCGTTGAGGGTCGCGCATGCGGAATTCGAAGTAGGCCCGGGACAGGGCTTCCTTGTCCTTGTCGACATCGGCCGAATGCAACAGCTCGTTCAAATCGCGCTCGTAATCGAGCATCAGGCGCAGATAGATCTCAGCCTTGGATTTGAAGTGCTTGTAGATCGTGCCTTTGCCGATACCGACGGCATCAGCAATCATCTCGACGGTGACACTGTCTTCACCTTGATCGAGGAACAGCTTGAGCGCGGTATCGAGAATTTCTTGCTCGCGGCGACGAAACTCACGGACCTTACGAGGTTCTTTATGCATAAGAAAAGGTCTGTAGGGGTCAAAATTCGAAGCCGCGTATTATGCCTAACTTGCGCAAAAATGCACGGATCATCCGACCATATATGTGTTTCTTGATGAATTCCGGCAGCCTCGCAGATTAATGAGAACTCAACCGAAGCGCCCGTATTCCAAATTTGTTTAAAAACCGGCGCCGGTAAACTGGACTCGGCGCAATACTGATCAATACTTCAACTGTCGGCGGGACATCTCCCCCAAGTGTTGCGCCGATATAGGTACCAACGGACCGCGTGCCTTTGTTTTACTCCTAATGGTCTTAACCCGGATTCACCCCCCAGAACCCGGGTTTTTTTTGCCTGCGATTTAACCTTTCACATGCGCCAGCGGAAACAGCCGCTTGAAATTTTCGGTGGTTTGCTCGGCAAACCGCTCGTAGGGCTCACCTCGCAACATTGCCAGAAATTCCGCTACGTCGCGCACGTACTGCGGCAGGTTTGGCTTGCCGCGATGAGGGATCGGCGCTAGGTAAGGCGAGTCGGTTTCCACCAGCAATCGGTCAGCCGGCACTTTACTGGCCACATCACGCAGAGCGTCGGCATTGCGGAAAGTGACAATCCCGGACAAGGAAATGTAATACCCCATGTCCAGCGCCGCTTTGGCCATGTCCCAGTCTTCGGTGAAACAATGCAGCACGCCAGCCTGGGGCAGCGCCGCTTCACGCAGGAGGTTCAACGTATCGGCGCGGGCACCACGGGTGTGGATGATCACCGGTTTGCCCGCCTGCTGCGCCGCTTGCAGATGCAGGCGAAACGACTCCTGCTGCAACTCCGCTGCTTCCGGCTCGTAGTGGTAATCCAGACCGGTTTCACCGATCGCCACCACACGCGGGTGGTTGAGCTCGCGCAACAGCCAATCCAGTGCTGGTGCGGCGCCCGGTTGCACGTCAAGCGGATGCACGCCAACCGAACAGTCGACGTCGTCGTAACGTTCGGCCAGGGCTTTGACGTCGGCGGCGTTCTCGACGCTGACGCCGATACACAGAAAGTGCCCTACCCCGCGCAGACGGGCCGCATCAAGTGCAGCATCCAGGGAGCCGTCGTGGGCGGCGAGGTCGAGGCGATCAAGGTGGCAATGGGAATCTACGAGCATAAAAGGGCTGCAACTTACATCGTATGAGTGGGACGGTCGGACTTCAGGGCTCCGGCCAGATGGGTTTCGATTCGACTGCGCGCGGTATTGTCGCCATCGTTGAATTGTACGCCGACCCCGGCGGCCCGGTTGCCCTGCGCACCTTTGGGGGTGATCCAGGTGACCTTGCCGGCGACCGGAATCTTCTCCGGCTCGTCCATCAGGTTCAACAGCATGAATACCTCATCGCCCAACTTGTAACTCTTGTTGGTCGGGATAAACAGGCCACCGTTCTTGATGAACGGCATGTAGGCCGCGTAAAGCACGGACTTGTCCTTGATCGTCAGGGACAAAATGCCGTTGCGCGGTCCCGGATTGACAAGTTCATTCATGCTGACCTCCGTTGCTGATGACCAGAGTCTAGGCGCAGACGATCACTTCTGGGTAGGCAAACCCACCCATTGCACCAACAGCGCCTCCAGCAACAACACCCGATTGAGGTTGGCTTTGCTCATCACTTTCTGGCGCTGGGCGAGGATCCAGTCCTGAATGTTGAGGACTTTGTCCTGGCCGGCTTTCTGCGCCAGATACTGAATCACCTTGCGCATGTCCGTCAGTCCCAGACCTTCTTCGTCCTGAGTCAGCTGATAGCGCAGGATCAGGCTCGACCAGTCGCAGAACCAGTCGAACAACAGTAACAGCGGAATCGCATTCCAGCCTTCGGCCAGTTGCGTTGGCGACTGTTGCTGCTTGAGCAACTTCTTCACGCCATCGACCACCAGCGCCCGCTGCTCGCGCACGCCCTGGGCCTGCAAGTTGACGGCGGCCAGTGGCGAACCGGCAGCCAAGGTCAACAACTCGATACGCTCTTCTTCCGAGCAGTCCGGCAAAGCTTTCGCCAGCCATGCAAGACTCATGGCTTCGCTCGGCAATGGACAAGCCTGCTGCACGCAGCGGCTCTTGATGGTCGGCAACAGACGACTGGTCTGGTGGCTGACCAACAACAAAACGGTATCGCCGGAAGGTTCTTCAAGGCTTTTGAGCAAAGCGTTGGCGGCGTTGATGTTCATCGACTCGACCGGCTCGATCAGCACCACTTTGCGGCCGCCCATCTGCGCGGTCTGAACCACGAAGCTGACCAGATCACGGACCTGATCGACCTTGATCGCCTTATCGGCTTCTTCCGGTTCAAGAATGTAGTTGTCGGGGTGACTGCCGGCCTTGAGCAACAGACAGGATTTGCATTCGCCGCAAGCATCGTGGGCGGCGCTCGGACGCTGGCACAGCAAACTGGCCATCAAGCGCTCGGCCAGCGCGCGCTTGCCGATCCCGGCCGGGCCATGCAACAGATAGGCGTGAGCATGTTGCTTGCGACCTGCCAAATGCTGCCAGAGACTGTCCTGCCACGGATAGGCTTCAGCCACGGGTCAACTCCAGCAGACGCGGCAGCAAGGCGTCCAGTGCCTGCTGAACCTGCGCCAACGACTGGGCGGCATCGACCAGGACATAACGCGCAGGATCCGCTTCAGCACGCTTGAGGAAAGCACCGCGCACCGCATCAAAAAAGGTTCGACCTTCGAGTTCGAAGCGATCCAGACGACCACGAGCGCTGGCGCGGGCCAGGCCCACTTCCACCGGCAGATCGAAAATCAACGTCAGGTCCGGGCGCAGATCGCCCTGGACGAAGGCTTCCAGAGTCGCGATGCGCTCCAGCGACAGGCCGCGACCGCCACCCTGATAGGCGTAGGTCGAATCGGTAAAGCGATCACACAGGACCACCGCACCGCGGGCCAGTGCCGGGCGAATCACCTCGGCCAGATGCTGGGCTCGCGCGGCGAACACCAACAGCAACTCGGTGTCGGGGTTCATGACTTCGTCAACCGGTGCCAGCAGCACTTCGCGGATCCGCTCGGCCAACGGCGTGCCGCCTGGTTCGCGAGTCAGCACGACCTCGATACCAGCGGCGCGCAGGCGCTCGGCCAGGTATTCGCGATTGGTGCTCTTGCCGGCCCCTTCCGGGCCTTCCAGGGTAATAAACAAGCCAGTCACAGGCAGTCCTTAGTCAGAGTCATTGCGGGCTTTGCGGCGCGGTTGCATCCGGTTCGGGCGCGGGTGCGGCTGCGGGTTCTTGAGCGGGTTCTTGCACCGGCTCCGGTGATGGCGACGGGTCAGGCGCTTGCGGCTCTGGTGGCGCCGCCTGAGCAGGCACTTGCGGCGGCACTTGCGGCAAAGCCTCGGGGACTGTGTCGGGCGAAGCAGCCGGAATCGGTGCCTGCTCATCCGTCGCCTCTGGCGCCGTGGTCGGCGCGGGGCTGGAGCGGTAGTCGGCACGGCGCCTGATCTGGAACTCACGTACAGCGTTATTGTGCGCGTCCAGATCATCGGAGAACACGTGGCTGCCATCACCACGAGCAACGAAATAGAGGCTATTGCCAGCCACCGGATTCAGCGCTGCATGAATCGCTTCGCGGCCAACCATGGCGATCGGGGTCGGCGGCAGTCCCGAAATCATGTAGGTGTTGTATGGCGTCGCTTCCTTGAGATGGGCGCGAGTCAATTTGCCGTTGTAACGATCACCGAGGCCGTAGATCACGGTCGGATCAGTCTGCAACAACATGCCCATTTCCATGCGCCGTACAAACACGCCAGCGATCTGCCCGCGCTCCTGCGGCACGCCGGTTTCCTTCTCCACCAGCGAGGCCATGATCAGCGCCTGATAGGGTTCGGTGTACGGCACATCAGCGGCGCGCTGGCTCCACTCCTTGGCAAGGACTTCGTCGAGGCGGTCGTAGGCTTTTTTCAGCAGCTCGACATCGGTCATGCCGCGCACGAAGCGATAGGTGTCAGGGAAGAATCGCCCTTCCGGAAAAATCCCGGTGTGGCCGAGTTTGTCCATCACCTCGCTATCACTCAAACCGTCGAGGGTCTTTTCGAGTTTTTCATCCTTGGCCAGAGCAGCGCGGACCTGATGGAAATTCCAGCCCTCGACCAGGGTCAGGCTGTACTGAACCATTTCCCCGCGTTTCCACAGGTCAATCAGCCCTTCGACGGTCATGCCAGGCTGCATGCGGTACTCGCCCTTGTGCAACGGTTGTTTGGCGAGATTGAAGCGCCAATACACCCGCAGCCAGAAAGCATCCTTGATGACGCCATCGGTTTCGAGTCGATAGAAGGTGCGGGTCGGTGTCGTGCCTTTTGGCACTTCCAGCAGCTCTTCCTGAGTGATGTTCAGCGGCTGTTCCAGCGCCGAATGGATTTTCCAGGCGGAAGCGCCCAGACACAGCCCTGCCAGAACCAATCCGGTTTCCAGCAGCAGCAAGAATTTACGTCTCACGTATCAAACATCCAGTAGCGCGCGGGCAATGGTTTGGAGTTTACGGGTGAGCGGACCAACCGGCCAGCTCAGTGCGGCATAGGCGCGCACCGGCCAAACGCCATACACGCTGTTGCAGACAAATACTTCATCAGCCCATTGCAGCTGATCGAGGGTGATGTCGATGATTTGCGTGGGAATCCCCAATGACTCGGCTTGAAACAATAATTCGGCACGCATCACGCCGGCAACGCCACAGCGCTTCAAATCAGCCGTGATCAGTACGCCATCGCGAATCAGGAACAAATTGCTGAACACGCCTTCAATGACGCGCCCGGCCTGATCGAGCATCAAGCCTTCGGCATGATCGGTGTCTTGCCATTCGGAGCGGGCGATGACCTGCTCAAGACGGTTCAGGTGTTTGAGACCGGCGAGCAGAGGCTGCCTGGAAAGTCGCGTCGCACAGGGGAACAGGCGAACGCCCTGCTCCGCATTGGCAGCAGGATAAACGGCAGGAGGGTTGCCCAGCATGATGCGGCGCGCCTGAGCCGAAGGATCGGGCGCATAACCGCGCGCGCTTTCGCCACGCGTGACGATGAGTTTGAGCACACCTTCGCCCAACACTTGGGCATAGGTCAGTAACTCTGTGCAGACAGCCGCATGATCGAGATTAATTGCCAACCGCTGGCAACCTTTGACCAAACGCAGCAGATGCCGATCCAGCAACACCGGAGCGCCGTTGCGCACGGCAATGGTCTCGAACAGACCATCACCGTAAGCCAGGCCGCGATCCTTCAGCGACAAAGCGTCAGCCGGCTGACCGTCGACCCAGCTGTCCATCAGTCAGCGAACCGGCGGAACACCAGCGAGCCGTTGGTACCGCCAAACCCGAAGGAGTTGGAAAGCACCACATCGATATCCATATTGCGCGCGGTATGCGGTACGAAATCGAGGTCGCAACCTTCGTCCGGCTCATCAAGGTTGATGGTCGGCGGCGCTACCTGACTGTTGATCGCCAGCACACTGAAGATCGCCTCGACCGCGCCCGCCGCACCCAGCAGGTGACCGGTCATGGACTTGGTCGAACTGACCGCCAGCTTGTAAGCGTGATCGCCGAATACCGACTTGATCGCACAGGCTTCGGCAAGGTCGCCGGCCGACGTCGAGGTGCCGTGGGCGTTGACGTACTGAACCTGATCGCCATTGATCTTGGCATCGCGCAAGGCATTGGTGATGCAACGTGCAGCACCTGCACCATCCGCCGGTGGCGAAGTCATGTGGTAGGCATCGCCACTGGTGCCAAAGCCGATCAGCTCGGCATAGATCGTCGCACCACGGGCCTTGGCGTGTTCCAGCTCTTCCAGAACCAGAGCGCCGGCACCGTCGGACAGTACGAAGCCATCACGGCCCTTGTCCCATGGACGGCTGGCGCGGGTCGGTTCGTCGTTACGGGTCGACAGTGCTCGGGAGGCACCGAAGCCGCCCATGCCCAGACCGCAAGCTGCCATTTCAGCGCCGCCGGCAATCATCACGTCGGCTTCGTCGTACATGATGTTGCGTGCCGCCATGCCGATGCAGTGCGTACCGGTGGTACACGCGGTGGCGATGGCGTAGTTAGGTCCCTGTGCGCCCAGATGGATGGACAGGAAACCGGAAATCATATTGATGATCGAGCCAGGCACGAAAAACGGAGAAATCCGTCGTGGGCCGGAATCATGCAGCGTGCGGCTGGTTTCTTCGATATTGGTCAGTCCGCCAATACCCGAACCCATGGCCACGCCGATGCGCTCGCGGTTGGCGTCGGTAACTTCCAGACCGGCGTTACGAACTGCCTGAAAACCTGCGGCCAGACCGTATTGAATGAACAGGTCGAGCTTGCGAGCTTCCTTGACCGACAGGTATTCCTCGACATTGAAGCCCTTTACCGAGCCGCCAAAACGGGTGGAATAGGCAGAAAGGTCGGTGTGTTCGATCAGACCAATGCCACTGCGGCCAGCCAGAATGCCCTGCCAACTGCTCGGCACATCCGTGCCCAGTGGCGACAACATACACATACCTCTGACTACGACGCGTCTACGCGACACAGCACTCTCCTTTTTCAAATGACGACTTTGCATCGGGCCTAAAGAAAAAACCGCACGCCGTGATGGCAGTGCGGTTTTTCCATGACAGCAAGCAACGATTACAAGCTATTAAGCCTGGTGGTTAGTAACGTAATCGATTGCGGCTTGTACAGTAGTGATCTTCTCAGCTTCTTCGTCAGGGATTTCGGTCTCGAATTCCTCTTCCAGAGCCATCACCAGCTCAACGGTGTCAAGGGAGTCGGCACCCAGGTCTTCAACGAAGGAAGCAGTGTTGACCACTTCTTCTTCTTTAACGCCCAGTTGCTCAGCAACGATTTTCTTGACGCGCTCTTCGATGGTGCTCATACCTTGTTTTCACTCCTAATGGACAAATTCAGGCAGCTGGCCAGTGGGTAAGTGTATAGAAAGACTTTTCAGTTTTTCAACTGAAAGCTTCACTCCTCAAACCCGACGACCCTCTGCCTATAAATAGATTGCAGCTTTATAACGGATTTTAGACAGCTCGTATGACATTTTTTTGAAGCAACCCGTCACATTTAACTCATGTACATCCCGCCGTTCACCGGGATTGTAGCCCCAGTAACGTAAGCCGCACCGTCGGATGCAAGAAAAGCGACCACAGACGCGATCTCTTGAGCTTGCCCCAGACGGCCCAGCGGAATCTGCGTCTGCAAGGCTTCACGCTGTGCCTCGGGCAGTTCGCGGGTCATATCGGTGTCGATGAACCCAGGGGCCACCGAGTTTACCGTAATCGAACGCGAACCGACTTCACGCGCCAGCGAACGGCTGAAACCTTCCAGACCGGCCTTGGCGGCTGCGTAGTTTACTTGGCCTGCGTTGCCCATGGCACCCACAACCGAGCCAATACTGATAATTCGTCCCCAACGGGCTTTGGTCATACCGCGCAAAACGCCCTTGGACAGGCGGAACAGACTGTTCAGGTTGGTATCGACGACGTCATGCCATTCGTCATTTTTCATGCGCATCATCAGATTATCGCGGGTGATACCGGCATTGTTGACCAGGATCGCCGGCGCACCGAACTGCTCCTGGATGCTCGCCAGCACTGCCGCAACAGATTCGTCGCTGGTGACATTGAGTTCCAGGCCAGTGCCTTGAATCCCGTTTTCCTTCAGGGTTGCCGCAATGCGTTCGGCACCCGAGGCAGACGTCGCGGTACCGATAACGATGGCGCCCTGACGGCCCAGTTCCAGGGCGATAGCCTGGCCGATACCGCGGCTTGCGCCAGTGACCAGTGCAACTTTACCTTGCAGACTCATGCAGGCTTCTCCTGATTCAGGCCAACGCTGCGCGGGCGGCAGCGAAGGCGTCGGGGGTATTGAGGTTGGATGTCGACACGCCTTCGGCGCAACGCTTGTTCAAGCCCGCCAGCACTTTACCTGGGCCGCATTCGACCAACTGGGTAGCACCTTTGGCGGCCAGCGCCTGAACCGATTCGACCCAGCGTACAGGCTTGTAAAGCTGCTCAAGCAGGTCGCGCTTGAGGGTCTCCAGATCGGCCGGCACATTGGCGCTGACGTTCTGAACCACTGGAATCTGCGGCGCCTGCCAATCGATCGCTGCGATCGACTCGGCGAAACGCTCGGCCGCCGGACGCATCAGCTCGCAATGGGACGGCACGCTGACCGGCAATGGCATGGCGCGCTTGGCACCACGGGCCTTGCAGCCTTCGATGGCGCGCTCGACCGCTGCCTTGGCACCGGCGATGACCACTTGGCCAGGGGAGTTGAAGTTGACCGCACTGACCACTTCGCCTTGTGCCGCTTCGGCACAGGCTGCCAGCACATCAGCATCGTCCAGACCGAGAATGGCGGCCATGCCACCTTGTCCGGCCGGAACGGCTTCCTGCATCAACTGACCACGGCGCTCTACCAACTTGACGGCGTCGCCCAGGCTCAGGCTGCCCGCAGCGACCAGAGCGCTGTATTCGCCCAGGCTGTGACCGGCAACATAAGCCGGACGCGCACCGCCTTCAGCCAGCCACAGACGCCACAAGGCAATCGAGGCGGTCAGAATGGCCGGCTGGGTTTTATCGGTTTGATTGAGTTGCTCTTCCGGCCCTTGCTGGGTCAGTGCCCACAGGTCGTAACCCAGAGCATCGGAAGCTTCTTTGAATGTTTCGAGGACAACCGGATGTTGCGCGCCCAACTCGGCCAGCATGCCGAGGGACTGCGAACCCTGTCCCGGAAAGACGAATGCGAGGGAAGCAGACATGTAACAAGCCCCTAATGATCTTGTCGTCGGAGAATTGACGTCCCGCTTGGGGGACGCAAGAAACTGACAGTTGGATGGCAAATTGAACTGAGCGGTCACATTTAAGCATTGTCCGACGAAAACGCCTAAAGCAACAAATCCTCCAGGCGACCATGAATACGTTCCGGCAGGTTTTCCTGAATCTCGATCAAGGCGCGCTGAATCGCACTCTGGAAGCCCTGAACCCCCGCCGAACCATGGCTTTTCACCACAATCCCCTGCAACCCGAGGAAGCTTGCGCCGTTATGCCGAGCAGGCGCCAGATCGGCTTGCAAGCGCTTCATCAGCGGCAGCGCCAGAGCACCGACCACTTTAGACGCGAGGTTTTTCTTGAACAAGGCTTCGATGCGCCCGGCAATCATGGTCGCCAGGCCTTCGCTGGATTTGAGCAGGATATTGCCGACAAAACCGTCACATACCACCACATCCGCCTCACCACGGTACACACCGTCACCTTCGACAAAACCGATGTAATTGATGCCACGAGCACTCTGCAACAAGGTGGCCGCCAGCTTTACCTGCTGATTGCCCTTGATGTCTTCAGTACCGATGTTCAGCAGCGCCACGCGCGGACGAACGATGCCCAGGGTTTCCGCCGCCACCGACCCCATCACAGCGAACTGCAACAGATGCTCGGCGCTGCAATCGACATTGGCGCCCAGGTCGAGCAACTGGCAATAACCCTTCTGCGTCGGAATCGCCGCCACCATCGCCGGACGATCAATGCCCGGCAAGGTCTTGAGCACAAACCGCGACAACGCCATCAGCGCACCGGTATTGCCAGCACTGACGCAGGCCTGGACCTTGCCATCGCGCAGCAACTCCAGCGCCACGCGCATCGACGAGTCGGGCTTGCCGCGCAGGGCCTGCGCAGGTTTTTCGTCCATGGCGATGACTTCAGACGCCGGCGCGATCGACAGACGCGAGCGATCCACAGCCGACTGGCCAGAGAGCAATTCTTCAAGAAGGGAGGGTTGACCGACGAGGGTCAGGTGTAGCGAGGGCGTAGCAGACAGACAAGCAAGACTGGCCTGAACAATGCTGCGGGGACCGAAGTCCCCGCCCATTGCGTCAATCGCGATGACTTGAGCAGACAAGTGATTACTCGTCAGCGCCCTTGTCGATCACTTTACGGCCACGGTATACGCCTTCTGGCGATACGTGGTGACGCAGGTGAATTTCACCGGTGGTTTTTTCTACAGACAGAGTGCTTGCCGTCAGGGCGTCGTGCGAACGACGCATGTCACGGGCAGAGCGGGATTTTTTGTTCTGCTGAACAGCCATAATTGATTAACTCCTAAACGTTTGGGTCACGCTTTAACTGCGCCAATACACTGAACGGGTTGGACCGCGTTAACTCGTCCTCGCTCGGTTCGGGCTCATCGATACCCGCCGGCTGCTGGCATTCTTCCGGATGATGAGCAGGCACAATGGTCAAGGCG
>NZ_JBIWAM010000010.1:0-4600 GCF_044760065.1 Pseudomonas sp. NPDC098740 | reverse complement strand
CCAGTTCCAGCACGTCATAACCTTTCGGCAACGACTGGGTATTCGCACCCTCCTTCACCACAGCATAACTGCATTCGCTATGGATCGGCAGGGTGACCAGCTCAAGACAACGCTGGCAAACCATTTTGACTTCGGTGTCGATAAAACTGTGGATTACCACAGACTTACGTTCATCTCGTTCAAAAACGAATTTAGCCTGCACCGTACCGACAGTATCGGAAAGCGGGTCGCAGAGTCTCTCCAAATCGGCCAGCAGCAGTTCACCTTGAAGGGTGGTGCCACGATCAGCCAATTTGCGCGGGTCAACGTGAGGTGGAATCGGGTCATTCAACATAGGCGCAGCATTATAGGGATGCCCCCAGCCATGTCAAAGGAAATTCAGCCTTGTCCGTCACTTGGAAGCCTCGCTAGAATTCGCGCCTGTCTTCTGGAGATGCGCATGCTGCCTTTATTACTCGCTTCTAGCTCGGTTTATCGCCGGGAATTGCTGGCCCGCTTGCAGCTGCCGTTTACCTGCAGCTCACCGGATATTGACGAAAGCCATCGTCCGGACGAGTCAGCCATCGAGCTGGTCAAGCGCCTCGCCGAGGAAAAAGCACGCGCGCTGGCCAGCAGCCACCCCGCTCACCTGATCATCGGCTCCGATCAGGTCGCCGTACTTGGCGATCGGATCATCGGCAAACCCCACACCTTCGAAAAGGCCCGCGAACAATTGCTGGCCTCGAGCGGTGCCAGCGTGACCTTCCTTACCGGCCTGGCTCTGCTCAACAGCCAGACCGGCGATTGCCAGGTCGACTGCGTGCCGTTCACCGTGCACATGCGCACACTCGACACCGCACGCATCGAACGCTACCTGCGCGCCGAACAGCCCTACGACTGCGCTGGCAGCTTCAAAGCCGAAGGTTTGGGGGTGAGCCTGTTTCAAAGCACCGAGGGCCCTGACGCCACCAGCCTGATCGGCCTGCCGCTGATCCGCCTGATCGACATGCTGCTCGCAGAAGGCGTGCAGATACCTTAAAAGTCAAAAGATCGCAGCCTCGTTTCACTCGACAGCCCCTACATTGAAATGCGTATCCCTTGTAGGAGCTGTCGAGTGAAACAAGGCTGCGATCTTTTGACGTTAAAAAAAACCGGCAAAAAGCCGGTTTTTTTATGCAGCAAGAAGATCAGCGCAACGAAGGCCCTTGGAAGCCCATCCACATCGCCAGATGCTCAGCCACGCTGGCACCGAGCTTTTTCGAGAAGCGATCGAAAGGCGATTCCTGAACGGTGAAATCCACCAACTCTTTCTCGCCGATCACGTCACGCGCCACCGAACTGGCATTTCCCAGACCATCGATCAGACCCAGCGGCAGCGCCTGCTCGCCCGACCAGACCAACCCGGAGAACAACTCCGGATGCTCCTTGTCCTTGAGGCGGTCGCCACGGCCTTTCTTGACGCTGCTGATGAATTGCTGATGAGTGGTATCGAGCACACCCTGCCAGAACTGAGTTTCTTCAGGCTTCTGCGGCTGGAACGGATCGAGGAACGATTTGTGCTCGCCAGAGGTGTAAGTCCGACGCTCGACACCCAGCTTCTCCATCGTCCCGACAAAGCCATAACCGGCCGCCGTCACACCAATGGAACCCACCAGGCTCGCCTTGTCGGCGTAGATCTGATCCGCCGCACTGGCGATGTAGTAAGCACCCGAAGCGCCCAAATCCGAGATCACCGCGTAAAGCTTGGTGTCCGGATGCAGGCCGCGCAAACGGCGGATCTCGTCATAGACGTAGCCCGATTGCACCGGACTGCCGCCCGGACTGTTGATTCGCAGGATGACACCTTTGACCTTCTCGTCCTCGAACGCTGCACGCAGGCTGCCGACGATGTTGTCAGCGCTGGCAGGCTCCTTGTCGGCGATCATGCCAGTCACGTCGATCAGCGCGGTGTAGTTGCCACTGAGGGTGGCAGCTTTTTCCATGTCCATCAGCGGCGTGAACAGGACCAGCGCACCCAACAGGTACACAAAGGTCAGCAACTTGAAGAAAATCCCCCAGCGACGGGACCGGCGCTGCTCCTGCACGCCGGCCAGCAGGGTCTTTTCCAGCAGCTTCCAGCTTTTCTCGTCACCGCTCTCTGCGCTCGCCTTGGCGGGCGCTTTCCATTCGTCGGTCATGACATCTACCCCAGCAAAAACCTATTAAGCCCGCTGACTCAGCCAGGCATGCAATTCTGAAAAACGATCAATGGCCAGTGCCGGCTCGAATAATTTCAACGCTTCGATCGATTGAGCGCCATAGCTGACTGCCACCGAATCCATGCCGGCGTTGCGCGCCATCTGCAAGTCAAAGGACGAATCGCCCACCATCAGCGCCTGCTCCGGGCGAACGTCGCAGTGAGCGAGGATCTGCTCGAGCATCAGCGGATGGGGTTTGCTGGCGGTTTCGTCGGCCGCGCGAGTGATATCGAAATAATCTTCCCAGTCGTGCGCCTTCAGCACCCGATCCAGCCCGCGACGGGCCTTGCCGGTCGCGACCGCCAAGTGATAACCATCAGCGCGAAACGCTTCCATCGACTCGAACACACCCTCGAACAACGGCGAAGGAACAGCCTCCGAGGCGATGTAGTGATCAGCATAGTGCTGACGGAAGGTTACCAATTCGTCGTCGCCGATTTCCGGATACAACGTACGAATCGCTTCCGGCAAGCCCAGACCGATGATGCCCTTGACGGCAAAATCATCGCGCAACTGAAAACCGGAGCGCTCGGACGCGACATGCATGGCCTCGACAATCCGACCAATGGAGTCGGCGAGAGTGCCGTCCCAATCGAAAATCAGCAGCTTGTAATCAGATGGGTGCACTCAGGCGCTCCACGGTTTTGGCCCACATCTCGTCGACCGGCGCCTGCAACTTCAGCTCTCCACCATCAGGCAGCGGCACGGTCAGCATGTAAGCGTGCAGGAACAGGCGCTTTCCGCCCAGGTCACGAATCTCTTTGCTGAAGCCTTCATCGCCGTACTTGGTGTCACCGGCAATGCAATGTCCGGCGTGCAAGGTGTGGACGCGGATCTGGTGAGTCCGGCCGGTAATCGGTTTGGCTTCGATCAGGGTGGCAAAGTCGCCAAAACGACGCAGGACCTTAAACACGGTCACGGACTCCTTACCCTCCTCCTCGTCGACCTCGACCATACGCTCGCCGGAGCGCAGATTGCTCTTGCCGAGCGACGCTCGGACTTGCTTGATCGAGGCCGCCCAGTTGCCGCGAACCAGCGCCATGTAGCGCTTATCAACGCCATCGCCGCGCAATGCCGTGTGCAAGTGACGCAGCATGCTGCGCTTCTTGGCGATCATCAGCAGGCCGGAGGTGTCACGGTCGAGACGATGAACCAGTTCGAGCTCCTTGCAATCGGGACGCAACTGACGAAAGGCTTCGATCACCCCGTAAGTCAAGCCGCTGCCACCGTGAACCGCGATGCCGCAAGGCTTGTTGATCACGATCAACGCCTTGTCCTCGAACACAATCGAGGCTTCGAGGCGCTGCAGCAGGCCTTGTGCCAGCGGCACCGGCTCGTCGCGCTCAGGCACGCGAACCGGCGGCACGCGCACGATATCGCCCGCCTGCAGCTTGTATTCGGGCTTGATCCGACCTTTGTTCACACGCACTTCGCCTTTGCGCAAAATGCGGTAAATCAAGGTCTTGGGCACGCCTTTGAGCCGAGCGAGAAGGAAGTTATCAATACGTTGGCCGGCATATTCCGGCGAGACCTCCAGCAGTTGTACGGCTGGGGTCGAAGGGGCAGTAGTTGTCATGGCGCGGATGATAACAATTTTTTATGGAATTGAAGCACTTAATCATTGCTGCTATAGTCGCGAACGCCGCCAAAAGTGGCCTGGACAGCGGACTAACGGTCAAAAACCGGCCCTGACCAACGCAATTCACGAGGACGAGAGGCCGTCCTACGGGGCTTTCGCTACGAAACGGTAGAGTTTGCAGTTGTAACGAGCGCAGGTGACATGAGGCCTGAAGCATGCCGCAAAGCAGAGTTTTCACTCGCCTTGCGAGCAAATATTCACGGCCAGTTCACAAAGTGCAGTCAGCTACGAACAACCCCGAGCGAACGCTTCGGAAACAACGCCTAAATTAGCCATGATGCGTGACCTCCCCTTTCGGAGCTCACGGTAAATGCCAACCCGCTGCGGATTCTGCGCGCGGCAGCACCCGAATTATCAGGGATACGTGTAGGGTGGAGATGCACAACCGCTGGACTGTGTAGCAATAGGCTTTATCAAGACGCTTCATCTCGTCCACAGCCGCTGGTTGATTCCTCCTCCTGACTGAGTGCTTAAGTAGCCACAGCAAGCAGGACGCGTACGTCGCGACGCCGGCCCAATTGGTCGGGGTTCGCTAGACACTGGAGTGTCCAACCACTCCTGACGCACCTGACACCGACCATGAGAAGTCGTGTGTGCCGAACGCCGTTTCCGGCAGCCCGGAAACCGACGGTACTACATGAAAAGAATGTTGATTAACGCAACTCAACCCGAAGAGTTGCTTGTTGCACTTTTAGATGGCCAACTCCTCTACTACCTTGACATCGAATCAGGTGAACTCGAGCAT
>NZ_JBIWAM010000009.1:45687-213559 GCF_044760065.1 Pseudomonas sp. NPDC098740 | reverse complement strand
AGCTGCATCACTACGAAGACCCGCGCGCGGCGTCGATCGAAGCCCTGAAGATCGTCCAGAAGGAACGTGGCTGGGTGCCTGATGGCGCGCTCTACGCCATCGGCGAGATCCTCGGCATCCCGGCGAGCGACGTTGAAGGGGTGGCGACGTTCTATAGCCAGATCTTCCGTCAGCCGGTCGGCCGTCACATCATTCGCGTCTGCGACAGCATGGTCTGCTACATCGGCGGCCATGAATCGGTAGTCAGCGAAATCCAGAGCAATCTGGGCATCGGCCTGGGTCAGACCACCGCCGACGGTCGTTTCACCCTGCTGCCGGTCTGCTGCCTCGGCAACTGCGACAAGGCGCCGGCGTTGATGATCGACGATGACACTTTCGGTGATGTGCAGCCTGCCGGCGTTGCCAAATTGCTCGAGGGCTACGTATGACCCTGACTTCCTTCGGTCCTGCCAACCGCATCAAGCGGTCGGCCGAGACTCACCCGCTCACCTGGCGCCTGCGTGACGACGGCGAAGCCGTATGGCTCGACGAGTACCAGGCCAAGAACGGTTACGCGGCTGCGCGCAAGGCTTTCGCCGACATGGCTCAGGACGACATCGTCCAGACCGTG
Source organism: Pseudomonas sp. NPDC098740 (assembly GCF_044760065.1). NCBI lineage: Bacteria > Pseudomonadati > Pseudomonadota > Gammaproteobacteria > Pseudomonadales > Pseudomonadaceae > Pseudomonas > Pseudomonas sp. NPDC098740. The sequence continues at coordinate 212,949 of NZ_JBIWAM010000009.1, read as the reverse complement.
AAAGACTCGGGTCTTAAAGGTCGCGGCGGTGCAGGCTTCCCCACGGGTGTTAAGTGGGGCCTGATGCCCAAAGACGAATCCATCAACATCCGCTACCTGCTGTGCAACGCGGACGAGATGGAACCGAACACCTGGAAAGACCGCATGCTGATGGAGCAACTGCCCCATCTGCTGATCGAAGGCATGCTGATCAGTGCTCGCGCGCTGAAAACCTACCGTGGCTACATCTTCCTGCGTGGCGAATACACCACCGCCGCCAAGCACCTGAACCGTGCCGTGGAAGAAGCCAAGGCAGCTGGCCTTTTGGGTAAAAACATTCTGGGCAGCGGCTTCGATTTCGAGCTGTTCGTCCACACCGGCGCCGGGCGTTACATCTGCGGTGAAGAAACCGCACTGATCAACTCCCTCGAAGGTCGCCGTGCCAACCCGCGCTCCAAGCCGCCCTTCCCTGCCGCCGTTGGCGTGTGGGGCAAGCCGACTTGCGTGAACAACGTTGAAACCCTGTGCAACGTGCCGGCGATCATTGCCGACGGCGTTGACTGGTACAAATCGTTGGCCCGCGAAGGCAGTGAAGACATGGGCACCAAGCTCATGGGCTTCTCCGGCAAGGTCAAGAACCCGGGCCTGTGGGAATTGCCGTTCGGCGTTACCGGTCGCGAATTGTTCGAAGACTACGCCGGCGGCATGCGCGACGGTTACAAGCTCAAGTGCTGGCAGCCAGGCGGCGCCGGTACCGGCTTCCTGTTGCCGGAACACCTGGACGCACAAATGTACGCCGGCGGCATTGCCAAAGTGGGCACCCGTATGGGTACCGGCCTGGCCATGGCGGTGGACGACAGCGTTAACATGGTGTCCCTGCTGCGCAACATGGAAGAGTTCTTCTCCCGCGAATCCTGCGGCTTCTGCACCCCGTGCCGTGACGGTTTGCCGTGGAGCGTCAAGCTTCTGCGCGCCATCGAGAACGGTGAAGGGCAAGCCGGCGATATCGAGACCCTGCTGGGTCTGGTCGGTTTCCTCGGCCCGGGCAAGACCTTCTGTGCTCACGCACCGGGCGCCGTGGAGCCGTTGGGCAGCGCAATCAAATACTTCCGCCATGAGTTCGAAGCCGGCATCGCGCCTACCAGCGCCGTCGTCCCGCCTCTGGCAAGGCCGATCGTAGTCGGCGCGTAAACGCTTAAAGAAGCGAAGGGTCCGTGCCCTTCGCTTTGTCGTGTGATGACGCCTTGAACGGCTGTGTTGATTCACGCGAATAACAAGATTCCATTAGCCACGCCCGCTGACACCGGGCCAACGAAGAACTTTGAACCATGGCCACTATCCACGTAGACGGCAAAGAGCTCGAAGTCGATGGGGCAGACAACCTGTTACAGGCATGTCTGTCGCTAGGCCTCGATATCCCTTATTTCTGCTGGCACCCAGCCCTTGGCAGCGTTGGCGCTTGTCGCCAGTGCGCGGTCAAGCAGTACACCGACGAAAACGACAAGCGTGGTCGGATCGTCATGTCGTGCATGACGCCAGCTACCGACGGCAGCTGGATCTCCATCGACGACGAAGAAGCGAAAGTGTTTCGCGCCAGCGTCGTTGAATGGCTGATGACCAACCACCCTCACGACTGCCCGGTTTGTGAGGAAGGTGGTCACTGCCACCTGCAAGACATGACGGTGATGACCGGCCACAACGAGCGCCGTTATCGCTTCACCAAGCGTACTCACCAGAACCAGCAACTGGGCCCGTTCATTTCCCACGAAATGAACCGCTGCATCGCTTGCTACCGTTGCGTACGCTTCTATAAGGATTACGCCGGCGGCACCGACCTCGGTGTATTCGGCGCGCACGACAACGTGTACTTCGGTCGCGTTGAAGACGGCACCCTGGAAAGCGAGTTCTCCGGCAACCTCACCGAGGTCTGCCCGACCGGAGTGTTCACCGACAAGACTCACTCCGAGCGCTACAACCGCAAGTGGGACATGCAGTTCTCGCCGAGTATCTGCCATGGCTGCTCCAGCGGTTGCAACATCTCCCCGGGCGAGCGCTACGGTGAACTGCGTCGCATCGAAAACCGTTTCAACGGTTCGGTAAACCAGTACTTCCTGTGCGACCGCGGCCGTTTCGGCTATGGCTACGTCAATCGCAAGGATCGCCCGCGTCAGGCATTGCTGGCCAACGGCGCCAAGCTGACGCTCGACGAAGCGCTGGATAAAGCGGCCGATCTGCTGCGCGGTCGCAACATCGTCGGCATCGGTTCGCCGCGTGCCAGCCTCGAAAGCAACTACGCGTTGCGCGAACTGGTCGGCGCCGAACACTTCTACTCCGGTATCGAAGCCGCTGAGCTGGAACGCATTCGTCTGGTCATGCAGGTGCTCAAAGACAGCCCTCTGCCGATTCCGAACATGCGCGACATCGAAGACCACGACGCGATCTTCGTCCTCGGCGAAGACCTGACCCAGACCGCTGCGCGTATGGCCCTGTCCCTGCGTCAATCGGTCAAAGGCAAAGCCGAAGACATGGCCGACGCCATGCGCGTTCAGCCTTGGCTCGACGCCGCCGTGAAGAACATCGGTCAGAACGCTCTGAACCCGCTGTTTATCGCCAGCCTGGCTGAAACCAAGCTCGACGACATCGCTGAAGAATGCGTTCACGCGGCGCCAGACGACCTGGCCCGCATCGGTTTCGCCGTGGCTCACGCCCTCGACGCCAGCGCGCCTGCCGTTGAAGGCCTGGACGCTGAAGCTCTTGAGCTGGCCAAGCGCATTGCCGACGCCCTGCTCGCCGCCAAGCGGCCGCTGATCATCGCCGGTACTTCCCTCGGCTCTAAAGCCTTGATCGAAGCCGCGGCAAACATCGCCAAAGCCCTGAAGCTGCGCGAGAAGAACGGTTCCATCAGCCTGATCGTGCCAGAGGCCAACAGCCTCGGCCTGGCCATGCTCGGTGGTGAGTCGGTCGACGCAGCCCTGCAAGCGGTGATTGACGGCAAGGCCGACGCCATCGTCGTGCTGGAAAACGATCTGTACACCCGTACCGATAAAGCCAAGGTCGATGCCGCCCTGAACGCCGCGAAAGTGGTGATCGTGGCGGACCATCAGAAGACCGCCACCAGCGATCGCGCGCACCTGGTTCTGCCAGCGGCCAGCTTCGCTGAAGGCGACGGTACGCTGGTCAGCCAGGAGGGTCGCGCCCAGCGCTTCTTCCAGGTCTTTGACCCGACTTACCTCGACGCTAGCATCATGGTTCACGAAGGCTGGCGCTGGCTGCATGCCCTGCGCGCCACCCTGTTGAACCAGCCGATCGACTGGACCCAACTGGACCACGTCACCGCTGCCTGTGCCGCAAGCACTCCGCAACTGGCCGGCATTGTCAGCGCCGCACCGTCCGCCGCGTTCCGCATCAAGGGCCTGAAACTGGCTCGCGAACCGCTGCGTTACAGCGGCCGGACCGCCATGCGCGCCGACATCAGCGTGCACGAACCGCGTACTTCCCAGGACAACGACACCGCGTTCTCGTTCTCCATGGAAGGTTACTCGGGCTCGGTCGAACCGCGTCAGCAAGTGCCTTTCGCCTGGTCTCCGGGCTGGAACTCGCCGCAAGCCTGGAACAAGTTCCAGGACGAAGTCGGTGGTCACATCCGCGCTGGCGACCCGGGCACCCGCCTGATCGAAAGCACCGGTGATTCGCTGAACTGGTTTGCCAGTGCTCCTCGCGCGTTCAACCCGGCTCCGGGCACCTGGCAGGTTGTGCCGTTCTTCCACCTGTTCGGCAGCGAAGAGAACTCTTCCAAAGCCGCGCCGGTTCAGGAACGCATCCCGGCCGCCTACGTGTCGCTGGCCAAATCCGAAGCCGACCGTTTGGGTGTCAATGACGGCGCCATGCTCAGTTTGAGCGTTGCTGGCCAGACCCTGCGTCTGCCGCTGCGCATCAACGAAGAGCTGGGTGCCGGTCTGGTCGCATTGCCGGCCGGTATCGCCGGCATTCCGCCAGCGATCTTTGGCAAATCCGTTGACGGTCTGCAGGAGGCAGCTCAATGACCTGGTTCACGCCTGAAGTGATTGACGTGATCATCGCGGTCCTCAAGGCCATCGTGATTCTGCTCGCCGTTGTGGTGTGCGGCGCGCTGCTGAGCTGGGTCGAGCGTCGTCTGCTCGCCCTCTGGCAGGACCGTTACGGTCCGAATCGCGTCGGCCCGTTCGGTGCGTTCCAGATTGCGGCCGACATGATCAAGATGTTCTTCAAGGAAGACTGGACCCCGCCGTTCGCCGACAAAGTGATCTTCACGTTGGCACCGGTCGTGGCCATGAGCGCCTTGCTGATTGCCTTCGCGATCATCCCGATCACCCCGACCTGGGGTGTGGCGGACATCAACATCGGCATCCTGTTCTTCTTTGCCATGGCCGGTCTGTCGGTCTACGCGGTGCTATTCGCCGGCTGGTCGAGTAACAACAAGTTCGCCCTGTTGGGCAGCTTGCGGGCCTCGGCACAAACCGTGTCGTATGAAGTGTTCATGGGCCTGTCGCTGATGGGCATCGTGATCCAGGTCGGCTCGTTCAACATGCGCGACATCGTTGAATACCAGGCGCAGAACCTGTGGTTCGTCATTCCGCAGATCTTCGGTTTCCTGACCTTCTTCATCGCCGGCGTCGCCGTGACTCACCGTCACCCGTTCGACCAGCCGGAAGCGGAGCAGGAACTGGCCGACGGTTACCACATTGAATACGCCGGCATGAAATGGGGCATGTTCTTCGTCGGTGAGTACATCGGCATCGTGTTGATTTCGGCGCTGCTGGTGACGTTGTTCTTCGGTGGCTGGCACGGTCCGTTCGGCATTCTGCCGCAGATCCCGTTCATCTGGTTCGCACTGAAAACCGCGTTCTTCATCATGTTCTTCATCCTGCTGCGCGCCTCGATTCCGCGTCCACGGTATGACCAAGTGATGGATTTCAGCTGGAAGTTCTGCCTGCCGCTGACCCTCGTCAACATGCTGGTGACCGCTGCGATCGTGTTGCTCAACACGCCCGCCGTCGCGGCTCAGTGAGGATAGAGAATCATGAAGTACATATTTGACATCGTGCATGGCTTCTTCACCCAGCTTCGCAGCCTGGTGATGATCTTCGGCCACGCCTTCCGCAAGCGCGACACGCTGCAATACCCGGAAGAGGCGGTGTACCTGCCGCCGCGCTTCCGTGGCCGTATCGTGCTGACCCGCGACCCCGACGGCGAAGAGCGTTGTGTAGCCTGCAACCTGTGCGCCGTGGCGTGCCCGGTTGGTTGCATCTCGCTGCAGAAAGCTGAAACCGAAGACGGTCGCTGGTACCCGGAGTTTTTCCGTATCAACTTCTCGCGCTGCATTTTCTGCGGCCTCTGCGAGGAAGCCTGCCCGACCACCGCGATCCAGCTGACACCGGATTTCGAGATGGCCGAGTTCAAACGTCAGGACCTGGTGTACGAGAAAGAAGATCTGTTGATCTCCGGCCCCGGCAAAAACCCTGATTACAACTTCTATCGTGTTGCAGGTATGGCGATTGCCGGTAAGCCAAAAGGCTCCGCGCAGAATGAAGCCGAACCGATCAACGTGAAGAGCTTGCTGCCTTAAGGAAGAAAGATGGAATTCGCTTTCTATTTCGCATCGGGTATCGCTGTTGTGTCCACGCTTCGCGTGATCACCAACACCAACCCCGTGCACGCCCTGCTCTACCTGATCATTTCGCTGATTGCCGTGGCGATGACGTTTTTCGCCCTTGGCGCACCGTTCGCCGGTGTGCTGGAAGTGATCGCCTACGCTGGCGCCATCATGGTGCTGTTCGTGTTCGTGGTGATGATGCTGAACCTGGGGCCCGCCTCGGTTCAGCAAGAGCGCGTCTGGCTCAAGCCCGGCATCTGGCTCGGCCCGGTCGCACTCGGCGCCCTGCTGCTGGTTGAACTGCTGTACGTGCTGTTCAGCGACGCCAGCGGTCAGGCCATCGGCCACACCACCGTAGACGCCAAGGCCGTGGGCATCAGCCTGTTCGGTCCTTATCTGCTGGTGGTCGAACTCGCCTCGATGCTGCTGCTCGCCGCAGCCGTCACGGCGTTCCACTTGGGCCGCAACGAAGCCAAGGAGCAATGACGATGCCTGCTATCCCTATGGAGCATGGTCTGGCGGTCGCCGGCATCCTGTTCTGCCTCGGTCTGGTCGGCCTGATGGTCCGCCGCAACATTCTCTTCGTGCTGATGAGCCTGGAGGTCATGATGAATGCCTCCGCACTGGCGTTCATCGTTGCCGGTAGCCGCTGGGGCCAACCGGATGGACAGATCATGTTCATCCTGGTGATCAGCCTCGCAGCCGCCGAGGCCAGTATTGGCCTGGCGATTCTGTTGCAGCTGTATCGCCGCTTCCACACTCTCGATATCGACGCTGCCAGCGAGATGCGCGGATGAATCTTCTCTATCTGACTTTCGTATTCCCTCTCATAGGTTTCCTGCTGCTGGCGTTCTCACGCGGCCGCCTCTCGGAAAACCTGTCGGCGCTGATTGGCGTCGGTTCCATCGGCCTGTCGGCCATCGTCACTGCTTATGTGATCTGGCAGTTCAACGTTGCGCCACCTGAAGGCGGTCACTACACGCAAGTGTTGTGGCAGTGGATGGCGGTGGAAGGCTTTACGCCTAACTTCGCGCTGTACCTGGATGGTCTGTCCCTGACCATGCTCGGTGTGGTGGTCGGCGTCGGCTTCCTGATCCACCTGTTCGCGTCCTGGTACATGCGCGGTGAAGCCGGTTACTCGCGCTTTTTCGCCTACACCAACCTGTTTATCGCCAGCATGCTGTTCCTGGTGCTGGGCGATAACCTGTTGTTCCTGTACTTCGGTTGGGAAGGCGTGGGCCTGTGCTCGTACCTGTTGATCGGTTTCTACTACAGCAACCGCAACAACGGTAACGCGGCACTGAAAGCCTTCATCGTGACCCGGATCGGCGACGTGTTCATGGCCATCGGCCTGTTCATCCTGTTCGCACAACTGGGCACGCTGAACATCCAGGAACTGCTGGTTCTGGCGCCACAGAAATTCCAGGCCGGCGACTTCTGGATGGTCATGGCGACCCTGATGCTGCTGGGCGGCGCTGTCGGTAAATCCGCGCAACTGCCGCTGCAAACCTGGCTGGCGGACGCGATGGCCGGTCCTACTCCGGTTTCGGCACTGATCCACGCCGCAACCATGGTGACCGCCGGTGTCTACCTGATCGCCCGTACTCACGGTCTGTTTGCCCTGGCGCCGGATATCCTGCACCTGGTTGGCGTCGTCGGCGGTGTGACCCTGGTACTCGCCGGTTTTGCCGCACTGGTTCAGACCGACATCAAACGTATCCTCGCCTACTCGACCATGAGCCAGATCGGCTACATGTTCCTGGCCCTGGGCGTGGGTGCGTGGGATGGCGCGATCTTCCACCTGATGACCCACGCCTTCTTCAAGGCGCTGCTGTTCCTTGCGTCCGGTGCGGTGATCGTTGCCTGCCACCACGAGCAGAACATCTTCAAGATGGGCGGTCTGTGGAAAAAACTGCCACTGGCCTACGCCAGCTTCATCGTCGGCGGCGCGGCTCTGTCGGCCCTGCCACTGGTCACCGCAGGCTTCTACTCCAAGGACGAAATCCTCTGGGAAGCGTTTGCCAGCGGCAACCACGGTCTGCTGTACGCAGGCCTGGTCGGTGCGTTCATGACTTCGCTGTACACCTTCCGCCTGATCTTCATCGCGTTCCACGGTGAAGTGAAGACCGAAGCACACGCCGGTCACGGCATCGCTCACTGGCTGCCACTGTCGGTGCTGATCGTGCTGTCGACTTTCGTCGGCGCGATGATCGTTCCACCGCTGCACGGTGTGCTGCCGGAAAGCGTCGGCCATGCCGGCGGCGAAGCCAAGCACAGTCTGGAAATCGCCTCGGGCGCCATCGCCCTGGCCGGTATCCTGCTGGCCGCGCTGCTGTTCCTCGGCAAGCGTCGTTTCGTCACTGCAATCGCCAACAGCGGCATCGGCCGCTTCCTTTCGGCCTGGTGGTTCGCTGCCTGGGGCTTCGACTGGATCTACGACAAACTGTTCGTCAAGCCCTACCTTGCGATCACCCACGGACTGCGCAAAGACCCGCTCGACCAGACCATCGGTCTGATCCCGCGTATGGCCAAAGGCGGCCACACCGCCCTGAGCCGTACCGAAACAGGTCAACTGCGTTGGTACGCGGCATCCATGGCTGCCGGCTCCGTGCTGGTCATCGGCGCCATCGTGCTGGTAGCGGTCTGATATGAACCTTGCGAACTTGCGAAAGGAATTGAGCCCGTCATGATTCTGCCTTGGCTAATCCTGATCCCCTTCATCGGCGGCCTGCTGTGCTGGATGGGTGAGCGCTTCGGCGCTACCCTCCCCCGCTGGATTGCGCTGTTGACCATGACCCTGGAACTCGCACTCGGCCTCTGGCTGTGGGCCCATGGTGATTATTCATTTGCTCCGGCCCCTGGCGCCGATCCGAGCTGGGTGCTTGAGTTCAAGCACGTCTGGATCGAGCGCTTCGGCATCAGCGTGCACCTGGCCCTCGACGGCCTGTCGCTGTTGATGATCCTGCTGACCGGTCTGCTGGGTATCCTCTCGGTACTCTGCTCGTGGAAAGAGATCCAGCGTCACGTTGGCTTCTTCCACTTGAACCTGATGTGGATCCTGGGCGGTGTCGTCGGCGTGTTCCTCGCCCTCGACCTGTTCATGTTCTTCTTCTTCTGGGAAATGATGCTGGTGCCGATGTACTTCCTCATCGCGCTCTGGGGTCACAGTTCTTCGGACGGCAAGAAAACCCGGATCTACGCGGCGACCAAGTTCTTCATCTTCACTCAGGCTTCCGGCCTGATCATGTTGGTGGCGATCCTGGGTCTGGTCCTGGTCAACTTCGACGACACCGGCGTGATTACTTTCAACTACGCCGACCTGTTGAAAACCAAGATGTCGCTGACCACCGAGTACATCCTGATGCTCGGCTTCTTCATCGCCTTCGCGGTCAAGTTGCCAGTCGTGCCGTTCCACTCCTGGTTGCCTGATGCTCACGCCCAGGCGCCGACGGCGGGTTCGGTCGACCTGGCCGGTATCTTGTTGAAAACGGCTGCTTACGGTCTGCTGCGTTTCGCCCTGCCGCTGTTCCCGAATGCCTCAGCCGAGTTTGCGCCGATCGCCATGACCCTCGGTCTGATCGGGATTTTCTACGGTGCGTTCCTGGCCTTCGCCCAAACCGACATCAAGCGTCTGATCGCCTACTCCTCCGTTTCCCACATGGGCTTCGTGTTGATCGGCATCTACTCCGGCAGCCAACTGGCGCTGCAGGGTGCGGTGATGCAGATGCTGGCACACGGTCTGTCGGCGGCGGCACTCTTTATCCTCAGTGGTCAACTGTACGAGCGCACCCACACCCGCGACATGCGTGAGATGGGTGGCCTGTGGTCGAAGATCGCTTACCTGCCGGCCGTCAGCCTGTTCTTCGCCGCCGCGTCCCTGGGCTTGCCGGGTACCGGTAACTTTGTGGGTGAGTTCCTGATCCTGATCGGCACGTTCCCGAGCACCCCATGGATCACTATCATCGCGACGTCCGGTCTGGTGTTCGGTTCGGTCTACTCGCTGATCATGATCCACCGTGCCTACTTCGGCCCGTCCAAATCGGACGCGGTGCTGCATGGCATGGATGGTCGCGAACTGATCATGGTGGTCGGTCTGGCAGCGTTGCTGATTTACATCGGCGTGTACCCGCAACCGTTCCTCGATACCTCTGCTGCGACGATGCATGGCGTGCAGCAATGGCTCGGCACCGCCTTCACTCAACTCGCTTCGGCCCGGTAAGAGCGCTATGGAATTCACGACTCAACACTTTATCGCGCTTGCGCCGTTGTTGATCACCAGCGCCACGATCATCGTGGTGATGCTGGCAATCGCCTGGCGCCGCAACCACTCGCAGACCTTCCTGATTTCCGTGGCGGGTCTGAACCTGGCGTTGCTGTCGATCCTGCCAGCCCTGAAAGTCGCGCCTCTGGCCGTGACTCCACTGCTGCAGATCGACACCTTCGCTTGCTTGTACATGGCGCTGATCCTGGTCGCCACCCTCGCTTGTGTGACCCTCGCCCACGCCTACCTCGGCGATGGCGGCTCGGGTTACCCGGGCAACCGTGAAGAACTTTACCTGCTGATCCTGATGGCCGCCGCCGGTGGCCTGGTGCTGGTCAGCGCGCAGCACCTGGCCGGGTTGTTCATCGGTCTGGAACTGCTCTCGGTACCGGTTTACGGTCTGGTGGCTTACGCCTTCTTCAACAAGCGTTCGCTGGAAGCCGGTATCAAGTACATGGTGCTGTCGGCCGCCGGTTCCGCGTTCCTGTTGTTCGGCATGGCCCTGCTCTACGCTGACTCCGGCAGCCTGAGCTTCGTCGGTATCGGCCAAGCCCTCGCGGCCACCGGCCTGCCAAGTTCGCTGGCGCAACTGGGCCTGGGCATGATGCTGATCGGCCTGGCGTTCAAGCTGTCGCTGGTGCCATTCCACCTCTGGACCCCGGACGTTTACGAAGGTGCTCCGGCACCGGTGGCCGCGTTCCTGGCCACCGCTTCGAAAGTCGCTGTGTTCGCAGTGATGGTGCGTCTGTTCCAGATCTCGCCCGCGGCGAGCAGCGGTGTACTGAGTGACGTGCTGACCATCATCGCCATCGCGTCGATCCTGTTCGGTAACCTGCTGGCACTGACCCAGAGCAACCTCAAGCGTCTGCTGGGTTACTCGTCCATCGCTCACTTCGGTTACCTGCTGATCGCCCTGGTGGCGAGCAAGGGTCTGGCCGTGGAAGCCATCGGCGTGTACCTGGTCACCTACGTGATCACCAGCCTCGGCGCGTTCGGCGTGATCACCCTGATGTCCTCGCCGTACAACGGCCGTGATGCGGATGCCCTGTACGAATACCGCGGCCTGTTCTGGCGCCGTCCGTACCTGACCGCCGTACTGACCGTGATGATGCTGTCCCTGGCCGGTATCCCGCTGACCGCGGGCTTCATCGGCAAGTTCTACATCATCGCTACCGGTGTCGAGTCGCACCAATGGTGGCTGGTCGGTTCCCTGGTACTGGGCAGCGCCATCGGCGTCTTCTACTACCTGCGTGTGATGGTCACCCTGTACCTGATCGAACCGAACCTGCGTCGCCACGATGCGCAACTGCACTGGGAACAGCGTGCAGGCGGCGTGATGCTGCTGGCGATCGCTGCACTGGCGTTCTTCCTCGGTCTGTATCCGCAGCCGTTGCTGATCCTGGTTCAGCAGGCGGGGTTGGCGGGTTGATCGCTTAGCGTTGCTGGGTAAAAACAGAAACGGCACCTTCGGGTGCCGTTTTTGCGTTTGTGGGATTTGTTACTACCAGCCTCCCCTACTTCTGCAATCCCCGAAAGCTCGCGCGGGATTGTCCGTTTCGTCCTACAGCCAGAACCAAGCACTTGGCTCTACCTTGGAGACCAGGACGAAAAGGATGGCTTCGATGCCTTGACCTATTCGATTATCGAGACAACACTATACGTAGGTAGCGTACAGAACATGGATGCTCTTTTTATCGAATTGCCTGCGTTCCAGAAACACCGAAACGACTATCTGGATGACGATCTGTTTCGCAGCTTTCAACTGGAGTTGCTGAAAAACCCTGAAGCGGGCGATCTCGTGGAAGGTACGGGCGGTTTGCGCAAAGTCCGCTTCTCCGACCAGCGACGAGGCAAAGGCAAGCGCAGCGGATTACGGGTGATTTATTACTGGTGGTCAGGTTTCGATCAATTCTGGCTGTTCACGGTGTTCAGCAAAAACGAGCAAGACGACCTGACGCCTGCCCAGAAAAAACTTTTCAGACAAACGCTGGATAGAGAAATCAATACGAGAACCCACTATGAAACGTGACATTTTTTCCGAACTGATGGAGGGCCTCGAAGCCTTGGCCGACGAGCGCCAAGGTAAGGTCACGCTGCGGAGCCACAAGGTTCAGTTGCCAAAACTTGTACCCATCACTGCCGAGGAAGTGGTAGCCATCCGCCAACAGCTCAACCTTTCCCGTTCGGTGTTCGCCATGTACCTGCGCACCAACACCCGGACGCTGGAAAACTGGGAGCAAGGGCGAGCTAAACCAAATGCTCAGGCGACAACGCTGATTCGGTTGGTTGAGCGCTTTCCCGAAACAGTGGAACGGCTCGCAGCGTTAACCTGAACCGACTCAAACACTACAGAAACGGCACCTTCGGGTGCCGTTTTGCATTTTTGGGTCCGAGCGCAGATTCGGCGGTAAAAAGTCGCTGACTCAACACGCCGTTTTGTTTGAAACGACTTTAAGCGCCATAGGAAAAATCGTTGCGCAAAGCATCCAAAGGACCACAAATCTCAGTCATCACGATTTAACTCCTCCATACCGCTGAAATCTCCGACACGTACATACGCTGAAATCGTTGGACGAGTATGTTTTGAAATACCGTCTTATTCAGCGCCCGCCCATTGACCACGATAAAAATCGTCAACCCGACAAATAATGTGTACGTATTTCATCTCCCCTTGAAAAATGACATTGAAACGTTCTGTCATTTTTGACCAACCCAACACCTGACTTATACATTTGCTCCGTGCTCGATACGGCACATCCAACTTCTAACAAAGAGAGTTTAATCATGGGTTACATGAGCAGCTGGAACGCCAACAAAGTGATCGATCTTGAACAACAGGAAGCCCCTACGGCAGAGCAAATCGAAGAGCTGCAACTGACTGAGGCTGAACAGGCCGAACTGGAAGCTGTATAAAAAACGGGGGGGCCACTGCCCCCCGTTTCTCAAGGGAATGGACAATGGACAGGTTCACAATAGCTGAACGAGAACTCAACCTGGAGCAGGCCGAGCAGAGGATTCATGCCGAACTGGATGGCTTGGGACTCAGCGTCGACACCCGCACACTTGGCCGGCAGATCGTCGCGGTCCATGTTTCTGTCAGCGCCACCGATCCACACCGTACCGCCAGAGGATCGGGTAAAGGTTACCTGCAACACGCCCGTGTCGGTGCGCTTTATGAAACGCTGGAACATTATTTAAGTGACCCGTTCAATACTTCCGATATTCACTATGTAGCCCCTCGGTATTTTTCCAATACGCCACTATTTGCCGACGATACTGTCCTTGCACATATCGTCAAACAACCCAATGCCTTAACAGGCTGCCGAACGTATACGAGCGTTCTAAATCACACTTCATTTTCTTATCCGGTCGCTCTGAGCACTCCCGGATACTCACGGCAGACGCTGGAACAAGACACAACGAACTATGGCGCACTGCAGCGTTATGCCAGTAATAGTGGAACGGCTATTGGCGCAAGTTATAACGAGGCGGTCTTGCATGCGGCCAATGAATGCATAGAGCGTGATGCACTTTCGTTGTTTCTACTGAAACACTTTTACTACGAAGTCCACCCTCCCTTGCGCCGCGTCGCGCGTATGTCCCCTCAAGACGCTCTGGGTCGGCTATGGCTGGACGCCGAAGCGGAGATCGGCGCCGAGATTATCCTTGTCGACATCAGCACTGAATTTCTTGCGCGAACCTTTCTGGCCTTTTCAACCGCATCTTGCGCCCAGCCACGAGTCTTCGGCACCGGTTGCTCGATCAGTGCCCGGCATGGTGCCTGGCGAGCGCTAACCGAACTGGTGCAGTTGCATCACTCGGCCTCGGAGCCTGAACTGAGAGACTATCTGAGTAACGCACAACGCCATCTGACTAAATTCCCTCGCCTTTTGCGCTGCCTGCGATTCGATCTGTATCCACTGTTGAACCTGTGCGAGCAGCAAACGGTGATCTTGCCCGCTGCCCCCGATGAGCCGCCATTGGCCGAGCAGATTGGGCTTCTGGCCGAGGACCTGCACCGGCATGGGCGCACGCTGGGCATTGCACAGCTTCATCAGACCGAACTCGGGACCACGCTAGTCAATGTCGTCATTCCGGGGCTGGAGCGTTTTTTCGTTGTTTCCAGCGGCAATGTGGTGATCCCGCAGGCGCGGGGGCGGCGACTGGAAAACAGGCATGGAGTGCCGGCATGAACCCTCGATTCGATACGAGCGACTCCCTTCGAGAACAACGGCTGGCTGATACCTTCGCCCATTCCTTTGCATCCCCGGGCGAACTCAATCGCTACATCGAGCCCTTGGGGCCAGGACTGCACCATCTCTTCGTTTTGCGTATTAATGACCGCAACTGGGTAGGCCGAAAAGTCCTGCAACCTACTGAACCTGACGGCTGGCACATCAACAGCCTGCTAAGGCCCTGGATGTTGCTCGGCCCGCTGGCTCAACTGCATTGGGGTAATGAAGGTGCAGTGATCTCTTTTCGAGGGGTTACCCCGCAAGAAAAGGAAATGGCTTTCCACATCGCGCAGACTCAGCCGGACAGCGAAATCTATTTCCCGTTTCCTGCCACTGATGACACAGGGCAGGAGTTTGTATGCCCGTCCGAATACTGGCAGTGCACTGAGTCGCTCGTCACACAGCTGGATGCCGACGAAAGTCACTTTCGCCAGCATTGTGCAGTCTTGCTCAAAACGATATCGAGCGCCGGCACAGTGATCCATGATCCGGCGTGTTCGACTGGCGAGTTCATTGCGCACCTGGCCCGCGAGCTCCCGGATCGTCGTTGTCTGGGCTCTGATCGATCGGTTTCGATGATCGAGCACGCCAAAATTCGTCATGGCACCTCATCCGCCGAGTTTTACCTGGCCGATGCCCGCAACGCCGCCTCAACCGGCGTTAAATGTGATGTTCTGATACTGCGTTTCCTCAATGCCGAAGTGATGACTCGCACCGACGCGCAGCAAACATTGCACGATATGGCACCGTGCGTGAATCCGGGAGGCACGATTATCATTTTCGGTCATACGCCAGTATTGATCGCTGTTCCCTACATGGCCCAGCTACTAAAACTGCAGCTGATTTCCAGCGTAGCGGCCCGCCCTGGGCACAGGGAATTGTTCCAGTTCTATAGGCTGAGGGTTCCCCTCTGATGGCTGCCTTCCTGAACAAAGGCTACTACCCAACCGGCGACGGCCACCATCTCTACTGGGAGCGGCACGGTACACCGGGCAGCGAACCGATATTTTTCCTGCACGGTGGCCCGGGTGGTCGCTGTACTCCCCATCACCTTGAGTTCTTCGATCTGCGATGTTTCGACATCATTGTGTTCGACCAGCGTGGCTGCGGGCGCTCCCACCCCCTTGGCGAACTTCAGCACAACAACACCGGACTATCCATTGAAGACATCGATGCCCTGCGTCGGCATTTTGGTTTCGACAAAATCAGCTTGCTGGGCGTTTCATGGGGAAGCTGGCTGGCCATTCAATACCAGCAGCGCTATCCCGAGGCCGTTCTGAAAACCACGCTGGTCTCGGTGTTTGTGCCGTTTTCGGCGAATGTCAGTGCCTACGATAAAACCTTGAGCGAAGGCTTATCTGAAATAACCAATGGCTCCAGCGGCAACAGTGCGCGAGGTATCTACCAGATACTGAGCCATGGTTGCGAGGTACAACAGCGTCAGGCAGCCATCCATTGGCTGCGGGCCATTTTGCAATTGAACGGGCAATCAATGGGTTTGCGCGCACTCGAAGACTTCGTCAATGAGGAGGCCGTGCGCGCCATCCGGATGGAGTTGCATTACCACGTTAATCGTTACTTCTTCACATCGCTAGACGAGAGTCTTTCGCTCGACGCCAATACCCTGGTGATACAAGGCATCAGGGACACCTTCGGCATGTCCAGCGTACGCTGGCTTCGCCAGCGCCAGAACATCCATTGCCGGCTGCTCCACGCCGGACACAACGCCTTCGACCTCCCGATACTGAAAGCCGTGCAGCAGTCACTGAAACGTGAAAGTGACCGTTAACAAAAACGGCACCCGAAGGTGCCGTTCAACACTGCTGATGGTCTGTTATTTGCGCGCCGCTTCCCACGATTTCAGCAATTCGGCATAGCTCACGGTTTCACCTTTAGGCTTCTCGTTCGCCAGTTTCGGCTTCGGTGCACCCGGCTGATCGAGCCAGTACTGCGCGTCGCGCTCGGGGTTCATCTTCGGTGCGCAGGTGGCTTGCGCCTTCGAGCGTTCCAGGCGGGTCATGATCGCGTCCTGATCCTTGGCCAAACCATCCAGCGCCTGTTGCGGGGTTTTCTCGCCGCTGGCGGCTTCGGCGATGTGGCTCCACCACAGTTGCGCCAAACGCGGATAGTCCGGCACGTTGGTCCCGGTCGGGGTCCATTGCACACGGGCCGGGCTGCGATAGAACTCGACCAGACCACCGAGTTTCGGTGCCAGGTCGGTCATGGCTTGCGAGTTGATGTCCGACTCGCGGATTGGCGTCAGGCCAACGATGGTTTTCTTCAGGGATACGGTTTTCGAGGTCACGAACTGCGCGTACAGCCAGGCTGCGAGTTTTTGCTTCTCAGGCGTGGACTTGAGGAAGGTCCAGGAACCGGCGTCCTGATAACCGAGTTTCATGCCCTCTTCCCAATACGGACCTTTCGGCGATGGCGCCATGCGCCATTTCGGCGTGCCGTCAGCGTTCATTACCGGCAGACCCGGTTTGGTCATGTCGGCGGTAAACGCGGTGTACCAGAAGATCTGCTGCGCGATGTTGCCCTGGGACGGCACCGGACCTGATTCGGAGAAGGTCATGCCCGCCGCTTCCGGTGGCGCATATTTCTTCAGCCAGTCGACGTATTTGGTGGTTGCATAGACCGCCGCCGGGCCGTTGGTGTCGCCGCCACGGGTCACGCTGGAACCAACCGGATGGCAGTCCTCGACGCGGATGCCCCACTCGTCCACCGGCAAGCCGTTGGGAATGCCCTTATCGCCAGCGCCGGCCATGGAGAACCAGGCATCGGTGAAGCGCCAGCCCAGGGACGGATCTTTCTTGCCGTAGTCCATGTGACCGTAGACGCGCTTGCCGTCGATTTCCTTGATGTCTTCGCTGAAGAATTTGGCAATGTCTTCATAAGCCGACCAGTTCACCGGCACGCCCAGTTCATAACCGTATTTTTCTTTGAATTTTGCTTTCAGATCCGCCCGCTCGAACCAGTCAGCGCGGAACCAGTACAGGTTGGCGAACTGCTGGTCGGGCAGTTGATAGATCTTGCCGTCCGGCGCGGTAGTGAACGAGATGCCGATGAAGTCTTTGATATCCAGGGTCGGCGAGGTGTAGGCCTTGCCTTCGTTGGCCATCAGGTCGGTGATCGATTCGGTTTTGCCGTAGCGAAGGTGCGTGCCGATCAGGTCCGA
This sequence comes from Pseudomonas sp. NPDC098740, assembly GCF_044760065.1. NCBI lineage: Bacteria > Pseudomonadati > Pseudomonadota > Gammaproteobacteria > Pseudomonadales > Pseudomonadaceae > Pseudomonas > Pseudomonas sp. NPDC098740. The sequence continues at coordinate 195,664 of NZ_JBIWAM010000009.1, read as the reverse complement.
GTCGTTGACCCAACCGTCATAGATGTTCTTGTCCGATTGCATCTGGGTCTGCAGCTTTTCCACCACGTCGCCTTCTTGCAGCAAGTCGTGGGTCAGCTTGATCCCGGTGATCTCGGTAAAGGCTTTGGCCAGCGTTTTGGATTCATATTCGTGGGTCGCGATGGTTTCCGAGACCACCTTGATGCTCATCCCGCGAAACGGCTCGGACGCCTTGATGAACCACTTCAGCTCTTCGAGCTGCTGGGCTTCGGTCAGGGTGGACGGTTTGAATTCGCTGCCAATCCATTTCTTGGCCGCGTCTTCATAGGCATCGGCCCAGGCTGCCGCACTCAGCCCGCTGAGTGCCAGCATGGCTGCCAATGAAACGCTATGTCGCAGCTTATTGTTTTTGTCGAACATAGAGACCTCCTGTTTGGGTTTCGGAGCAACATTGCCGATCGATTTCGACTAGCCCCAACGCATCACAGCCAACAGCCACACCAGGGACAACGCGAACGCAACCCAGATGCTCCAGTCGGTGACGCCGATTACCAGCAAATGCAGGTAGGCGCTGCCGAGAAGACCGATAAACAACCGATCGCCACGGGTGGTGGCAATCGGCAACAAACCACGCCGAAGAATGCTCGGCGAACGCAATTCCCAAGTCGTCATGCCCACCAGAATCAAGGCAATGACGCTGAAGAATGCCGCCGTAGGGCCGGTCCAACTCATCCATTCCATCATCAGCTCCTCAGACCCGGCCCAGGGCAAAGCCCTTGGCCACGTGGTTGCGAACAAACCAGATCACCAGCATGCCTGGCAGGATAGTCAACACCCCCGCCGCCGCCAGCACGCCCCAGTCGATGCCGGACGCCGAGACCGTGCGCGTCATCACCGCCGCAATCGGTTTGGCGTTGACCGACGTCAGCGTCCGCGCCAACAGCAGTTCGACCCAAGAAAACATAAAGCAGAAAAATGCCGTCACGCCGATCCCGGAACCAATCAGCGGAACGAAAATCTTCACGAAGAACTTGGGAAAACTGTAGCCGTCGATGTAGGCGGTTTCGTCGATTTCCTTGGGAACCCCGGACATGAAACCTTCGAGGATCCACACCGCCAACGGCACGTTAAACAGGCAGTGAGCCAACGCGACGGCGATGTGCGTATCGAACAAACCGATCGAGGAATATAGCTGGAAGAACGGCAGCAAAAACACCGCCGGCGGCGCCATACGATTGGTCAACAGCCAGAAGAACAGGTGCTTGTCACCGAGGAACCGATAGCGCGAGAACGCATACGCCGCCGGCAATGCCACGCTCAGCGAAATCACCGTGTTCAGGCTCACGTAGTACAGCGAGTTGAGGTAACCGGTGTACCAGGCCGGATCGGTGAAGATCACCTTGTAGTTGGCGAAGGTGAAATCCTGCGGAAACAAGGTCAGGCCGCTGAGGATTTCGGTGTTGCTCTTGAAGGACATGTTCAGCAGCCAATAGATCGGCACCAGCAGGAACAGGATGTAGATCAGCAACGGGATCAGCTTTCTCTTGCTCATGGCAGACCTCAGCGGTTGGCGTCAGAGTGAGTCATGGCCGTATAAAACAGCCAGGACACCAACAGGATGATCAGGAAGTACACCAGCGAGAAAGCCGCCGCCGGGCCGAGGTCGAACTGCCCGATCGCCATTTGCGTCAGGGTCTGACTCAAGAAAGTCGTGGCATTCCCCGGACCGCCACCGGTCAGCACAAACGGCTCGGTGTAGATCATGAAACTGTCCATGAACCGCAACATCACCGCGATCAACAGCACGCTCTTGAGCTTGGGCAATTGGATGTGTCGGAAAACCGCCCAGGCCGATGCCCGATCAATCCGCGCCGCTTGGTAGTACACGTCCGGAATCGCCCGCAGCCCCGAGAAACACAACAGCGCCACCAACGACGTCCAGTGCCAGACGTCCATCACCAGCACCGTGACCCAGGCGTCCATGGTGTTGGCCGCATAGTTGTAGTTCAGACCCATGGCCTTGAGGCTGGCGCCGAGCAGACCAATGTCCGCCCGACCGAAGATCTGCCAGATCGTCCCCACCACGTTCCACGGAATCAGCAACGGAATCGCCAGGATAATCAGCACCAGCGACGACCAGCGACCCTTGGTCGGCATGGTCAGGGCGATGGCGATGCCCAGCGGGATTTCGATCAGCAGCACACAGCCGGAGTAAATGAACTGGCGCAGCAACGAGTCATGCAGGCGCGGATCGAGCAGCACTTGCCTGTACCAGTCGGCGCCGACGAAGTAGCGGCTGGACTGGTCGAAGATGTCCTGCACCGAGTAGTTGACCACCGTCATCATCGGGATCACCGCACTGAACGCCACCAGCAAAAACACCGGCAACACCAGCCACCAGGCCTTGTTGTTCTGCACCTTGTTCATGGCTACGTCTCCAGGAGATATTCGTCGGCATACACCATCAACCATTGAGCCGGGAAGCTGATGTAGGCGGTTCCCTCAGGCACTGGCTTGTCTTCGGCCAGGCGCACTTTCAAAGGGGCGCCGTCGAGGTTCAGGGTCATGATCTTGTAGGTGCCAAGGTCTTCAACGTGTACGACCTGTGCCTGCATCGCCTCATCAAACGGCTCGTCCCACACGTGCACGAACTCCGGACGGATGCCGACTTTCAGGGTTTTCCACTCGGACTCGGCGATGCGTTTCTGCTGAGCATCGGAAAGCGGCAAATGAGTCGAGGCGAAACCGACACCGCCGGGCTGCGGCTGTACCTCGATCAGGTTCATCCCCGGACTGCCGATGAAATAGCCGACAAAGGTGTGGCTCGGCCGCTCGAACAGTTCTCTCGGCGTACCGAATTGCACAATCTGCCCGCCATACATCACCGCGATCTTGTCGGCGAAGGTCGAGGCCTCCAACTGATCGTGGGTGACGTAGACCATGGTGATGTTGAACTGCTCGTGGATCTGCTTGAGCTTGCGTCGCAACTTCCACTTCAGGTGCGGATCGATCACGGTCAGCGGTTCATCGAACAGGATCGCCGAGACGTCATCGCGCACCAGCCCACGGCCCATGGAGACTTTCTGCTTTTCGTCGGCGGTGAGGTTGCGCGCCTTCTTGCTCAGCAGCGTCTGGAGATCGAGAACTTCGGCGATTTCCTGCACCTTGCTGTGAATTTTCGCCTCGGCCATGCCCTGATTGCGCAGCGGGAAGGCCAGGTTGTCGAACACCGTCATGGTGTCGTAGACCACCGGAAACTGGAAAACCTGGGCGATGTTGCGCTTCTCCGGGGTCAGTTCATTCACCACTTTGCTGTCGAACAGCACCTGACCCTGAGACGGACTGAGCAATCCGGAAATGATGTTGAGCAAGGTCGACTTGCCGCAGCCCGAAGGCCCGAGCAAGGCATAGGCACCGCCCTGCTCCCAGACGTGGTCCATCTCGCGGATCGCGTAGTCCTCGGGGCCGATCGGCGTGCGGGTGTAACTGTGGGCGAGGTGTTGCAAACGAATTTCGGCCATCAGGCAACCCTCGCGATACGGCGACCGGGCGCCTGGACCAGCCGCCCCTGCGTATCGAAGACAAACAGTTTATGGGTCGGGATATAGATACGAATCGGCGCGTCGACGTCGTATTCGTGGACGCCCGGCAAGTGCAGCACCAGCAGGAAATGTTCGTTGCGCACGTGCAGGAAGGTTTCCGACCCACTGATCTCCGCCACCTCGACGGTTACCGCCAGTTCCAGATCATCATCGTTGCTCGGCACCAGCGAAATATGGCTGGGCCGTACGCCAAAGCGGAACTCGCCCTCGCCCACCGGCCGCAAATCGACGTTGAGCGGAAAGTGCACGAAATTGGCGAAGCTGACTTCGTTACCGGCGATACGTCCCGGCATCAGGTTGATCGGCGGCTCGGAGAACAGCTCTGCCGCCAGCACGGTTTGCGGCTGGTGATAAACCTCGGAAGACTTGCCGCTCTGAATCACCCGGCCTTCGTGAAGAATGGTGGTGGTGCCGCCCAGCGCCAGGGCTTCGTTGGGTTCGGTGGTGGCGTAGATGGCGATGGTGTGGTGAGCCTTGAACAGCTCGCGCATTTCCTGACGCAGTTCTTCGCGCAGTTTGTAGTCGAGGTTCACCAGCGGTTCGTCGAACAGGATCAGCTCGGCATCCTTGACCAGCGCCCGGGCCATGGCCGTGCGCTGTTGCTGACCGCCGGAGAGTTCGAGGGGGTGGCGCTGGAGGAATTTCTCGATGCGCAACATCTTCGCGGTTTCCAGCACCTTGCTCTGGATCAGCTCATTGGAAACGCCGCCCTGGCGCAATGGCGAAGCGATGTTCTCGAACACCGTCATGGTCGGGTAGTTGATGAATTGCTGATAGACCATCGACACATTGCGCAAACGCACCGGGCGCTGGGTGACGTCGACGCCGTTCATCAGGATGCGACCGCTGTCGGGCTTGTCCAGACCGGCCATCAGGCGCATGAGACTGGTTTTGCCGGACAGCGTGCGCCCGAGCAAAACGTTGAAGGATCCGGCTTCGAAAGTAAGGCACGCATCGTCGATCCAGGTCTGGCCCTCGACGGTGCGGCTGACGTGCTCCAGGGTTAATGACATGGCTCGGCCTTTTTATTATTGGAGTCAAGCGACCTGACCAACAGAGCGACATTCGTGCCAGAAATTGCAAGCCGTTGATCCGGCTTGAGAATCTTGCAAATGGAAGAAAAACTGCGTTCGTTGCTGAACAGAAATGAACAACCGCGACTGAACAATTGAACAATCCGCCGGTTGACAATGAACAATAGTGAACAACACTCTACGGATGCTTTTACTGCGGGAAATTCTGAATTGCGCGCGCCCTTGTAGCAGCTGCCGAAGGTTGCGTCCGGCGACGCAGTCGTCGTGAAATCAGGCATCGCGGTGTATCAGGATGACCGCGTTTACAGGTTTGACGACGACTGCGTCGCCGAACGCAGGCTTCGCCAGCTGCTACATGGATCGCGTTACTCATAACAAAAATAATAATGCTCAGAGATCGACTGCCATGGCCGCACCCGCCTTGCCGCTCTCCCACGACGCCATCATCCAGGACTCCTGGTCCCGTTGCCGCGCGTTCGGCCTCAATCATCAGAGCACACCGGCGTTCGATCAGTTGCCGGCCGAGGGCATTGCGCAATTGCTGGAGAGCCAGCACTCACTGGTGCAAACCACTCACCAGGAAGTCCTGCCGTATTACGAGAACATCCTCAGCAACTCCAACTGCCTGATCATGCTCGCCGACAATCAGGGCCAGGTGCTGACGTCCTGGGGCACCCAGCGTTTTATCGAGCCGAACCTGACCCGCGGTTTCAGTGCCGGCGCCAGCTGGATGGAACGCTGCAGCGGCACCAATGCGATCGGCACCGCGCTGGCCTGCGAGCAGGCGGTGCACATCGAGCACGACGAACATTTCCTCAAGGCCAACCGTTTCATGACCGGTTCCGCCGCACCGATTTTCGATGCCGACCGCAAAGTCATCGCGGTGCTGGATGTGTCCAGCGACAGCTACCTGCCACCGTCCCACACCCTCGGCATGGTCAAGATGATGAGTCAGACCGTGGAAAACCGGCTGATCCTCAACCTGTTCCATGGCCAGCATTTCCAACTGACCTTCAACACCGGACTGAACAACCTCGACAGCCAATGGGCGGGCCTGTTGATCTTCGACGAGACGGGCCAGGTGCTGTCCGCCAACCGCCGGGCCGACAATTTGCTGGGTATCAGCCTGTCGCGGGTCAGTGTCGAAAGCCTGTTCAAGGTCTCGCTGCTGGAGTTGTTGAACCAGCCGGACGGCCTGCCCTTCGCCTTGCAAACCTCGGGACGCAACCGCTTCCAGTGCCTGTTGAAGCGGCCGAAACAGACAGTGATTCAGGCGCGGCTGTTTGCAGAACCCACGGTTGCGACACCGGTAGCGATCAGCCTCAATACCCTGCATTTCGGTGACAGCCGCGTGGAAAAAGCCGTGCGCCAGGCCGAGCGGTTGCTGGAAAAAGACATTCCGTTGTTAATCCACGGCGAAACCGGGGTCGGCAAGGAAGTCTTCGTCAAAGCCCTGCATCAGGCCAGTTCGCGGAGCAAAAAACCCTTCATTGCCGTCAACTGTGCAGCCATCCCCGCCGAACTGGTGGAGTCTGAGCTATTTGGCTACGAGAAAGGCGCGTTCACTGGCGCCAACCAGAAAGGCAGCATCGGGCTGATCCGCAAGGCTGACAAAGGCACGCTATTCCTAGATGAAATCGGTGATATGCCGTTGCCGACTCAGGCCCGACTGCTGCGAGTTTTGCAGGAGCGTTGCGTGCAACCAGTGGGTAGTAGCGAGTTGTTCCCGGTGGATATACGTATTATTTCGGCAACCAACCGCTCGTTGCGCGAACAGGTTCAGCTCGGGCGGTTTCGTGAGGATCTTTATTACCGCATCGGCGGTTTGACCCTCGAACTACCTCCTCTGCGCGAACGCAGTGACAAGGAAGCACTGTTCAAACGCCTGTGGGAGCAACACCGCGAGCCGAGCCAATGGGCCGGACTGAGCCGAGAGGTGCTGGAGTTGTTCAGCCGTCATCCGTGGCCGGGGAATTTAAGACAGGTCAGCAGCGTGATGCAGGTAGCGCTGGCCATGGCCGAGGAACAACCGGTACGGCCGGAGCATTTGCCGGATGATTTCTTTGTTGATTTGGAGCTGGAGCCGGTGGATTTACCGGAGCCGTTGGCGGTGGATTTGAATGATGCCGAGGATTTGAATCGGCAGCTGCAGGCGGCCGGGGGGAATATTTCGCATTTGGCGCGGCGGTTGGGGGTTAGCAGGAATACCCTTTACAAGCGATTGCGGCAGTTGGAGGGTTAACGGCGAAGATCAAAAGATCGCAGCCTTCGGCAGCTCCTACACAGGTGTGTATCCCACCGTCGTGGACGAACCCAATCCCGTAGGAGCTGCCGAAGGCTGCGATCTTTTGATCTTCAACCAAACAAACAAAAACCCGCACAAGGCGGGTTTTGTTTGGGGCAAACGCAGCAATCAGTCAGCGAGACGCCAGGTCGTGCCGCCCTTGCCGTCTTCCAGCACCACGCCCATGGCGGTCAGCTGGTCGCGGATGCGGTCGGATTCGGCCCAGTCTTTACCAGCACGAGCTGCCAGACGCGCGGCAATCAGCGCATCAACCTCAGCCGCATCAACCCGCCCTTCGGCACCGGCCTGCAGGAAGTCATCGGCTTCAAGTTGCAACACGCCCAGCACGCTGGCCAGTTCTTTGAGACGCGCCGCCAGACCCGCCGCCGCATCAAGATCGCTCTCACGCAAACGGTTGATCTCGCGCACCATCTCGAACAGTACGGCACACGCTTCCGGCGTGCCGAAGTCGTCGTTCATCACCTGAGTGAAACGCTCGACAAAGGCTTCGCCACCGGCCGGCGCCACGCTCGGCAGGCCTTTCAACGCATGGTAGAAACGCTCGAGCGCGCCTTTGGCGTCCTTGAGGTTGTCTTCCGAATAGTTGATCGCGCTGCGGTAGTGGCTCGACACCAGCAGGTAACGCACGACTTCCGGGTGGTACTTTTCCAGCACGTCGCGAATGGTGAAGAAGTTGTTCAAGGACTTGGACATCTTCTCGCCATTGATGCGAATCATGCCGCAATGCATCCACGCGTTGGCGTAGGTCTTGCCGGTCGCCGCTTCGCTCTGGGCGATTTCGTTTTCATGGTGCGGGAACTCGAGGTCACTGCCGCCACCATGAATGTCGAAAGTCTCGCCGAGGCAGCAGGTCGACATCACCGAGCACTCGATGTGCCAGCCCGGGCGACCGTCGCCCCACGGCGATGGCCAGCTCGGCTCGCCCGGCTTGGCGCCTTTCCACAGCACGAAGTCCAGCGGGTCCTGTTTCGACTCGTCGACTTCGATCCGCGCACCGATGCGCAGGTCTTCGATCTTCTTGCGCGACAGCTTGCCGTAGCCCATGAACTTGGCGACGCGGTAGTACACGTCGCCATTGCCCGGTGCGTAGGCGTAACCCTTGTCGATCAAGGTCTGGATCATGCTCAGCATGCCGGGGATATGATCGGTGGCCCGCGGTTCCATGTCCGGCTTGAGGATGTTGAGGCGCGCCTCGTCCTCGTGCATCGCGGTGATCATGCGCTCGGTCAGCACGTCGAACGGCTCGCCGTTCTCTTTGGCCCGATTGATGATCTTGTCTTCAATGTCGGTGATGTTGCGCACGTACGTCAGGTTATAACCGCTGAAACGCAACCAGCGGGTCACCAGGTCGAACGCGACCATGCTGCGGCCGTGGCCAATGTGGCAGTAGTCGTACACGGTCATCCCGCAGACGTACATGCGCACATTGTTGCCATCCAGCGGCTTGAAGACTTCTTTGCTCTTGGTGAGCGTGTTGTAGATCGAAAGCACGTTAGAGGTTCCTTGAATCACTGGCCCCACGAATCACGCAAGGTCACGGTACGGTTGAACACCGGATGACCGGGTTTCGAGTCCTTGATATCCGCGCAGAAGTAACCTTCGCGCTCGAACTGGAAACGGTCTTCCGGCTGTGCATTGCCCAGCGAAGGCTCGGCACGACAACCGGTGAGGACTTGCAGCGAGTCAGGGTTGATGTTGTCCAGGAAACTGGCGCTGTCTTCGGCCTTCTCTGGGTTAGCCGAACGGAACAGGCGATCGTACAGACGCACTTCACACTCGACGCTGGCCGCGGCCGGCACCCAGTGCACCACGCCTTTGACCTTGCGGCCTTCAGGGTTCTTGCCCAGGGTTTCCGGGTCGTAGGAGCAACGCAGTTCGACGATGTTGCCATCGGCGTCCTTGATCGCTTCGTCGGCGCGAATCACGTAGCTGCCGCGCAGACGCACTTCGCCGTTTGGCTCAAGGCGTTTGTAGCCTTTTGGCGGCTCTTCCATGAAGTCTTCACGGTCGATGTAGATCTCACGGGCGAACGGCAGGACGCGCACGCCCATGTCTTCTTTCGGGTGGCACGCCAGTTCGAGGTTCTCGACCTGGTCTTCCGGGTAGTTGGTGATCACGACTTTCAGCGGACGCAGCACGCACATGGCACGCGGGGCGCTGTGGTCGAGGTCATCACGGATGCTGAATTCCAGCATGCCGAAGTCGACCACGCCGTCGGATCGGTTGGTGCCGACCATTTCGCAGAAGTTGCGGATCGATTTCGGCGTGTAACCACGGCGGCGGAAGCCGGACAGCGTGGACATGCGCGGATCGTCCCAACCGTGAACGTGCTTTTCATCGACCAGTTGCTTGAGCTTGCGCTTGCTGGTGATCGTGTAGTTCAGGTTCAGACGGCTGAACTCGTACTGACGCGGTTGCGCCGGCACGGGCAGGTTCTCGAGGAACCACTCGTACAGCGGACGATGGCTTTCGAACTCCAGGGTGCAGATCGAGTGGGTGATGCCTTCGATGGCGTCCGACTGACCGTGGGTGAAGTCGTAGTTCGGGTAGATGCACCACTTGTCACCAGTCTGGTGGTGGTGAGCGTGACGGATGCGATACATGATCGGGTCGCGCAGGTTCATGTTCGGCGAGGCCATGTCGATCTTGGCTCGCAGCACGCGTGCGCCGTCCTTGAATTCACCGGCCTTCATGCGGGCGAACCAATCGAGGTTTTCTTCCACGGAGCGGTCGCGGAACGGGCTGTTCTTGCCCGGCTCGGTCAGGCTGCCACGGTATTCCTTGGCCTGTTCAGGGCTCAGGTCATCGACGTAGGCCTTGCCGGCCTTGATCAGTTCAACGGCCCAGTCATGCAATTGGTCGAAATACTGCGAGGCGTAGCGCACTTCACCGGACCATTCGAAGCCCAGCCATCTGACGTCGCTTTCGATCGCGTCGATGTATTCCTGGTCTTCCTTGGCCGGGTTGGTGTCGTCGAAACGCAGGTGCGTGACGCCGCCAAATTCCTGGGCCAGACCGAAGTTCACGCAAATCGACTTGGCGTGACCGATGTGCAGGTAACCGTTGGGCTCAGGCGGGAAACGGGTGACGATCTGCGTGTGCTTACCCGAGTCCAGGTCCGCCTGGATGATCGGGCGCAGGAAATTGACCGGCACGGCAGGGCCGGTCTTGGAATTCGAGGTAGGGTCGACAGTGGGCTTGCTCATAGGATCCTTGAACGTACAAGTGCGCGGCCAGTTGGCCAAATCAAAGCGGCGGTTAAAACAAAGGGGCTTATCATAGCCGATGCTGTCAAGCCGCTGACAGAGCAGGCCAAAAAACGCCTGCATTTAATCGGATGCAAATGAAAAACAGCCTCGAAATTCGCGCCCGGCACGCTAAACTGCGCACCTTGGCCAAAATTGGCCGGACCGGTTGAGGGCAGCAAAGCCCCTAAACCCACGAATTCATATAAAGAGTACCGATCATGACCCAAGTCAAACTGACCACCAACCATGGCGACATCGTCCTGGAACTGAACGCTGAAAAGGCACCGCTGACCGTTGCCAACTTCATCGAGTACGTCAACGCCGGTCACTACGAAAACACTGTTTTCCACCGCGTCATCGGTAACTTCATGATCCAGGGCGGCGGTTTCGAGCCAGGCATGAAAGAAAAGAAAGACAAGCGCCCAAGCATCCAGAACGAAGCCGACAACGGCCTGCCGAACGAGAAGTACACCGTGGCCATGGCGCGCACCATGGAGCCGCATTCGGCTTCCGCCCAGTTCTTCATCAACGTGGCTGACAACAGCTTCCTGAACCACAGCGCCAAGACCACTCAAGGCTGGGGCTACGCCGTGTTCGCTAAAGTCGTTGCAGGCACCGACGTCGTCGACAAGATCAAAGGTGTTTCCACCACCATGAAGTCCGGTCACCAGGACGTTCCAGCAGAAGACGTGATCATCGAGAAAGCCGAGATCATCGAAGCGTGATACTGCTGATTTCAGACTTGCATCTGGAAGAGGAGCGCCCGGACATCAGCCGGGCGTTTCTGGATTTGCTCGCCGGACGCGCCCGCTCGGCGAGTGCGTTGTACATCCTGGGCGACTTTTTCGAGGCGTGGATTGGCGACGATGCCATGACGCCCTTTCAGCGCTCCATCTGCCAGGCCCTGCGCGAACTCAGCGACAGCGGCACGGCCATTTTTCTGATGCACGGCAACCGCGACTTCATGCTCGGCCAGGCCTTCTGTAAACAGGCCGGCTGTACGTTGCTGAAGGACCCGAGTGTCGTGCAGTTTTACGGCGAGCCGGTGCTGTTGATGCACGGCGACAGCCTCTGCACCCGTGACGTCGGCTATATGAAGCTGCGACGCTACCTGCGCAATCCCGTTACCTTGTTCATCCTGCGCCATTTGCCCCTGGGCACCCGGCAGAAACTGGCACGCAAGCTACGCAGCGAAAGCACGGCCCAGGTGCGGATGAAGGCCAATGACATCGTCGATGTCACGCCGGAAGAAGTACCGCGGATCATGCAGGCATTTGGCGTGAAGACCTTGATCCATGGGCATACCCATCGCCCGGCCATCCACAAGTTGCAGATTGGCGAGCAGGCGGCCAAGCGGATTGTATTGGGGGATTGGGATCGTCAGGGCTGGGCGTTGCAGGTGGATGAGAATGGGTTTGCGCTTGCACCATTCGACTTCGCCCCGCCGCCGCAACTGGCAGCCCCCGCAATCTGACTGCCGAACACAGAACCCTGTGGGAGCGAGCTTGCTCGCGATAGCGGATTCATATTCAACATCGTTGTTGACTAATCCACCGCTATCGCGAGCAAGCTCGCTCCCACAGGGACTGTGTTTGGCTTAATGGCCTGAGGCAGCAGGGCCTGCTTTAGCGGCAAACGGCGGTTTCGCCAGCCACACCAGCACAATCAAGCCCATGAATGCCCACCCCAGCAACGTGAAGTAATCCACGGTGGAGAGCATGTACGCCTGACTGGTCAGCACATGATCCAGCTGCGCATACGCCGGATTGCTCGCCCCGCCCAGGCTGTTCAGCGCGTCGCGGGTAGCCGGCTCATAGGTGCTGATGCTTTCGCTCATATAGGCGTGGTGCTGATCCGCCCGGCGAATCCAGATCCACGTCGTCAGTGAGGCCGCAAAACTACCGCCCAAGGTCCGCAGGAACGTCGCCAGGCCCGCGCCGTCGGCGATCTGGCTCGGTGGCAGGTCCGACATCAGAATGCTCAAGGTCGGCATGAAGAACAGCGCCACGCCAATGCCCATGAACAGCTGCACCAGAGCGATGTGCTGGAAGTCCACTTCGTTGGTAAACCCGGCACGCATGAAGCAGCTCAGGCCAATCGCCAGGAACGCCAGGCCGGCCAGCAGCCGCAGGTCGAATTTGTGTGCGTACTTGCCGACAAACGGCGACATCAGCACCGGCAAAATACCGATCGGCGCCACCGCCAGACCCGCCCACGTCGCCGTGTAACCCATCTGGGTTTGCAGCCATTGCGGCAGAATCAGATTGATCCCGAAGAACCCGGCGTAACCCAACACCAGCACGATGGTGCCGATGCGGAAGTTGCGGTAAGCGAACAGCCGCAGATTGACCACCGGGTGCTTGTCGGTCATTTCCCAGATCACGAACACCGCCAGCGCAATCACCGAAATGGCCGCGCCGATGAGGATGAAGTTCGACTCGAACCAATCCAGGTCGTTACCCTTGTCGAGGATCAGCTGCAACGCGCCGACGCCAATGATCAGGGTGATCAAACCGACGTAATCCATCGGCTGGTAACTGGTTTCCACCGGCCGCGCCTTGAGTTGCTGGCGCACCACCATCACCGCGAAAACACCGATCGGCACGTTGATAAAGAAGATCCACGGCCAGCTATAGCTGTCGGTAATCCAGCCGCCGAGGATGGGACCTGCAATCGGCGCCACCACCGTGACCATCGCCAGCAACGCCAGGGCCATGCCACGCCTGGCGGGTGGATAGACGGCAATCAGCAGCGTTTGAGTCATCGGGTACAAGGGACCTGCCACCAGGCCTTGAAGCACCCGAAAGCCAATCAGTTCCGGCATCGAGGTCGAGATACCGCAAAGAAACGAGGCCAGCACGAACAGGATCGTCGCCCACAGAAACAGCTTCACCTCACCGAAGCGTCGGCTGAGCCAACCGGTCAGCGGCAGCGCAATCGCATTGCTCACGGCGAACGAAGTAATCACCCAAGTGCCCTGCTCCGAACTCACGCCCAGGTTGCCGGAAATCGTCGGCAGCGCCACGTTGGCGATGGTGGTGTCGAGTACTTGCATGAAGGTCGCCAGCGACAGGCCAATGGTGCTGAGCAGCAGGCTGGGCGGCGTGAAAGACGCATTATTGCTCATCGCGAATCCTTTGAAACCTGGCTGACGCGACACCTTTTAACGGGCGTCGCTCCCACAGGATCGGTGTGATGACCAATCAGCGTTGAACGGTTTTACTGACCGCAGCGCTGTTGTCATGGATCAACTGAGTGATCATCGCGTCGGCCTCGGCCAACTGACGGTCATACACATTGGTGCTGAACGAGGCCTTTTGCGGTGGCTGTTGCGCCAGCACCGGGCCGCTCTGGTCACGCAGGTTCACATCGACCTGAGTCGACAGGCCGACCCGCAACGGGTGCTTGGCCAGTTCTTCGGCGTTGATGTGAATCCGCACCGGCACACGCTGGACGATCTTGATCCAGTTACCGGTGGCGTTCTGCGCTGGCAGCAAGGCAAACGCGCTGCCGGTACCGGCGCCGAGGCTGTCGATGGTGCCGCTGAACTTCACGTCGCTGCCATACAGGTCGGCTTCGATGTCCACTGGCTGACCGATGCGCATGTCACGCAGCTGGGTTTCCTTGAAGTTGGCGTCGATCCACAGCTGATCCAGCGGGATGACTGCCATCAGCGCCGTGCCCGGCTGGACGCGTTGGCCCAGTTGCACGGAGCGCTTGGCGACATAACCGGTGACCGGCGCGATCAAGGTGCTGCGGGAGTTGTTCAAGTAAGCCTGACGCAATTGCGCGGCAGCGGACATCACGTCCGGGTGCGACGACACCACGGTGTCATCCACCAAAGCACTGGTGGTTTTCAGTTGCTGTTTGGCGTTGGCCAGGGCGTTTTGCGCCGAGGTCAGGTCGTCGCGAGCATGGGACAGTTCTTCCTGGGAAATCGCACCGCCAGCGGCAAGGTTTTTCCGGCGATTGAAGTTGTCCTGAGCCTTTTGCACTTCAGCCTGTTGGGCATTAACCTGGGCTTTCATGCCGTCGACATTGCTGTACAAGCCGCGAACCTGACGCACGGTGCGGGCCAGATTGGCCTGCGCACTTTGCAGACCGACTTCGGCGTCGTTCGGGTCGAAGTTGATCAGCACCTGTCCTTCATGGACCAGGTCGCCATCGTCGGCACCGATGCTGACTACGGTGCCGGTGACCAGCGGAGTGATTTCCACCACGTTGCCGTTCACATAGGCGTCGTCGGTGCTTTCGTTCCAGCGCCCGTAGAATTCGTGATAACCCCAGACGCCGACACCGGCGAGGATCACTACGATCGCGAGCACTACCAGCAGGACTTTGCGTTTGCGCGGGTTGCTCGTGTCTTGAGCGTTGTCAGGGGTTTGTGTTGTTGTATCGGCAGTGGCCATGACAAGTACCTTGAATTAGTTGTGCTGCGTGGCTGGGGTTGCGTTGGCTTCGGCCAGGGTTTCGCCCTGGAAGCCGCCGCCCAGCGCCTGCATCAGTTGGATCGACAGGTCGATCTGCTCGGCATTCAAGTTGGCCAGCTGACGCTGGGCCTGGAGCAATTGCTGCTCGATGCTGAGCACGTCCAGGTAATTCCCGATGCCGGAACCGTAACGCTGGACCACGGTGTTGTAAGAATCCTGGGCAATGTCGGTGGCGTGCTGCTGAGCGCCAATCTGCCGACCGATATCGCGTAACTGGTTGATGGTGTCGCTGACATCGCCCAGCGCTTTCACCAGGCTTTTGTTGTACTGCGCCACCGCGAGGTCGTAATCGGCGTCGCGGGAATCGAGGTCGGCACGCAGGCGGCCACCGTCGAAAATCGGCACCGAGATCGTCGGCGCGATGTTGAAGAAACGACTGGCCGAACCGAACATCGCATCGCCCAGCAACGACTCGGCACCGGCCGCGGCGCTCAGGTTGAGGTTGGGGTAGAAGCGGGTTTTGCCGGCGTCGATGTTCTTGCTCGCCGCCTCGACCCGCCAACGCGCGGCCACCAGGTCTGGACGACGACCGAGCAACTCGGCCGGCAGCACCGATGGCAACGCGACTGCGCTGGCCTGGAGGATTTTCGGCCGGGCGATTTCGTTGCCGCGATCCGGGCCTTTACCGAGCAAGACGGCCAAGGCGATTTTCGCGCTTTGCAGGCGTTTCTCGGCGTCGATCAGGCTGGCTTCGGACGTGGCTTCCAGACTCTCGGTTTGCTGGAACTGGTACTGACTGTCGATCCCCGAGCTCAGGCGGCGCTGGCTCAGGTCGAGCATTTGTTTGGTGCGCTTGAGGTCTTCACTGGCCAGGTCGTAGACGATGTGCGCCTGACCCAGATCGCTGTAAGCGCGAGCCACGTCGGCGGACAATGTCAGCTGAGCGGCTTGTTGATCGACTTCGGCAGCACGGGCCTGGCCCAGTGCGGCTTCCCAGGCATCACGCTGACCGCCCCAGAGGTCGAAGTTGTAATTGAAACTGGCACTGATGTTGCGCACGGTGGAGTAGGTACCACCCTGCCCGCTTGGGTCCTGATCCCGGGCCAGACGCGAACGGCTGACGCCGGCACTGGCATCGAGGGTCGGCATGCGTGCGGCATCCGCTGCATAAGCGGCGGCGCTGGCCTGGTGAGCACGGGCGTCGGCGATTTGCATGTCGGGGCTGTCGTGCAGGGCTTCGCGGATCAAGCCGTCGAGCTGTGGGTCGCCGAGGCTTTTCCACCAGTCGCTTTTCGGCCAGGCCGCGGGCGAGAGGGTTACACCGCTGAGGGATTGCCCGGCCTTGAGGTTTTTCGCATCGAGGCTGACGCCTTCAGTGGTCAGGCCGCTGTAGCTGGCGCAACCGGCCAGGGTCATGGCCGCCAGCACCAGGCTCAAGCCGGTACGCAGGGTTTTACTGCTCATTTGTCACCTACCCGCAGCAGGGTGATCGAGTCACCGGCTGCCACCAAAATTTTCTTCAGGATCTGTTCGAGGGTTTTCAACTCCTCTGGGGTGATCGCGCCGGCCAGTTCATTCATGGCGTCGGCGCCGATCTCCGGCAGGCGATCAGTCAACTGCTGGCCTTGCTCGGTCAGCACCAGCTGAACCTGACGGCGATCCGCTTCGGAGCGTTGGCGGGCGAGGAAGCCTTTCTGTTCCAGACGATCGAGCATGCGGGTCATCGAACCGCTGTCCAGCGATAGGTGACGGCACAGCTCCGCCGGCGTATCGACGCCGAACTGGGCCATGATGATCAGCACTTTGAACTGCGCGGCAGTGATGCCGTGGGGTTCCATGTGCGTGTCGATGATCCGGTCCTTGAGCAGCGCAGCGCGCCCGAGCAGGAGGCCGAGATGGCAAGTGTGGAATGCGTCTGGGGTGAAATGTTTCATCTGACCACCAATTAGCTGCCTAGGCAGAGAATGTATGACGAGATGTTACTGCCTAGGCAGCGAATGTCAACGTAATAGTTAGGTTGCTTGCTATTTAGTTGATAAATGGCGATGGATTATGCGGTGACCGATCTGACGCCATCGCGAGCAAGCTCGCTCCCACAGGGATCACACTTAACCTTGTGGGAGCGAGCTTGCTCGCGATGGGAGCGACTCGGTTTTGGAGGAGAGGGAGTTTAAAAGTCCCGCTTGTAGAAGATGTCCAGCGAACTGGCCACGCCGCCCGCCGCTTCGAGGTAGACCTTTTTGCTCAGCTTGTAACGCAAGGCGATGGTGTTGGCCGGCTCGAACACGCCAACGCCATAACGCAGGCTGAGCTTCTCGGAGATATTGCCGCTGGCCACGACGCTGGTTGCGTTGCCGCTGCCCTGGGTATCGAGCTGGAAATCCTGAATCCCCAGGTTCTTGGCCAACCCGCTGGTCACCCCCGAACTGCCCATCAGGCCCAGCCCGAGCGCCGCCTGGGCCAGCATGTTGTTGTCTTCACCGTTGGTGCTCAGCGGACGTCCCAGCACCAGATAGGACAAAGCCTCTTCCTGACTCATGGCCGGCTCGGAGAAGATCTGTGTGGTCGGCTGCTCGGCGCTGCCGCTCAGGCGAATGCCGGCGATCACGTCGTCGGTCTGGCGAATCGCTTCGATGTCCAGATACGGCTGGTCGATCGGGCCGGCAAACAGCAAACGCGCCCGGCGCACCGTCAATCGCTGACCGTAGGCGCGATAACGCCCATCGTTGAGCCAGAGCTCGCCGCGGGTGTCCATGTTGTCGCCGATGTGCACATGACCTTGCAGGTTGGCGGTCAGGCCAAACCCGGCGAAGCTGAGTTTGTCCTGACCGACCACCACATCGATGTCCATCGCCATGGCCATCGGTGGTTTGCCCTCTTCGGTCTGCTGGCCGACGATCACCGTGTCATCGGACACCTTGACCGTCGAGGGCGGCAACTCGCGCACGGTGATCTCGCCTTTTGGCACCAGCACCTTGCCGGCGATCGCCAGTTTGTCGTCCTTCATCGAAATCTTCAGGTCCGGCGCCATTTCCAGCTTGGCGTACGGCTCGACGGTGACTGGCAATTGCGTGCCTTTGAGCGCCAGGTCCACCACCAGCGCCTGACCCCAGGCGATGTTGCCGCTCAAGGTGCCCTGCCCGGTCTTGCCACTTTTCCAGCCGCCGTTCAACTGCACGGTTTCGCCGGCAATTACGGCTTGAAGTTGCAGCGCTTCAAGGTCCATCGGCAGTTCAGGCCCGGAAATCTCGCCATCGCTGAGCAGCAGATTGCCGTTGACCTGCGGCGCCAGCAGCGTACCTGCGAGCGTGCCACTGCCATTCAAGCGTCCGGTCAGTTTCTCGACCATCGGCACAAACGGCCGCGCTACCGACAGGTCCAGCCCATTCAAACGGAACGAGCCGGTCAGTGGTTTGTCCTTCGGCAACGGATTGATCTGCGCCTGGAGCATAAGCTCACCGAGCTTGCCGCCGACGAAATTGAGGTCAGTGTCGATGCGCTTGGGCGTGAGTTTGCTGTTCAGTTTCAGGGTCTGGTACGGGAAGTCCAGCCACTGGTCCTTTTCCTTTATGCGCAACGTGCCGCCGCTGGCATCGACGCTGATCTGGCCGTTCGGGCCACTGGCCGGCAGATCCAGTTGCAGGTCGGCGTTGAGTCGTCCCTTCCAGGCGAAATCCTTGGGCAACCACTGCGCCAGGCTGTCGATCGGGAATTGTTTGAGGTGATAACGCAGCTTCGGCTCAGGCATCAGGCGCTGATCCTCACCGCACAGACTGGCCGGGCCGGACGTCCAGCAGTGAGCGCCAAAATTGATCTTGCCGTCCGCCAGCCGCTCCAGCTTCGCCGGACCTTGCAGCTTCCAGTCTTGACCGCCGGCCTGGATATCGCCGCTGGCCAGGCGCCCACGCCAATTGCCTTTGTCCAGATTGCCGTCGAGGCCGAGCGCGAGTTTCAGCTTCGGCCCTTGCAGGTCGAGGGTGAGTTTCTGGTTTTTGATATCGCCCTGGCCACTGGCGGTCAGCGTCCCCAGTGACGTCTCACCGGCCTGAATGCCGCTCCCTTTGAGGTCGATTTTTGCCCGTTGCGCGCTGTCGAGGGTGGCGCCCAGATTCAGGCTTTGCAGGCGATTGTCTTCGAAGGCCAGTTGCGTACCTTGCAGCCCGAGCTTGCCTTGCGGGGCCTTGAGTGTCCCGGCGACATCGACGCGACCATTGAGCTGACCGCGCAGTTGCGGCCACAGCTGAGCCAGGCGCGGCAGCTTGATATCGATCTGACCGGCGAGCTTTTGTTGCAGGCTGGCCTTGCCGTTGATGCTGTTGTCGCCGAGGCGAATTTGCAACGCGCTGAGATTCCATTGCTCGCCACCGCCATCGGCTTTGGCCCGGATCACTGCCGGTTGGCCGCGCAGTTTGCCTTTCAAGTCGAGATCAGCGGTCAGGCTGAGTTTTTCATTCTTCATCTCGCCTGTGCTGCGCAGCGGTCCGGCCAGGGTGCCCGGTAACTCAGCGACCCAATACGCCGGGTTGATCGCCGACAGGTCCAGCGCGGTGTCCCAGGCAATGCCGTCGGCGAACTGCAGGTTCAGGTGCCCTTCGGCCTTGCCCTGCCCGGCTTCAAGTTGAATTTGTTGCAGGTAGATTTTCGTCAGGTCACCGCTGAACGGGCTGGTCAGGCTGAACGCCCCGGCCGGGCCGTCGAGTGCGGCTTTGAAGTTGCCGAGGTATTTACCGTCGGTGTAGGAGACTTCACCGTTGAAGCTGCGCAACGCCACTTCTGGCTCGTCGATCAGCGGATAGAGGCGATACCACGGAAAATCCAGCCAGTCGATTTTTGCGTTGGCGTTCAGGCCTTTGCTCCAATCGAGATTGCCGGTGAGTTTTAGGCTTTGCTTGTCGTTGGCCGTGAGGTCCAACCCGGCGATCTGGGCGCCGTTGGCGTCGACCTTGCCTTGCAGCAACAACGCGACCGGGCCAAGTTCTGCGGGCAACGTGGCTTTGCCGAGCAACTGGTAACCGTTTTTCAGGTCGCCGTCGCCGGTGAGCTCCAGTTGGTTGAGTTGCAGGGTGTCCGGCAGATCGGCGCTGGGCTTGAAGCCGTCAGCGGTGATCCGCACTTTGGCCGGCAGATTATCAATCAGCGGTTGCAGCTCGCCGGTCAGTTGCCCGTTCAAGTAACCGCTGCTGTCGGCTTTCAGCTTCAGGGTTTTCAGCAGGTCGCCGTCGATCTTCAGGGCCAACGCCCAAGGCTCGGGGGCCCGCAACGTCAGGTTGCCTTCAGCCTTGAGCGGCCAGTTGCCGCGGGGTTGCAGCAGGCCGGTAAGATTCAGGCTGAGCTCATCACGCTGCAACTTCACCGAGTCGATCTGCAACCCTTGCGCCGTCCAGTGCGCGGCCAGTTGCAACCCCTTGAGTGCTTCGCTGCCGTTGAACAGCAGGCTGCCGACCTGGACATCGCCCAGTTCGATGGCCAATGGCAAGTCCAGGTCCGGAAGCTCGATCGAACCGCTGCTGTCTTCATCCGTGCCCGGTGGAAACTGCAGGCTGACTTGATCGGCCTTCAGTTGCTCGATGCACAGTGCCATGCGCGTCAGGCACAGTGGCGACCAGGCGAAAATGACCTTGTTCAACTCGACTCGACTGGCGTCTTGCTGCCACAACACCCGGTCGGCGCTCCACTGCCCGGCCAAGCGGCCCTGGAAGTTTTCGAGGGTCAACCCCGGGACGAAACCCAGTGCCCAGCGACTGCCCGTTGCCGTGCCCAGCACTGTGGCCACGGTCAGGACGACCAGCATCAGCAGCGCCAGAATCGCCAGCAGCGTTATTTTCAAACCACGATTCACAGCTCAGGCCCCATGGAAAAGTGCAGTCGAATGCCGCCGTCGTCGTCCATCGCATGGGCCAGGTCGAGGCGTATCGGTCCGACCGGAGAAACCCAGCGCACACCGATGCCGACGCCGGTCTTGAGGTTCGGCAGTTCGAGGGTATTGAAGGAGTTGCCTTGGTCGATGAAGGTCGCGACCCGCCATTTTTCGGCGATGGAGTACTGATACTCGACGCTTCCGGCGATCATGTAGCGGCCACCGATGCGGTCGCCCTCGGAGTTTTCCGGGGACAGGCTCTGATAGTCGTAACCGCGCACGCTCTGATCGCCACCGGCGAAGAAGCGCAACGACGGCGGTACCGATTTGTAGCCGTTGGTGGCGCTGCCGCCGACCTGCACCCGACCGAGCAAGCGGTGTTTGTCGAAGACCGTGGTCAAGCCTTTCACCAACGCGGTGCCGTAAAGCAGGTTGGTGTCAGAGCCCAAACCTTCCTTGGCCACTTTTGTCTCGAATTCCAGGCGATAACCGTTGTGCGGGTCGATGCGGTTATCACTTTTAAGATAGGAATAGCTGACGCCAGGCATCAGCAACGTGCTGAGCCCCGAGTCGTCGCCGAGCCTGTATTCCTCGCGCTGCCATTTAAGCGACACCACCCGCTGCCAACCGCTGGGCAGCTTGCTGTGCCACTCGGGGCCGATGGTCAGCAGTTTGCTGAGGGAGTCCTTGTCGGCGATTTCTTCATTCTGATAGCCACCGGCGAACCGCAATTTGTCGGTCAGCGGCGGGTCCAGGGGAATGTCGTAGAACACACCGACGTTCTGCCGGGGCGCCGAAACTTCGGTCTCCCAGCCATAGCTGTGCCCCTGAGGGTTGACCCAGTGCCGGGTCCAGTTGGCCTTGACCCGTGGGCCGACGTCGGTGGAATAACCCAGCCCCAGACCCATGGTCCGTGGTTTGCGCGTTTCGAGTTTGACGTCCACCGGGATCACGTCGTTCTTGGACGCCGTCGGCGCCGCATCCACCCGCACGCTTTCGAAATAGCCGCTCGATTGCATGGCTTGATTGAGCTCCGCGATCAGTTCGGAATCATAAGGCGCGCCCGCCTTGAATGGCACCATACGCCGCAGCAGGTCTTCGTCGAACGGCGTGTCGCCTTCGAAACTGACCTTACCCAGTGAATAACGCGGGCCGCTGTTGTAGATCAGTTCGATGTCGGCAACGCCGGCCCGCGGGTCGACCGACAATTTCTGGCTGCTGAAGTAACCGCTGAAAAAACCGTAGCGCGAGGCCTGGTTCTGAATCAGGCGCTTGGCGTCTTCGTAATGGCCGTGGTTGAGCACTGCGCCGGTTTTCAGTGCAGCGCTTTTGGGTACACGAAAGGATTTGAGGGCGGCGGCCGGGCCGTCGATGCGAATAGTGACGTTGCGCAAATGCACCGGCTCGCCGGGATCGATGCTCAGCACCAGGCGAGGCGTCTTGCCGCCCTTCACATCCGTGTCGATCTGCGGCTGGTAATAACCCAAGGCCTGGGCGGCCTTGCGTGCCTGTTCTTCGGCGCCACGACTGAAGCGCAGCAAGGCTTCTTCGTCTCGATCGCCGAGGCTGCCGATATAGCCCTCTATATTGGCCTTCAGTTCATCGTTGGACGGTTTGATCCGCACATCCAATTCACTTTGCGCCAGCGCCGCGCAGCTGGTAATCAGCATCAGCACGCCGCTGGTAATTCTTCCTGGAAAATTCATAGGCGCGGATGCTATCACGAGCTTGGGAGCGTGATGGAGCCTGGCGTGCGGTGAAAGTTCTACCTTTATGCCGTTGCTGTTTGTAACACCTGCGGATTGGCGTGGAAAAATACGTGCTCGCGAATCGGTCCTACGGCGACCTCACCAATTTCCTCATAGCCCTGACGCTTATAGAACTCCAGATAACGAGGATTCCCGGTATCGAGGATCACGCCCTCGGAGTGTTCATCCACCGCGCACCAGTTGTGCACCGCTTGCAGCAATTGTTCGCCAAAGTGTTGGCCCTGGAATTGCGGATGAACCCCCAGCAACGGCAGCAGGTGCACCGAATCGGACGGCACGCAAGCCATCACGGCATCGTGATACTCGAGATAGCGACGGGTGCAGCGAAACCCGGTGCTGAGCACCATGCGCAAACGCCAGGCCCAACTTTCGGTGATGCCCAGGCGACGTTGCGGCGGCGCGATCAACGCGATGCCGATCAACCGGTCGTTGACCAGCAGGCCGATGGCCGGCAAGTCCTGAAGAAAGTGTTGTTTGACCAACTCGCGCACGGTGGCGCGGACCCGCTGTTCATAACCGGGACGCTCCGCTTCGAACAGGTAACCGAACGTCGGCTCATGCCGGTAAGCCTGGTACAACAGCGAACGTGCTTCGCGGGAATAGCCGTTGTCGAGCATGTGAATATCGGCGATGACGGTCGAGGTTTCGGGCATAACGGTAGATCTCCCCGGGCGCAGCTCAAAATGGCGGCGCTCTTATTGGTACGAGCCTTTGGGTGGTAATACAGTTCCCCCACAGGTATAGACCAAGGCTGGATCTTCATCGACTGGACTGGCCCCCTTCCTACATGTCAGCTAGCATCGCCCTTTTGCCAGGACTGCCGACCATGAAGATCGTCTCCTTCAACATCAACGGGCTGCGCGCTCGCCCCCATCAGCTGTCGGCGCTGATCGAAAAGCATCAGCCAGATGTGATCGGACTGCAGGAAACCAAGGTTCACGACGACCAATTCCCGCTGGCCGAGGTTCAGGCGCTGGGCTATCACGTGTATTTCCACGGTCAAAAAGGTCACTACGGCGTCGCCCTGCTCTCGCGTCAGGAACCTGTCGCGTTGCACAAAGGTTTCTCCAGCGATGAAGAAGACGCTCAGCGCCGCTTCATCTGGGGCACGTTCACCGACGCCAATGGCGTGCCGGTGACCATCATGAACGGCTATTTCCCACAGGGCGAAAGCCGCGATCACCCGACCAAGTTCCCGGCCAAGGAACGCTTTTACAGCGATCTGCAGCAACTGCTGGAAAGCCAGTTCAGCAACGATCAGCCGGTGGTGGTGATGGGCGACGTGAACATCTCCCCGGAAGACTGCGACATCGGTATAGGCCCGGACAACATGAAACGCTGGCTGAAAACCGGCAAATGCAGCTTCCTGCCGGAAGAACGCGAGTGGATGGCCCGTTTGAAGAACTGGGGCCTGGTGGACAGCTTCCGTCACTTGAACCCGGAGGTGGCCGACCGTTTCAGCTGGTTCGACTACCGTAGCCGCGGTTTTGAGGATGAGCCCAAGCGTGGGCTGCGGATTGACTTGATCATGGCGTCCCACGGGTTGTTGCCACGCGTGAAGGATGCGGGTGTGGATTACGAATTGCGCGGGATGGAAAAGCCGTCGGATCACGCGCCGATCTGGCTTGAACTGAGCTAAAAGCAAAAGATCGCAGCGTTGCGCAGCTCCTACAATGGGTCGGCGTACCCCCTGTAGGAGCTGCGGAACGCTGCGATCTTTTGATCTGTCATCTTTCAGAAACCTTACTGACTTATTCTCCCGGCACTTCCTTTGGCTTATAAGGTGCCGGCATGACGCTGCGCGTGTTGTTCCTGTTGATGCTGTGCGCCTGCCTGCCGCTGACGGCGTCGGCTGGCGCTTTGCCGACGCCCGAGGCTGGCCCGGTGCTGCGCATCCAGGGTTCCAACACCATTGGCGCGGCATTGGGCCCGGCGCTGGTTGAAGGGTTGATGAGCGAACAGGGCCTGCTCAAGGTTCACAGCGAGGCTCCGGACAAAGCCAACGAACTGCGCGTCATCGGCGAAACCGTTCAGGGCCGCCGGGTCGCGGTGGACATCGCGGCCCACGGTTCCAGCACCGGTTTCACCGCCCTGAAAACCGCCACCGCCGACCTCGCCGCCTCCTCGCGCCCGATCAAGGACAGCGAACGGGCAGACCTTGCACGCTTGGGCGACTTTAAAAGCGCCGGCGCTGAGCAAGTCATCGCCATCGATGGCCTGGCGATCATTCTCCATCCGCAAAATCCGTTGAGTGAACTGAACACCGAACAACTGGCGCGAATCTTCAGCGGCGAGGCAAAAACCTGGGAAGAACTCGGCGGCAGCGGTGGGACGATTCATCTCTATGCGCGGGATGACCAATCGGGCACCTACGACACGTTCAAGGAACTGATCCTCAGCCGTCGTGGGAAAACGCTGAGCAACGCTGCGAAACGTTTCGAATCCAGCGAACAATTGTCCGATGCGGTCAGCCTCGACCCGCAAGGTATTGGCTTCATCGGCTTGCCTTACGTGCGTCAAGCCAAAGCCGTGGCGATTGCCGATGGCCAATCCCAAGCCATGTTGCCGCTCAATAGCTTGATTGCTACGGAAGACTATCCGTTGTCGCGCCGGCTGTTCTTTTACCTGCCGCCCAACGGGAAAAATCCTTGGGCCGAAGCACTGGTGGCGTTCGCCCAAAGCAGCAAGGGTCAGGCGATTGTCGCAGCCAATGGCTTTATCGCCCAGACCATCCAGGCCATGACCGTCACACCGAACGCGCTGATGCCCGAGGGTTATCAGGCGCTCAGCCGTCACGCCCAACGACTGACGGTGAATTTCCGTTTCGAAGAAGGCAGTGCGACGCTGGACAACAAGGCCCGGCAGGACCTGTGGCGGGTACTCGACTATATAAAGCAGCACGAGAAAACCAATCGCCAGGTGGCGCTGGTGGGGTTTGGCGACGCCAAAAGTGATCCGGCGCGGGCCGATCTGCTGTCGAAACTACGCGCCATGGCGGTGCGGCGGGAACTGGTGAAAAGCGGCGTGGTAGTTCGCGAGATTCGTGGTTTTGGCGCTGAGATGCCAGTGGCGGCCAATAGCGCGGATGAGGGGCGAATCAAGAATCGGCGGGTTGAGGTGTGGGTGTACTGACGCCGTGTGTAGCAGCTGTCGAGCTTGCGAGGCTGCGTTCGGCTGCGCAGCAGTCGTAAAACGTGTATGTGCAGTCTCCCTGAAACACCGCATCGTCTGATTTCACGACTGCTGCGCAGCCGAACGCAGCCTCGCAAGCTCGACAGCTGCTACACGGCGGAGATCAGCCGAGCAGTTTCTGCAACTGCGCCGTGGTGTCCACCGCGCCCATGGTCTTGGCGGCATCCAGCGCAGAGACGCCATTGGCGTCCTTGGCTTTCGGGTCGGCGCCCTTGCTGATCAGGTAGTCGACGATTTCGACGCGATTGAACATCGCCGCCATCATCAGCGCAGTGCGACCGTCGAAGGACGAGCCCTCCACTTGCGCGCCGCCTTCAACCAGTGCCTTGACCACCGCCAGATCACCCTTGAACGCCGCGCCGGCAATCGGGCTCTGGCCGTTGTCGTTGCGGATTTCCGGGTCGGCCTTGTGTTCGAGCAGGACTTTTACCGTCTCCACATGGCCGTGGTACGCAGCCAGCATCAGCAAGGTGTCGCCCTTGTGGTTACGCAGGTTCGGCGGCAGGCCCTTGGTCAACAGCGCAGCCATCATGGCCGCATCGCCCTCGCGCGCTTTGTTGAATACCTGTTCGGCAAATTCAGCGGCTTCTTCGGGGGTCATCTGGCGGCTTTGGTCTGACATTGGGCACTCCACGTTCTGTTATTTGCAAAGCCGACAGTTTCCCGAGCAGCCCCGAGGCTGTCACTTCTTTTTTCTCATGGAAGGCCATAGGCACATTCAATAGCGCTGCATTCAATAACGAAAAGCGCCGCCGTGAATATCCGCCAGCAACTGCGGAGTGACCTGCACGTAAGTCTGGGTCCCCGGCAGCCAGGCGTAGATCGGATCATCGCCGGTTTTGCCGGGGTCGAAGGCTTCGTCCCTGAGGCGGGTCTTCTGGTATTTGAACGTGCCGGTGGTCTCCATTTTCACCTTCACTCGCAAGAACAAAGGCACCGCATAGGCCGGCATTTGCTCACGGGCGAAGGCCAGCAGCTCACTGAAATCCAGAGTCGCCAGGGACTCGGCTGGCGTAATCGCCGCCATCCCGGCACGCCCGTTGGTGTTGCGGATTTCCACGCCGTAGGCCACGGCTTCGGAAATATTCGGGTGTTGCAGAAGGATGTTCTCGACCTCGGTGGTCGAGACGTTTTCGCCCTTCCAGCGATAGGTGTCACCCAAACGGTCAACAAACTGAGCGTGGCCAAAACCGATGTTGCGCAGCAGGTCACCGGTATTGAAGTAACGGTCGCCCTTCTCGAACACGTCGTGCAGCACAACCTTTTCGGTCTTCTGCGGATCGGTGTAGCCGTCGAGCGGTGCCTTGTCGTCGATCTTCGCCAGCAACAGCCCCTGCTCGCCTTTGGCAACCTTGCGCATGAAGCCCTTGGCATCCCGAATCGGCGCACCGCTGTCGTGGTCGTACGCCGCCAACTCCCATGACATCAGGGAAAAACCGACGGTGTTATCAAAATTGAGGATGTTGGTGAAGCCGATGTTGCCGTCGCTGGCGGCGTAAAGCTCGCAGATGTGATTCACCGCAAAACGTGTCTTGAACTCGCCCCACGCGCCGGGGCGCAGACCATTGCCGATCATCTTCGTCACGCGGTGCTTGCTGTCGTCGACGCTCGGCGGTTGATCCACCAGGTAGCGGCACAATTCGCCGACGTAACCGAGGGTAGTCGCGCGGTACTTGCGCACATCGTTCCAGAATTGACTGGCGCTGAACTTGCGGCGAATGGCAAAGCCCGAGGCGCCACTGATCGCCGAGCCCCAGCACACGCACAGCCCGGTAGCGTGATAGAGCGGCAAGGTGCAATAGACGACATCCTCCGGGCGCATATCCAAGGCGATCAGCCCGAAGCTCGCGGAGCTGCGCATCCAGCGGCCGTGCTTGAACACCCCGGCCTTGGGCAAGCCGGTGGTGCCCGAGGTGTAGATGTACAAACAAGGGTCGTCGAAAAAAACCTGCTGACTGCTGGCGGGGTTGTCGCTGGAGCTGCCGGCACTGGCCGTCATCAGGTTGATGAACCCGTCGGGCGCAATGCCCGGATGGCTGAAGGTGTCTCGATCAGCGACGAACCAGGTGCGCGCCGCGTCGATCGATACCCGTTCCCGAACCGCCGAAAACGCCGGTACCAGTTCTTCTCCGACAATGATCGCCGCGGGTGCCACCAGGTTCAGGCTGTGAGCCAGGGTATCGCGGGTCTGCGAAGTATTGAGCAAGGCACTGATCGCGCCAACCTTGGCCACCGCCAGAATCGTCACCAGCAGTTCCGGGCGATTCTCGATAAATACCGCCACCACATCGCCCTTGCGGATGCCTTGGGCAATCAGATGATGGGCAATGCGATTGGCCCATTGATTGACCTGAGCATACGTCAGCGCCACCTCGCCCTGCAGCAATGCCGGGCCATCGGGATTGCGCAACGTCGCTTGCTCGAAGCTCCAGCCCAGGCCGCACGGTTGGGTCGGGTCCTTGATGTTGGCGGCTTTCATACCTTTCACCACGCGAGGAATGGCTTTGGCAATGGAAGGCAGCTTGCGGAGCATCATGCCCCAGGTAATCGTGTCGTTCGGCGTGCGGCTCATGGTTGCTCCCGGTCGATCTTTTTATTGTTCGGGCGGCGTTAATTGAGGCCGAAAATACGTCAGCGGTTCCTGAGCTGTACACGCGGTTTTTGAAATGATTTGTATCCACGTCTGCGGCATTCGAAATCGTGAGCTTGCGCCGGGCAATTGGTTCCATCGAATCGATGTCGACCACGCAAAATGCAGGATGCACGATGGCCATTCATGCAGATTGCACGAAAGTGCAAAAGCACTGAAAACACAACTTATTGATATATAAGGATTTTTTAAAAATCAGGTGCTGGCACAATCACTGCAACTACCTCTGCATGCTTGCCATTCAAGAGCTAACGGAGCTGATAGACATGAGCCTGATCCAAGAAAAATTTTCGTCCCTGTTCTCCAACTTCGAAGTGACCACCCAGCCACGTCCGGACGGCGGCATTCTGCTGACCTTGAGCAGCACCGACGGCAAAGTCTTCAAACGCTCGATTTCGTACCAGCAATTGCATGCTGGCGATCAGCTGTCCTGGGTGATCAGTGCCATTCGCCGTGACATCGCCGAACAAGCCAGCGAACTGCCGCAGATTTCCATGCTGCAAAGCCAGCAGCGGTTTGCCCTGCCGACGTATCACTCGGTGTAAATCCTAAAACACTGTGGGAGCGAGCTTGCTCGCGATGGCGGCTGAACATTCAACACTTGTGTTGACTGACAGACCGCTATCGCGAGCAAGCTCGCTCCCACAGGTATGTGCTATATGCCTTAAAACGTCGAAGGATCGATCCGCGCAAAACTGTCGACGGTCACATGCCCCGCCAGCTCCCCGCCCTCTCGGGCCAGCCCGCACGTCGCCATTCCCGCCGTGCGCGCCGCGTCCAGTTCCTCGACGATGTCGGACAGAAACAAGATCTGCGAAGCGTCCAGGCCAATAGTCTGGGTAATGCGCTCGTAGGACTGCGCATCACGCTTGGGCCCCGAGGTGGTGTCGAAATAGCCACTGAACAGTGGTGACAGATCCCCCGCTTCCGAGCAGCCAAAGATCAGCTTTTGCGCCTGAATCGAACCGGACGAATAAACAAACAGTTTGAAGCCGTGCTGATGCCAGCGTTTGAGCGCGTCAACGGCGTCCGGATAAATGTGGCCTTTCAACTCTCCGGCCTGATAGCCCTGCCCCCAGACCATGCCTTGCAACGCTTTCAGCGGCGTGGCTTTGCGGTCTTCGGCGATCCAGTTCAGAAGAATGTCGATCACCCGCTCGATGTCGGCGTTCGGCTCGTTGGTATCCCGGCGAACGGCGGCCAGTTGCTCGGCAACATCCGCACGCGCGGCGTGCTGGAGAACAAAATCCGGCAAGTGTTTGGCGGCGTAGGGAAACAGCACGTCGAACACAAAACTCACCGCACTGGTGGTGCCTTCGATGTCGGTGAGAATCGCTTTGATCGGCATCGCCTCAGTCCTCAAGACGCGGGAAGCGGCTGGCGATGTCTTCTCCGGTGAAATTGGCCACCCAGCCTTCAGGGTTGTTGAACAGACGGATCGCGACGAAATGCGGATGCTCGCCCATGTCGAACCAATGCGGCGTGCCGGCCGGCACCGAGATCAGGTCGTTTTTCTCACACAGCACGGCATAGACGTAATCGTCGACGTGCAGGGTAAACAGCCCACGGCCAGCGACGAAAAATCGTACTTCGTCTTCGCCATGGCGATGTTCGTCGAGAAACTTGGCGCGCAATTCGGATTTTTGCGGGTGATCGCTGGTCAGGCTGATGACGTCGACGGTGATGTAACCGCGTTCGGTCATCAGTTGGTCGATTTGCTCCTGATACGCGGCGATCACTTCTTCCTGACTGGCGCCGGGCTGGATTTTCGCCGTGGCTTGCCAGCGGTCGAAGCGCACACCTTGTTCGGCCAGGGTCGAGGCGATGTCTTCGAAATGCGTCAGCACCTTGTTAGGCAAATCAGGGCTTGAGACGTGGTAAACGGACAGGCTGCTCATCAGGGCAACTCCTTAACGGTTCATGCTTTGCGGTTCATGCTTGACGGTTTAAAACCGAGCGCGTCTTCAACTCGCACTCGAACAAAAATTCAAAGGCCTCGATCTGCCGCAGTGCATCGCTCATGCGCGCGCCCCAGGTGTAAAGACCGTGGCCGCGGATCAGGTAGCCGACGCAATCGGGATGGGCCTGGAGCCAAGGCTGCACCTTGGCGGCGAGGCGCGCAATGTCCTGGTCGTTATCGAAAATCGGCACACGTACCCGGGATTCGTGGGTCGACACACCGCTAAAGGCTTTTTGCAGTTCATAGTCTTCGAACTCGATGAAGTCTTGCGGCGTCAGGCGCGACAGCACCGTGGCGTTCACCGAATGCGTGTGCAGCACCGCGCCGATCTCCGGGCGCCAGCTATAGAGCTGGGTGTGCAGCAGGGTTTCGGCGGACGGTTTTTTGCCCGGTTCCAGGCTATTGCCGGACAGATCGGTGGCCAGCACATCGTCGAGGCCGAGTTGGCCTTTATGCTTGCCGGACACCGTCAGCAGCGCTTCAGTCGGCGACAGGCGCGTCGAGTAGTTGCTGCTGGTGGCCGGCGACCAGCCGCGGCCATACAGAAAACGCCCGGCATCGATGATTTCCTGGGCGAGGTGCTCACGGGTGAGGCTCATGGCCTGTCCTCTTGCATACGTGTGGCAATGATACCGGCAGCCGCCAGGGCTGCGAGACTGGCAATACTAAAGGTCAATGCAGGGCCGAGGGCATTCCAGCTGTAGCCGGAATACAACGCGCCCAGTGCGCCGCCGGTGCCGGCCAGTGCGGCGTACAACGCCTGGCCCTGCCCTTGCTGACGCGCGCCGAAGCTACGTTGCACGAACTGGATGGCAGCCGCGTGAAAGCTGCCGAATGTCGCCGCGTGCAGTACCTGGGCAAACAACAGCACCCAAAGGAACTCAGCGAACGAACCGAGCAACAACCAACGCAACGCCGCCAGCAGAAAACTCGCCAGCAACACCCGACGCACGGAGAAGCGCGCGAGGATCTTGCTCATGGCCAGAAACATCAAGACTTCGGCGACCACGCCGACCGCCCAGAGCACGCCGATCAGCCCACGGCTGTACCCGAGCCGTTCCAGATGCAAGGTCAGAAAGGTGTAATAAGGGCCGTGGCTCATCTGCATCAGCGCCACGCAACCGTAAAACGCCAATACGCCAGGATTGCGCAATTGCTTGAGAAACCCATCTCCCGCTATTCGATTGCCCTGAGCCGGTTGGGCGTTCGGCACCCACAAACTGCTGACCACGATCCCGGCCATGATCAGCACCAGCGCCACCGGATAGATATCCAGACTCAACCATTCGAACAACCGGCCAAGCGCGACCACGGTGATGATAAAACCGATGGAACCCCACAGGCGGATCTGACTGTAACGGTTAGTCTGGCCCTGCAAGTGCGCCAACGTGATGACTTCGAACTGCGGCAACACCGCGTGCCAGAAAAACGCGTGCAAGGCCATGACCATCGCCAGCCAGGCGTAGGTCTTGCTGACGAAGATCAGCGAAAACGTCAGTAGCGTGCAGACCGCACCGAAGCGCACGATGGCCAGGCGTCGGCCGGTGTAATCACCGAGCCAGCCCCAGATGTTCGGCGCCACGCAGCGCATCAGCATCGGGATCGCCACCAGCTCGCCGATCCGTGCGCTGGAAAAGCCCAGGTGATCGAAGTACAGCGCCAGAAACGGCGCTGTCGAACCGAGCAAGGCGAAATAGAACAAATAGAAACTGGAGAGCCGCCAGTACGGGAGCGCCGCCACAGTCGTCAGACCGCAGCGGCTGTGAGGTCAGCCATTAAAGCTGACCCAGCACCGGCGTGCTCACGCGCACGTCCAGGTTCTGCCCACGGTGACGCAGCAGGTGATCCATCAGCACGATGGCCATCATCGCTTCGGCGATCGGTGTGGCGCGGATGCCGACGCACGGGTCATGACGACCCTTGGTGACGACTTCCACCGGGTTGCCATGGATGTCGATGGAACGGCCCGGCGTGGTGATGCTCGAGGTTGGCTTGAGTGCCAGGTGCGCGACGATCGGCTGACCCGACGAAATGCCACCCAAAATGCCGCCCGCGTTGTTGCTGAGGAAACCTTGCGGGGTCATTTCATCGCGGTGCTCGGTGCCGCGTTGGGCAACGCTGGCGAAACCGGCGCCGATTTCCACGCCTTTGACCGCGTTGATGCTCATCAGCGCATGAGCGAGTTCGGCATCGAGACGGTCGAAGATCGGCTCGCCAAGGCCCGGCATCACGCCTTCAGCGACCACGGTGATCTTCGCACCGACCGAATCCTGATCACGGCGCAACTGGTCCATATAGGCTTCCAATTCCGGGACCTTGTCCGGATCAGGGCTGAAGAAGGCGTTCTCTTCCACCGAATCCCAGGTCTTGAACGGAATTTCGATCGGGCCGAGCTGGCTCATGTAGCCACGAATGACGATGCCCTGAGTGGCCAGGTATTTTTTCGCAATCGCACCGGCGGCCACGCGCATGGCCGTTTCACGGGCCGAGCTGCGACCGCCGCCGCGGTAATCGCGCTCGCCGTACTTATGGTGATAGGTGTAGTCGGCGTGGGCCGGGCGGAACAGATCCTTGATCGCCGAGTAATCCTTGGACTTCTGGTCGGTGTTGCGGATCAACAGACCGATGGAGCAACCGGTGGTGCGTCCTTCGAACACGCCGGAGAGGATTTCGACTTCGTCGGCTTCCTGGCGCTGGGTGGTGTGGCGGCTGGTGCCGGGTTTGCGGCGGTCCAGGTCACGCTGCAGATCCTCCAGAGAGATCTCCAGGCCCGGCGGGCAGCCGTCGACAATGGCGACCAACGCCGGGCCATGGCTTTCGCCCGCGGTGGTGACAGTGAACAGCTTGCCGTAGGTATTGCCGGACATGCAGGACGCTCCGTGAATTCGAACCAAATACGTAATGCGCGCCAGTATACGCAGGCTACCCAACTAGTTCATCCTCGAACCTTATGGGTGCCTGCGAGTCCAACCGGCATCTTGTTCATGATGGCGTGATGATGCTGCGAGTTATAGCCTTGAGCCTTACCCTGTTTACCGGCTTTGTACAGGCCACTGTCCTGCAACGCCCGATCACGTTGGACACCGGCACCGGCGAGCTTTTCGGCTCGTTACTCCTGCCAAAATCCGACAAACCTGTGCCGGTTGTCCTGATCATTTCCGGCTCCGGTCCTACGGATCGTGACGGAAACAACCCTGACGGCGGACGCAACGACAGCCTCAAGCGTCTCGCTTGGGTACTGGCCAAACACAACATCGCCAGCGTGCGTTATGACAAACGCGGCGTGGCGGCGAGCCTTGCGGCGACCCCGGATGAACGCAATCTGTCGGTGGAAGCCTATGTGGCCGACGCCGAGGCCTGGGGCCAGAAGCTCAAAACCGACCCGCGCTTTGGCCAACTGATCCTGCTGGGCCACAGCGAAGGCGCCTTGATCGCCAGCCTCGCGGCGCCGAGCCTGGACGCCGCCGCGGTCATCTCCATGTCCGGCAGCGCCCGGCCGATCGATCAGGTGCTGCGCCAGCAATTGAGCAATCGCCTGCCGCCACCGCTGATGCTGCGCAGCAATGAACTGCTCGACAGCCTCAAGGCCGGCCGCACCGACGACAACGTGCCGCCGCAGTTGCAGGTGATTTTCCGCCCGAGCGTGCAGCCGTATCTGATTTCATTGTTCCGCCAGGACCCGGCGGCGGCGTTCGCCAAGTTGAAGATGCCGGCGCTGATCATCCAGGGCAGCAACGACATCCAGGTCGGTGTCGGTGACGCCAGGCTGTTGAAGGCCGCCAAACCGGACGCCGAGCTGGCGCTGATCGAAGGCATGAACCACGTGATGCGCATTGTGCCCAACGATGTAAAACGGCAATTGGCCTCTTACAAAGATCCGCAATTGCCACTGGCGGCCGAACTCGGCACGCGAATCCTCGGGTTTATTGACGGACTTCGCGCCCGTTAAGGGCTGTTTGCCCTCCAGTCCTGAAAAAAACGGCCGATAAGCCTTTGTCGCCAGCGCTATGACTGGCGGCAAGCAGAGCTTGGACAGGATCTCGCCGTTATGACTGATACCCAGACTTCACCCGACACCACTGCTGAAAAAGACGCACCACCAGTGGTCGAGCTGCCATGGGCGGATGTCCACGCCGAGCACCACAAGATGCTCCGTCTGGCGCCATTGCAAACCGACCGCAACACCGGTGGACGGCCGCTGCGCTTTGTTGAGTTCGGTTACGCCGAACGCAACAACAAGGAACACAGCCTGATGCGCATGAGCATTTCGCTGCCCGGCCAGCGCGTGCGCAAGGAACAGAATCATCTGGACGTGTGGGTCGATCACGCCACCAAGCGCGTGCATTTCGGGCCTGACAGCGGTTTGCAGATCGAACCGATGAACCGTGGCATCGGCCGATTCATGGCCGCTCAGGGCATTACCTGGGCGAAAAAGAGATGGCCCGGCTACACCGTCGACGGCACAGACCTGAACAACAAGGATGCGCTGAACGAAGACACTCGTCTGCGCCGCGATCACTTTTTGCGGATGCATGGTTTCGATGTGATCTACGCCGACGCCCAGCATTTGAAGGGCAGCGTCAAAGAAGTGCAGGTCGGCGACCTGTTGGGTGACTGGAGTACGGAAAAATTGCAGGTCGTGGAAATTCTTGAGGCGGCGCAGATGCTCCAGCAAGCCGAGCAAAATCTGGCCGAGCAGGAAGTCAAACTCAAGAAGCACGAAGAAAAGGTCAGTAAGTACAAGCGCGAAGACGCCGGGCTGCGCTTTACCATTAGCTGCCTGGTGGCGTTTGCGGTGTTTCAGGCGGGGTTGTTGATCTGGATTGCCACGCACCGGTAATCGGTGTCGAACCCAAAAAGATCGCAGCCTGCGGCAGCTCCTACACAGGTGTACACATAACTCTGGAGCTGCCGCAGGCTGCGATCTTTTGCTTGTAAGGGTCAGACGCGGGAAGCGAACAGCGCCTGATGATCACGGCACTGTTCCGCCGTCAGCATGAACACGCCATGTCCTCCGCGCTCGAAATCAAGCCAGGCGAAGTCGACTTCGGGGTACAGCGCCTCAACGTGAACCTGGCTGTTGCCCACTTCGACAATCAGCAAGCCCTTCTCGGTCAGGTGATCCGCCGCTTCGGCGAGCATGCGACGCACCAGGTTCAAACCATCATCACCGCAGGCCAGGCCCAGCTCCGGTTCGTGCTGGTATTCGTCCGGCATGTCGGCGAAATCTTCCGCATCGACGTAAGGCGGGTTCGACACGATCAAGTCGAAACGCTGACCCGGTAAACCATCAAATCCGTCGCCCTGCACCGTGTACACCCGCTCGTCGACGCCATGGCGCTCGATGTTCTGGTTCGCCACTTCCAGTGCTTCGAACGACAGGTCGGCCAGCACCACTTCGGCGTTCTGGAACTCGTAGGCACAGGCGATACCGATGCAGCCGGAACCGGTGCACAGGTCGAGAATCCGCGCAGGCTCGGCGCCCAGCCACGGCTCGAAACGCTTTTCGATCAGTTCGCCAATCGGCGAACGCGGGATCAATACGCGCTCATCGACAATGAACGACATGCCGCAAAACCAAGCTTCCCCCAACAGGTAGGCGGTAGGAATGCGCTCTTCGATACGGCGCTTGAGCAAGCGTTGCAGCTTGACCAGCTCGTCTTCTTCCAGA
This sequence comes from Pseudomonas sp. NPDC098740, assembly GCF_044760065.1. Lineage (NCBI taxonomy): Bacteria > Pseudomonadati > Pseudomonadota > Gammaproteobacteria > Pseudomonadales > Pseudomonadaceae > Pseudomonas > Pseudomonas sp. NPDC098740. The sequence continues at coordinate 159,967 of NZ_JBIWAM010000009.1, read as the reverse complement.
TTGCAGTCGAGGTAGCTGTCGGCGATTTCCCACGGCAAGTGCAAGGCACCCAACACCAACTGACGCGCTTCGTCCCAGGCGTTGTCGGTCCCATGGCCGAAAAACAGATCCTCCCCATGGAAGCGGCTGACGGCCCAACGGATATGGTCACGCAGGGTACGAAGTCGGGAAGTGATCACGGGGCAAACTCCAAAAAAAACGACTGGCGATTCTAACAGCCAAAACGCGTCTCGACGACGCGGGAAAACTACCGGCGCAAATGTAGGACTATTCTATTTTTTCGACTGGCTATTGAACAAAACGAGCCTATTGACAAGGCTGCGAGCCAGCAAAGACGGCGCCTACGATGGTAGCGATTCACAGAAACGCTCAGCCAGAGGACAATGTCGCAAAAGCCCCACCCGAAGGAGCCCCAGAATGTCCGTTCCAAAAACGATGTTTCAACTCAGCGGCCGCGGTTATGCAGCAGCCGTTCTGAGCCATGCGACCCTTGTCATCATCGATGCCCAGAAAGAATACCTCAGCGGTCCGTTGGCCTTGAGCGGCATGGATGCTGCCGTTGCGAACATCAAGCAACTGGTGGCCGCTGCCCGTGCAGCCGGCCGGCCGATCGTCCATGTCCGCCACCTCGGCACCGTCGGTGGGCTGTTCGATCCACAAGGTGAGCGCGGTGAGTTCATCCCGGGCCTGGAACCACAGGGCGACGAAACCATCATCGGTAAATTGCTACCGAGTGCGTTCCACGGCACCGAACTGCTGGAACGCCTGCAGAATCTCGGTTCGCTGGACCTGATCGTATGCGGTTTCATGAGCCACTCCAGCGTCAGCACCACGGTGCGCGCCGCGAAGAACCTGGGCTTTCGTTGCACGCTGGTGGAAGACGCCTGCGCGACTCGCGACCTGCCTTACAAGGGCGGTGTATTGAGCGCAGACCACGTTCAGCAGACCGAAATGGCGATCATGGCGGACAACTTTGCCACCCTCGCGCTGACTCACGAACTGATCTGATCGACGCTCGATGAGCGGTCCATGCCGCCGCTCATCCGCAAAAGCCTATCATTTGCTGTAATTGTCTTAGCCTCAGGAACATCCCGGTCAACTCCCGGTCGAAGGGCCGATACCCATTGAGGAAGGTCGGAATGAAGTTATCCGATGGTTTTGACGCTCGCCGCTTGCGGCCCAAAGGCCAACGCAACTGGCGTTTTCGAATCGGCGCGGCATTTGCTGCCTTGCTGTCGATGAGCGGTGTGTTGCTGGCGATGGCAGGCATAGCCAGCCTGCTTGGCCACGCACCCGCCCTGGGCGAGTTGAATACCAACCGGGTCGGTTCGGCAGTGATTCTGGCGATTGGCCTGTTCGTGCTGTACCTCGGCGTGTGGCTGTGGCGTCGCTGCCGTCGCCGCTCGCGGCAGTCGCAAGAACTGAACATCTCCCCGCATTTGATGAAAAAGCACGACTGAGCCGAGCGTTGCGCGTTTTCTCGCGCCCCATTCGCCTCGAGTTGGGTAAACTGGCCGCCCTTCGCGGAGGCTGACATGCAAGACGACGATTTTTCCCTGTTCAAAAGCGCGATCCAAGGCGTCAAGCCGATCAAACACGATCGCGCCGAAACCGGTAAACCCAAAGCTGACCGCGCGCAAATCGCCAAGTTGCGTCAGGCCGCCACTGTGCGCACCGATGCCACTACCGTTGACGGGCTGTCCGATCAGTTCGTCATCGATGTTGGCCCGGAAGACGAGCTGATGTGGGCGCGTGACGGTGTTCAGGAAAGCCAGATGCGCAAGCTCAAGATCGGACAGATCCCGTTCGAAGGCAGCCTCGACCTTCATGGCATGAACGTGGAAAAGGCTCGGGAAACCCTCTGGGCGTTTCTGGCCGAAGCGACCAAATTCGAAATCCGCTGCGTGCGCGTCACCCACGGCAAGGCTGTGCGTCTGGACGGCAAGCGACCGATGATCAAAAGCCACGTCAACACCTGGCTGCGTCAACATTCGCAGGTACTCGGCTTCACCTCGTGCCAAGCGAAACACGGCGGGGCCGGAGCGGTTTATGTGATGCTCAAACGGACCATGATGGAAGGTCGCGACGAGTAAAGCGGTCGCCTTGTAAATAGCACTCATAACACCCAATACGGGAATATCCATAGCAAGTTATAGACATAACGATTTGCAATGATATGGGAGCTCCCGTAATACTCCGCAGATGGAATTTAAAGAACGACTCAAAGCAGCCCGCCAACACGCCAAGCTCAATCAGACCGAGCTTGCCGAGCGCGCCGGCCTGACGCAAACCTCTATCTCCGACCTTGAGCGCGGGAAATCGAAGGCAACAGCCTTTGCTGCCCAGATCGCTTCAGCGTGTGGCGTTTCACCGATGTGGCTGGCTGAAGGTGTCGGCGACATGCTTAAAGGGGTGTCCGAGGCTGTTCCGTTGAATCGCATCCCTCCAAGCGTTTCAATGTCAGACATCCAGCCTTGGGACGACAGCACGCCCCTGGATGACGACGAGGTTTATGTCCCCTTCCTGCGTGAAGTTGAGCTGGCGGCCGGTTCAGGCCGTTTCGTGATCGCAGAAAACAACAGCGCCAGGCTGCGTTTCTTCAAGAAAGACCTGCGTCACAACAACGTGCAGTTCAACAACGCCAAGTGCGTCGTGGTGAGCGGAAACAGCATGCTCCCGGTACTGCGCGACGGCGCTACCGTTGGCATGAACGTCGGAAAGAACTCGCTGGGCGACATCGTCGACGGCGACATGTACGCGATCAACCACAACGGCCAGCTCCGCGTGAAACAGGTCTACCGACTGCCCAGTGGGATCCGCCTACGCAGTTTCAACCGTGACGAGCATCCGGACGAGGACTACACGTTCGCCGAGATTCAGGAGCAGCAGATTGCGATCCTGGGTCATGTCTTTTGGTGGGCGATGTATTCGCGGTGAACTGAGTTGCGGTGATTCGGGAGTGTCCAGTGCCATGACGTGCAATACGGCAAATCGACGCCCATCCAAGAGAAGCCCGCCAAGCGCGGGCTTTTTTCGTACTGAAATATAGGCACGGAATAAAATATGGGAATACCCATTGACACAAAATATAGGAAAACCCATATTTGTATTCAAGCCAACGGCAAATCGAGCGGAAGCTGCCAAGCATCACTTCTGCCCATTCACCGAGTTGGCAGTGGGATGCAGGCCTGCATCAAACGCAAGGCTCACCAGAGCAAAAAGCGATATCAATGGACTGAGGCAAAAACCATGACTGTAGACATCAGCAACTTCACCATCGCTACCCCGCTTCCAATCTCCGACACCAACCCGATTGCGCTTGAGCTCATCGGCTGGCGCGCACTGATCGAATGCCCCGACGTCATCTCAATGCTTGACGATGGTTCGCTGCAGATGACGGCGCCGACACTTGGAGCCTCGAGCAAGAGCACGAAACGAACTCGCTGCGAGTGGAAAGAACCAGGTTACTGGTTGTTCTCCAGCGCAGCGGACCACTGGAACCGACAGGAAATGCGACTGACGAAGGTCAACTCGCTGCAGAAAGTCGTGATCGGCCAGATTCATGTGAAAGGTTCAGAACGACCTCCGGTAAAGGTGTTCTGGAACAAAGGAAAAATCACCATGGGGTTCCGAACGAGTTACCTCCAAGACGATCCGGTTAATTCGACCGTGTTGGAGAACGTGCCGCTCGGTGCACTTTTCAAGATCAACATTCACGCCAATTCGAGCGGCGCCGTCTCTGTATCGGCTAGTTGTAACGGCGTCAAATCCACTTCCGCGATCATGCGCCTCGACAACACCTGGGACACGAAAACACTCGCCTTTCACGGCGGCGTGTACAACCAGATCGATTACTCCGACACCACCGACCCGCTAGACGGTTCTGTCTGCGTCATCAGCGATCTGTCTATCACTCACGCCTGATACGACCTGCTCGGCCTGATGAGCAATACGGGCTTCAGGAAAGCATCACTGCTGCACCTTGGCGACAGGGTGTAGCGGGATGCGCAAACCCGAAATGACCGATTTGGGGCTTCGCGCCCGCCGGCAATACAACTGCCGGCACACATACGCTACCATGTGCCCCATGTCGGGGATGAACCCTGCGTTTATTGCCACTCAGCTCGGTCATAGCGTTCAGATAGTGCTATTGACCTACGCCCGATGGATCAACGCCAGCACTGACTGGTGTGAGCTCGGGACGCTTGAAAAGAGCTTGATTGGTACACAATTGGTACAGACAGAAACAGTACCCCTCTGAAACCCGTATGGAATCAGCCTCTGTGACACTGGAACAGAATTACACCGCGATTCTCGGCCAATTGGGCGAGGACATCTCCCGCGAGGGCCTGCTCGACACGCCAAAACGTGCCGCAAAAGCCATGCAGTACCTCTGCCGCGGTTATGAACAGACACTGGAAGAGGTCACCAACGGTGCCTTGTTCAGCTCCGACAACAGCGAAATGGTGCTGGTGAAGGACATCGAGCTCTACTCGTTGTGCGAACACCACCTGCTGCCGTTTATCGGCAAGGCTCACGTCGCCTACATCCCGAGCGGCAAGGTTTTGGGCCTGTCGAAAGTCGCGCGGATCGTCGATATGTACGCCCGCCGCCTGCAAATCCAGGAAAATCTCAGCCGCCAGATCGCCGATGCGGTCCAGCAAGTCACCGGCGCTCTTGGCGTTGCGGTGGTGATCGAGGCCAAGCACATGTGCATGATGATGCGCGGTGTGGAGAAACAGAATTCGTCGATGATCACTTCGGTGATGCTGGGTGAGTTCCGCGAAAACGCGGCAACCCGCAGCGAGTTTCTCAGCCTGATCAAGTAACTCGCAGCATAAGAAAACCGGCATTCATCGCCGGTTTTTTTTCGTCTGTGAAAAATCAGGTAAGCTGCGCGCCTTCTGTTTGCCCCTGTGAGGCTTATACCGTGTTCGTTAAAGCGCTTCGTGTCGGCCTTGGCCAACTGATCATCTTCATCGACTTCATTACCCGCCCAGGCAAAAAGCAGCGCCCTGCCGCCGCTCAGGCTCAGGTCGAAACAGCCGCCAAGGACCTGACCCTGTATCAGTTCCACGCCTGCCCGTTCTGCGTGAAAACCCGACGTACCCTGCGCCGTTTGAACGTGCCGGTGGCGTTGCGCGATGCGAAGAACAACGAACAGGATCGCCAGGCCCTGCTGGAACAGGGCGGCAAGATCAAGGTGCCGTGCCTGCGCATCGAAGAGAATGGCCAGACGACCTGGATGTACGAGTCCAAGGTGATCATCGATTATCTGGACAAGCGTTTCGCTGCTGCCTGATGGTTTTGTGCTGGGGCTGATGGCCTCATCGCGAGCAAGCTCGCTCCCACAGTGGTATGTGGGGTGACGGAGATATGTGATCAACACTGATCCCCTGTGGGAGCGAGCTTGCTCGCGAAGAGGCCGGCCCAGGCGCCACAAAATCCAGACCAAAATAAACCGGCCCTAGAGCCTAATGCCGATCAGTTAAGCAATTTCAGCTGCAACGCACTTCCTTGTAGCAGCTGCCGAAGGCTGCGTTCGGCTGCGCAGCAGTCGTGAAATCAGACGATGCGGTGTTTCAGGAAAACCGCAAACCCAGGTTTTACGACTGCTGCGCAGACGAACGCAGGCTTCGCCAGCTGCTACGGATTGTGTCGTTCCTTAACTGATCGGCATTAGCCCTAGAGCCGGTTTATTTGTTTCTGCCCTCAGGCGGCTTTTGCCGCCTGGGCCTGACGCACCACCGCTGCCAGCCGTTTGAGCCCTTCGTCCAGCCGTGCCGCGTCGATGTGGCTGAAGTTCAGGCGCAAATACCCAGGATTGTTGTCCGGTTCGGGGAAGAACGGCTCGCCCGGCATAAACGCCACATCCGCTGCCAGTGCGGCCTTGAGCAACGTACGCGTGTCCAGCGGCTGCTTGAGAGTCAGCCAGAAAAACAGCCCGCCCTGCGGCACGTTCCAGTCCGCCACATCCCCAAAATGCGTTTCCAGGGCTGACTGGAACGCGTCCCGACGAACCCGGTAAAAGTCCCGCAGCTCGCTCAAGTGATGCTGGAATTTGTCGGTGCCGATCCACTGCAGCGCTTGCCACTGGCCCACGCGATTGGTGTGCAGGTCGGCCGATTGCTTGAGTTTCAGCAAGTGCGGAAAGAGATCCGGACTGGCGATCAGATAGCCGACTCGCAGCCCGGGCAACAGGGTTTTCGACACGGTGCCGGTGTAGATCCAGCTGGCCTTTTTCAAGCGGCTGACAATCGGTGTGGCGCTGCCACCGTCGAAAGTCAGCTCGCGGTAAGGCTCGTCTTCGATCAAGGTCACGCCGAACTCATCCAGCAAGGCTGCCACGGAATCGCGCTTGGCTTCGCTGTAGCGCACGGCCGAAGGATTCTGAAAAGTCGGGATCAGGTAGATGAAGGCGGGTTTGTGTTTCTCCAGTCGAGTTCGAAGTTGCGCCAGGTTCGGGCCATCAGCCTCCAGCGGGACAGTGATGCAGTCGGCGCCGAACAGCTGAAAAATCTGCAACGCCGCCAGATAAGTCGGCGCTTCGAGCAAAATCTCGGTGCCTTTGTCGATGTACAGCTTGGCCGCCAGATCGAGGGTTTGCTGGGACCCGCTGACCACCAACACCTGACTCGCCTCGCAGGGTACGCCCAACGCCCGTGACTCTGCTGCCAGCGCTTCACGCAGCGCAGGCTCACCTTCGCTCATGCCGTATTGGCCCGTCGACAGCGGCATGCCGGCCCACTCGACTTTCGGCAGCATGGCTTCGGCCGGCAAGCCGCCAGCGAACGACATCACTTCCGGGCGCTGGGCGGCGGCGAGGATTTCACGGATCAAAGAACTTTTAAGGCGCGAGATACGTTCGGAAAATGCCATGGGGTCACCGGTAGCGAGGCCTGAATAAAATGAGTCAAACTGGTTGACCGAAATTACGACAGACCGAACGGATACGTCAATATGCTTGACCTTAAAAACCCCGCGACTCAGCAACAGGCGATGGAAGCGTTTTTCTTCGGTTATCAGGCGTTCACCGCGAAAGCCGACGAAATGCTCGAGCGTCGTGGCTTGAGCCGGGTGCATCAACGCATTGTGTTTTTCATCGCGCGCTACCCGAACTTGAGTGTCAAGGAACTGCTGGCATTGCTCGGGGTGACGAAGCAGGCGCTGAACATTCCGCTGCGTCAGTTGGTGGAGGTGCATCTGGTAAACAGTGTCGCGTCCGAGACCGACAAGCGTAAGCGGTTGCTGGAGCTGACCGACGATGGTGCTCGGTTTGAGCAGTCGTTGCGGCGTGAGCAGGTGAAATTGCTGGAGCGGGTGTTTGCCGAGGCTGGGGAGACGGCGGTGAATGGGTGGCTGGCGGTGAATCTGGCTTTAGGAAAAACCCAAGTCCTCGCAGACTGATCGTCTATAGCCGATATATCCCGATCAACAAACTTTTCGTCTACAAAATCAAAAACATTATTTGCTTTATTTGTATACAAAAGCATAATCCACTTCGTGCGAGTTCCTGACCAAGCGGTCAACAAATTCGCAAGTGCCTCAAAGGGCCGCTGCCACCCTCATGGGTCCGGCCCTGGAAATAAAAATAAAACTCTTGAGGAGTACTCGCTGTGGAAAGCCGCAAATCCGAAGCCCCGACGCTGGACCTCTCGCCGCCATTACGCAATGGCTGGCTGGAACGCCTCTTCAAACTCAGCTTGCATGGCACCACGGTGAAGACCGAGTTGATTGCCGGTCTGACAACCTTCATCACGATGGCTTACATCATCTTCGTCAACCCGAACATCATGGCTGACGCCGGCATCGATCACGGCGCCGCGTTTGTCGCCACCTGCATCGCTGCCGCGCTGGGTTGCCTGTTGATGGGCCTTTACGCCAACTGGCCGGTCGGCCTGGCGCCGGGCATGGGCCTCAACGCCTTCTTCACTTACACCGTGGTCGGCACCATGGGCTACAACTGGGAAACCGCCCTTGGCGCGGTGTTTGTTTCCGGTGTGTTGTTCATGTTCCTGACTTTTTCCCGGATCCGCGAATGGCTGCTCAATAGCATCCCGGTGAGCTTGCGCTTTGCCATGGGCGCCGGTGTGGGCCTGTTTTTGGGGCTGATCGGCTTGAAAACCGCGGGCATCGTGGTCGACAGCCCGGCTACCCTGATCAAGCTCGGCTCCCTGCGCGAACCTGGCCCACTGCTGGCAGCCATCTGCTTCCTAATGATCGCCGTGCTCAGTTACCACAAAGTGTTCGGTGCGATCCTCATCAGCATCATCACTGTGACCCTGGCCGGTTGGGGCCTGGGCCTGGTGAATTACGGAGGGATCATGTCGGCCCCGCCGAGCCTGGCTCCGACCTGGATGGCCATGGATGTCGCCGGCGTGTTCAACATCAGCATGATCAGCGTGGTGCTGGCCTTCCTTTTCGTGCACATGTTCGACACCGCCGGCACCTTGATGGGCGTCGCTCAGCGCGCTGGTTTGGTGAACGCTGACGGCAAGATCGAAAACCTTTCCCGCGCCCTCAAAGCCGACAGTGCATCCAGCGTGTTCGGTGCGGTGGTCGGTGTTCCGCCGGTTACCAGTTACGTGGAAAGTGCCGCTGGCGTAGCCGCGGGTGGTCGGACTGGTCTTACTGCCGTGACCGTAGGTGTGCTATTTATTGCCGCCATGTTTTTTGCACCACTGGCTGGCATGATTCCCGCGTATGCAACCGCCGGTGCACTGATTTATGTGGCGATGCTGATGATGGGCGGCATGGCTCACATCGAATGGGACGAAGCGACCGACAGCATTCCGGCGATCGTCACCGCGATCATGATGCCCCTGACCTTCTCGGTCGCCGACGGTATTGCGCTGGGCTTTATCACTTACGTGGTAATGAAAGCCTGTACTGGTAAGCACAAGGAAATTTCCATCAGTCTGTGGGTGCTCTGCGCGATCTTCATTGCGAAGTTCGTTTTCTTGTAAGCCGTCTACGTTTCAAAACAGTGTTTCAAAACAGCCTCACCCCGTCGGGTGGGGCTTTTGTGCAAATGGAGGAAAGTGATGAGTCTGGAAACCTGGCTGCTGTTCAGCGGCGCTGCGCTGGTGGTGATCCTGATCCCGGGGCCATTGTCTTTGCTGATGATAAGCAACAGTCTGAATTACGGTTTGCGTCGTTCTTACCCGGCGTTTCTGGGTGGCGTGATTGCGTCGATCTGCTTGCTCAGTGCGTCGGCGCTGGGATTGGGAGCCTTGCTGCTGGCATCGGAACAGTTGTTCAGCGCCCTGAAGATCGTCGGGGCGCTGTACCTGTTCTACCTGGCCTGGCAGAGCTGGCAGCAATCGCGCCTGCCCTCCCACGGCGCTGAAGTGCCCCAGGCTGCGCCAGGGCCACGCTTTCGCGCACTGTTCGGGCGCGCGTTTATGTTGGGCGCCAGCAACCCGAAAGACATTCTGTTCTTCGCCGCTTTCCTCCCGCAGTTCCTCAGTGCCGAGCAGCCGTTCCTGCCGCAGTTGCTGGTGATGATTGCGACCTGGACCGTGCTGGATTTGCTGTGCAAGTTGGCGTATGGGCTGGGTGCCCATGGTGCAGCGCGGTATCTGCGCAGCGGCAAGGGTCAGAGCTGGTTTAACCGGGTGAGTGCGGGGTTGTTCAGTGGTGCCGGCGCTGCGTCTCTGTTGAGCCGATAACAGCAAGATCAAAAGATCGCAGCCTTCGGCAGCTCCTACAGGGAAACGCATTCCAATGTAGGAGCTGCCGAAGGCTGCGATCTTTTGCCTTATCTACAGGCAAAAAAAAGCCCGCAGTGTGAGCGGGCGAAAGACCAAAGAAGCTATATGCGCAGGATTTTTGGGGGGAAAGTCCTAGCTTCCTCTGTAGGTCGAATAGCTGTACGGCGAAATCAGCAATGGCACATGGTAGTGATCCTGTTCCGCAGAGATGCCAAAACGCAGCACCACCACATCCAGGAACGCGGGCTCTGGCAGCTGAACGCCACGGGCGCGGTAGTAATCGCCCGCATGAAACTGAACCTGATAGACCCCGGAACGGTAGTCATCGCCTTGCAGCAGCGGTGCATCGACCCGGCCGTCGCTGTTAGTGACTGCTGTGGCCACCAGTTCCAGCTGAGAACCTTCAACGCGATACAACTCGACCTTGATCGAGCTGCCCGGGCAACCATGTGCAGCGTCTAAAACGTGAGTAGTCAAACGTCCCATTGATTCTGCGCGCCTGCCTGCGTGGAGCAGTCAGACCTCGCGCCTCCCGAAGTCAGTTGAAAAGGAGACCGCACCGATTCGGAGCACGAAACGCTGCGGCGAGCGACTGATTAAGACACTTTTCAAAAAAATTGTACACAATAAAAACAACATATTTACCACTAGACCCGTCATTCAGGGATTCCCGCCGAATCTGCCACCGAGCCATAGGATCAAAGGACCTTCCATCCATTAGCTGACCAATCAGGCAGGTTTCTTGCAATAACATGTGAAGATGACAGTCAGTGAAAAATGCAAAAAAACAGGCTTACAAAGTGCATGTAAAGTTGTATACAATCAGCCCATCGCTGTGACGCCAGCCTGTCATCACACTGCAGGCCGCCACACAAACCTGACCTTGAACAAGTCGAACGAATAAGAAGGAAGACTGCAGTGAGCGCTGACTACCCACGCGACCTGATCGGTTACGGCAGTAACCCTCCTCACCCACACTGGCCGGGCAATGCCCGCATCGCCTTGTCCTTCGTGCTCAATTACGAAGAAGGCGGCGAGCGCAACATCCTGCACGGCGATAAAGAATCCGAAGCCTTCCTTTCGGAAATGGTCTCGGCGCAGCCGCTGCAAGGCGCGCGCAACATGAGCATGGAATCCCTTTACGAGTATGGCAGCCGTGCCGGCGTCTGGCGGATTCTGAAACTGTTCAAGGAGTTCGACATTCCTCTGACCGTCTTCGCCGTGGCCATGGCCGCCCAACGTCACCCGGACGTGATCCGCGCGATGGTCGATGCCGGCCACGAGATCTGCAGCCACGGCTATCGCTGGATCGACTACCAGTACATGGACGAAGCTCAGGAACGTGAGCACATGCTCGAAGCGATCCGCGTCCTCACCGAAATCACCGGCGAACGCCCACTGGGCTGGTACACCGGCCGCACCGGCCCGAACACTCGCCGACTGGTGATGGAAGAAGGCGGTTTCCTCTACGACTGCGACACCTACGACGACGACCTGCCCTACTGGGAACCGAACAACCCGACCGGCAAGCCGCACCTGGTGATTCCGTACACGCTGGACACCAACGACATGCGCTTCACCCAGGCCCAGGGTTTCAACAAGGGCGACGATTTCTTCGAATACCTGAAAGATGCGTTCGACGTGCTGTATGCCGAAGGCGCCGAAGCACCGAAGATGCTGTCGATCGGTCTGCACTGCCGTCTGATCGGCCGTCCGGCGCGTCTGGCCGCACTCAAACGCTTTATCGAATACGCTAAAAGTCATGAACAGGTGTGGTTCAGCCGTCGCGTCGACATCGCTCGCCACTGGCACGAAACCCACCCGTACCAAGGGGCCGCGAAATGAGCCACTTCCAAACCCTGAAGCCCTCGACCCTGAGCCGCGACGCGTTTGTCGCTACCTTCGCCGACATCTACGAACATTCGCCATGGGTGGCCGAAAAGGCCTTCGACCTGGGCCAGGACGCTTCGATCGACGAGATCGAAGCCCTGCACCAGCGCATGAGCGACATCCTGTTGAGCGCCGATCACGAAAGCCAATTGGCACTGATCAACGCTCACCCGGACCTGGCCGGCAAAGCTGCCGTCCAGGGCCAGCTTACCGCAGCCAGCACTGAAGAACAGTCTGGCGCGGGTATTCACCAATGCACGGCCGAAGAGTTCCAGCGCTTCACCGAGCTGAACGACGCCTACAAAGCCAAGTTCAAGTTTCCCTTCATCATGGCGGTAAAAGGCAGCGACCGGCATCAGATCCTCGCAGCGTTCGAAACGCGCATTCACAACCCGGAAGACACCGAGTTCAAGTGCGCGCTGGCGGAGATCAACAAGATCGCCCTGTTCCGATTACTGACCCTATAGCGAGCAGCCCTTGTGAAAAGCCCGGGCGTTTAAAACGCGAGAACCAAGGGCACTGCAAGCATCCCAAGCCAACTAATTAAAGGCAGACAAGAAGAATGAAAGCTTACGCCGTACCTTTCGAGAAGTTCGTCAACCTGGCCGACGCCCGCCTGGGCACCAAAATCATCTCGGTCACCGATGACTGGTTCGCTGATGCCAACCGCCTGTTCCAGCCGACCCCGGCTGTGTGGAAGGAGGGCGTGTTCGATGACAACGGCAAGTGGATGGACGGCTGGGAGTCGCGCCGCAAGCGCTTCGAAGGCTACGACAGCGCGGTGATCCGCCTGGGCGTACCGGGTTCGATCAAAGGCGTGGACATCGACACTTCATTCTTCACCGGCAACTTCCCGCCGTCGGCCTCCCTGGAAGCCTGCTTCCTGGCCTCGGGCGAGCCGGACGAAAACACTCAGTGGACTGAAGTGCTGTCCGCCGTCGAGCTGCAAGGCAACAGCCACCACTACCACGAAATCAACAACGACCAGGCGTTCAGCCACCTGCGCTTCAACATCTACCCGGATGGTGGCGTGGCCCGTCTGCGTGTTTACGGTATTCCGTTCCGCGACTGGTCCGCTGTGGGCGACAACGAGCAAGTTGACCTGGCAGCAGCCCTGAACGGTGGCCGCGCCCTCGCCTGCTCCGACGAACACTTCGGTCGCATGAGCAACATCCTCAACCCAGGCCGTGGCATCAACATGGGCGACGGCTGGGAAACCGCACGTCGTCGCACGCCAGGCAATGACTGGGTCATTGTCGCGCTGGGTCATGCCGGCGAAATCGAGAAAGTCATCGTCGACACCCTGCACTTCAAGGGCAACTACCCGGACACGTGCTCGATCCAGGGCGCGTTCGTGAAGGGCGGTACCGACAGCCAGATCGAAACCCAATCGCTGTTCTGGCGCGAATTGCTGCCGGCGCAGAAACTGGAAATGCACGCCGAACACACCTTCGCCGAGCAGATCAAGGCGCTGGGGCCGATCACCCACATCCGCCTGAACGTGTTCCCGGATGGTGGTGTTAGCCGCCTGCGGGTATTGGGCAAGGTCGCTAAATAAGCGCTGAACCCAATCGCGAGCAAGCTCGCTCCCACATTTGACCGCGTTTCCCTGTGGGAGCGAGCTTGCTCGCGATAGCGTCAGAACAGACAACAACGAATTCAGGTAAGAAGACCAGCATGCGCACATTGACGATTGAACCGCTGACCAAAGAAGCCTTCGCCCCTTTCGGTGACGTGATCGAAACCGACGGCAGCGATCACTTCATGATCAACAACGGTTCGACCATGCGCTTCCATAAACTGGCGACGGTGCAAACCGCCACGCCAGAGGACAACGCGATCATCAGCATCTTCCGCGCCGACGCGCAGGACATGCCGCTGACCGTCTGCATGCTGGAGCGTCACCCGCTGGGCAGCCAGGCTTTCATTCCGCTGCTCGGCAACCCTTTTCTGATCGTGGTCGCGCCACTTGGCGATGAACCTGTATCAGGCTTGGTCCGCGCCTTCGTCACCAACGGCAGGCAGGGCATTAATTACCATCGCGGCGTTTGGCACCATCCGGTGCTGACGATCGAAAAGCGGGATGACTTCCTGGTGGTTGATCGCAGTGGTACAGGCAATAACTGCGATGAGCATTTTTTCAAAGAGGATGAGCGTTTGATCCTCGCCCCCCACCAATAAGAGAAGGTCTGATCACTCGACAACAGAGTGACAGGCGAGAGGTAAAGACTGTGGAAGCACATCTGTTGGAATGGCTGAACCTGAGCGTGCGCTGGGTTCACATGATTACTGGCGTGGCCTGGATCGGCGCGTCGTTCTATTTCGTCTGGCTGGAAAACAACCTCAATCGGGTCAACCCGAAAAGTGGCTTGGCGGGCGATTTGTGGGCGATCCACGGCGGCGGTATCTATCACCTGGAAAAATACAAACTGGCCCCACCGACCATGCCGGACAACCTGCACTGGTTCAAATGGGAAGCCTATTTCACCTGGCTGTCGGGGATCGCGCTGCTGTGCGTGGTGTTCTACTCCAACCCGACGCTGTACCTGCTGGCACCGGGCAGCAGCCTGACCGGCCCTGAAGGGGTCGCACTGGGCATCGCTTCGTTGTTCGTCGGCTGGTTCGTCTACTCCTTCCTCTGCGACTCGGCCCTGGGCAAACGCCCTGCCCTGCTCGGCTTCATCCTGTTCGTGCTGATCATTGGCGCCGCTTACGGCTTCAGCAAAGTGTTCAGCGGTCGTGGTGCGTACCTGCACGTCGGCGCGATCATCGGCACCATCATGGTCGGCAACGTGTTCCGCATCATCATGCCGGCGCAACGCGCACTGGTTGCCGCGATTGCCGAGAACCGCACGCCGGATCCGGCGCTGCCGGCCAAAGGCTTGCTGCGTTCGCGTCACAACAACTACTTCACCTTGCCAGTGCTGTTCATCATGATCAGCAACCACTTCCCGAGCACCTACGGCAGCCAATACAACTGGCTGATCCTGGCCGGGATCGCGGTGTTGGCGGTGTTGGTGCGTCACTACTTCAACACCCGTCATGACAGCCACAAATTTGCCTGGACCCTGCCCGCTGCGGCAGTGGGCATGATTTGCCTGGCTTACGTGACTGGCCCGGCGCAGATGCCGAGCGCTCCTGAAGTGGCCAAGGCGCCCGGCACCATCGAGTACCAACCGTTGCCGGAGACTGCCCTCGGTGGTGGTGCCAAACCTCAAGCGGCGAAACCTGCTGCACCTGCCGCTGCACCGGCTCAGGCGTCCAACGCCGGCCCCGGTTTCGACAAGGTTCACGACGTGATCCAGGAACGCTGCACGGTCTGCCATTCGGCCAAACCGACCAGCCCGCTGTTCAGTGCCGCACCGGCCGGCGTGATGTTCGACACCCCCGAGCAGATCCGCCAGAACGCGGCGCGCATCCAGGCGCAAGCCGTCACCAGCCAGATCATGCCACTGGGCAACATCACCCAGATGACCCAGCAGGAACGTGACCTGATCGGTGCGTGGATTGTTCAGGGAGCTCCCACCAATTAACCGTTGAAAAGCTTCGCGGGCAAGTCTCGCTCCTACAGGGTCCACGCTGACCTGTAGGAGCGGTGCTTGCCCGCGAATGGCCGCACTGCGGTCAACCTGATGCACAAAATCACAAGAATAAAAAAGATCCGAGGTGTTGCATGTCCGAGCTATCCAAAGCGCGCATCCCCGACGCACCCGCCATTCAGCGTTTACCCCTTTTGCAATTGATCCTGGTCGGTCTGCAACACGTTTTGCTGATGTACGGCGGAGCCATCGCGGTGCCGCTGATCATCGGACAGGCCGCTGGCCTGAGTCGTGAAGAAATCGCCTTCCTGATCAACGCCGACCTGCTGGTGGCCGGGATCGCTACCATCGTGCAGTCGCTGGGCATCGGCCCCATGGGTATCCGTATGCCGGTGATGATGGGCGCCAGTTTCGCCGCTGTCGGCAGCATGGTCGCCATGGCCGGCATGCCGGGCATCGGTCTGCAAGGGATCTTCGGCGCGACCATCGCCGCCGGATTCTTCGGCATGATCATCGCGCCATTCATGTCCAAAGTCGTACGCTTCTTCCCGCCTCTGGTGACCGGCACAGTCATCACCTCGATCGGTTTGTCGCTGTTCCCCGTGGCCGTCAACTGGGCCGGCGGCGGTGCGGGCGCCGAGCAATTCGGCTCACCGATTTACCTGGCCATCGCCGCACTGGTGCTGGCAACCATTCTGCTGGTCCATCGCTTCATGCGCGGTTTCTGGGTCAACATTTCCGTGCTGATCGGCATGTGCCTGGGTTACGTACTCTGCGGCCTGATCGACATGGTCGACTTGAGCGGCATGGCTCAGGCGCCGTGGCTGCAATTCGTGACCCCGCTGCATTTCGGCATGCCGAAGTTCGAACTCGCACCGATCCTGTCCATGTGCCTGGTAGTGGTGATCATCTTCGTCGAGTCCACCGGGATGTTCCTGGCGCTGGGCAAAATCACTGGTCAGGACGTCTGCCCACGAATGCTCCGTCGCGGCTTGTTGTGTGATGCCGGCGCCTCGTTCTTCGCCGGCTTCTTCAACACCTTCACCCACTCTTCTTTCGCGCAGAACATTGGCCTCGTGCAGATGACCGGCGTGCGTTGCCGCTCGGTGACCATCGTCGCCGGCGGTTTGCTGGTGATGTTGAGTTTGTTGCCGAAAGCGGCGTTTCTGGTGGCCTCGATTCCGCCCGCCGTACTGGGTGGCGCAGCGATTGCGATGTTCGGCATGGTCGCCGCCACCGGCATCAAGATTCTTCAGGAAGCCGACATCGGTGACCGTCGCAACCAGTTGCTGGTGGCGGTGAGCATCGGCATGGGGCTGATCCCGGTGGTCCGTCCGGAATTCTTCGCCCACCTTCCGATGTGGATGAGTCCGATCACTCACAGCGGTATCGCCATGGCCACGCTCAGTGCGCTGTCGCTGAACCTACTGTTCAACATCCTCGGCGGCGCTGAACGCGCGGCCATCAACGACTGCCACGCTCACCCGCACTGACCCACCAACACCAAAAACCCTGTGGGAGCAGGCTTGCTCCCACAGTGGAAACACCTGCGCCTCAAACAATAAAAACAAGAGGGAGCAACAGATGATTCGGACACAGACAACCCTGCTGTTGGGCGGTGCTCTCCTGGCCGCCAGCCAGGCCATGGCCGGCGATTTGCTGCTGTGGCAGACCAACAGCCTGAGCTATCTGTATGGCAAGGATTTCGCGGTCAACCCGTCAATCCAGCAGACGATAACCTTTGAGCACGCCGACCGCTGGAAGTACGGCGACAACTTCCTGTTCGTCGACAGCACGTACTACAACGGCGAGAAAGACCGGAACAAAGGCGTTCACGCCTATTACGGCGAGTTCAGTCCGCGCCTGTCTTTCGGAAAAATCCTCGACCGCCGTTTCGAATTCGGCCCGATCAAGGACGTGTTGCTGGCCATGACCTACGAGAATGGCGAAGACGACACCGAGGCCTATCTGATCGGCCCCGGTTTCGACCTCGCGGTACCGGGCTTCAATTTTTTCACCTTGAACTTCTACTATCGCCAGACCGAAGGCTCGCGTCCCGGCGACGATGTCTGGCAGATTACGCCGGCCTGGTCCTACACCCTGCCATTGGGCAACTCGAACCTGTTGATCGACGGCTACATCGACTGGGTCGTGGATAACGACCAGAACTCACAGGGCACCTACCACGCCAACCTGCACTTGAACCCGCAGATCAAATATGACCTGGGGAAGGCCTTGGGCTGGCGGGAGAAACAGGTGTACGTCGGCGTCGAATACAGCTACTGGAAAGACAAATACGGCATCGAAAACAACGCCAAACTCGACACTAATGAGAACACCACCAGCCTGCTGGTGAAGGTGCATTTCTAGATGATCCGCAACCGTGCTCCAAACCTGTCATCGGTGCGCTGTTGCGGGGCACTTGAGACCTGGCCAAGGAGTCAGTATTCTCCGCGGCCGCCCGAATCTGGTCTAAAAAAAAGCCCGGATTTAATTCCTGACCATAAAGCCAACTTATCCCGGCACTGGACGGTACCAAGGCACTCCAAAACCACTCTCAATCGACTGCTCTTGAGCCGCCGAACGGGAGTTTTTTGGCTTTTCAAAAGCCTTGGCTCAGCTCTTGCTAACAGCACTGAAGCTGACCGATTGGATGATTTTTTACAGCTAAAGAAAAAGGCGCCACACCAGAGCGCCGACCTTAGAAAAATAACGTGGAACCACCTACTTTTTGGGAGCAACCGAATGAAACGTACGTGCACTAGCCTGATGCTGGCGGGATCGTTGCTGGCTGGGGGCCAGGCCATGGCCGGCGATTTGCTGCAATGGCAGAACAACAGCCTGACCTACCTGTATGGCAAGGACTTCCAGGTCAACCCGCGCATTCAGCAGACGGTGACCTTCGAACACGCCGATGGCTGGAAATACGGCGACAACTTCGTGTTCGTCGACAAGATCTTCTACAACGGCAAGGAAGATTCCTTCGCCGGTGAGAACACTTACTACGGTGAAATCAGCCCGCGCCTTTCGTTCGGCAAGATCTTCGATCAGAAACTCGAGTTCGGCCCGATCAAAGACGTGTTGCTGGCCATGACTTACGAGTTCGGTGAAGACGACACCGAGTCCTACCTGATCGGTCCCGGTTTCGACCTGGCGATCCCGGGCTTCGACTACTTCCAGCTGAACTTCTACAACCGTCATACCGAAGGCGACCGCCCAGGTGACAATATCTGGCAGGTCACTCCGGTCTGGTCCTACACCATCCCGGTGGGCGATTCGAACATCCTGATCGACGGTTTCATGGACTGGGTGGTCGACAACGACGTCAACAAAAAAGGCGAATACCACGCCAACCTGCACTTCAATCCACAGGTCAAATACGACTTGGGCAAGGCGCTGAATTTCGGTGAGAAGCAGTTGTATGTGGGTGTGGAATACGACTACTGGTCGGACAAGTACGGAATCAAAGACAGCCAGGTCTTCAAGACCGATCAGAGCACCACGAGCTTCCTGGTGAAGCTCCACTTCTGATTCAGCGGCGTCTGCAATGACGCCATCGCGAGCAAGCTCGCTCCCACAGTTGATCAGTGGTGATCACAAATAATGTGTTCACAGGAGATCGAATGTGGGAGCGAGCTTGCTCGCGATGGTCGCGCCGCCGATCTCAAGCCGAAACTACAGGCTCCCCCAACCCGAGAAACCGGCACAACTCCCCGCGCTTGGCCAACGCATCCCGCCGCCCCAAATCAATCAATTCGCTGCAATACCCCGCCTCGAACAGCAGATAACTCAGCACCCCCGCCCCGCTCGTCTTGGTCGCCCCCGGCCCGCGTAGAAACAAACGCAGCGCCGCCGGCAACTCCTGCCGATGCCGCGCCGCAATCTCATCGATTGGCTGACTCGGCGAAATCACCAGCACATCTACCGGCGCCACACCCAGCGCGCGCGTCTGCGTGCCGTCCGGCAGCAGATGACTGAACTGATTGAGCCGCTGCAGCAACTCGATGTCGCTTTCCAGGCTGTCAATGAACGTGCTGTTGAGCATGTGCCCACCGATCTGTGCCAGGCTCGGCTGCTGGCCGGTGTAGGCGCGTTGCAGCGGTTGTTCCGGGTCGAGGCCGCGGGGGTTGCCGCTGACGCCCACTACCAGCACTCGGCTGGCGCCCAGGTGCAACGCCGGGCTGATCGGTGCCGACTGACGTACCGCGCCGTCGCCGAAATACTCTTCACCGATTTTCACTGGCGCGAACAGCAGCGGAATCGCTGAGCTGGCCAGCAAGTGGTCGACGGTCAATTGCGTGGGGACGCCGATTCGCCGATGGCGCAACCAGGCATTGATGGTGCCGCCGCCCTGATAAAAGGTCACCGCCTGACCGGACTCGTAGCCGAACGCGGTCACCGCAACCGCCTGCAACTGCTTCTGTGCAATGGCCTCGGCAATCCCGCTCATCTGCAGTTTGTCGTCGAGCAATCCGCGCAGCGGCGAACTGTTGAGCAAAGCCACAGGCACCTGAGCGCCAATCCCGAGCAAACTGTGGCTGACAAAACGGCTGGCCTGGTGGATCACGCCCGGCCAGTCGCTGCGCAGCACCAGATGACTGCGAAAGCCCTGCCAGAAGGCTGTCAGACGTTGAATCGCACCACGAAAATCCATCGCCCCACTGGCGAGGCTGACCGCGTTGATCGCCCCGGCCGAGGTGCCGACGATCACCGGAAACGGATTGCTCGCACCCACCGGTAACAGCTCGGCAATTGCCGCCAGCACACCCACCTGATAGGCCGCCCGGGCCCCGCCGCCGGAAAGAATCAACCCTGTAACCGGTTCAGCAGGACTCATCGCAACACTCCATGGTGCTTATAAGGACGGTGGTTCAAGCGCGTTTTGCGTACAGCTTCGGCTCACCCGGCGGACGGCTCTTGAAGCGGCGATGAGCCCAAAGGTATTGCTGCGGACATTCGCGCAGGACGCCTTCGATCCATTGGTTGATCCGCAGGCAATCGGCTTCTTCGGTTTCGCCGGGGAAACCTTCGAGCGGTGCATGAATCACCAATCGATAACCGCTGCCATCCGCCAGACGTTCCTGAGTGAACGGCACCACCAGCGCCTTGCCCAACCGCGCAAACTTGCTGGTGGCGGTGACGGTGGCGGCCTGAATCCCGAACAGCGGCACGAAGATACTTTGCTTGGCGCCATAGTCCTGATCCGGTGCGTACCAGATTGCCCGGCCTGCGCGCAGTAATTTGAGCATGCCGCGCACGTCGTCGCGCTCCACCGCCAGCGAATCGACGTTGTGCCGCTCGCGCCCCAGGCGCTGGACGTAGTCGAACAACGGATTTTTGTGTTCGCGGTACATGCCATCAATGGTGTGCTGCTGGCCGAGCAACGCCGCGCCGATTTCCAGGGTGGTGAAATGAACGGCCATCAGGATCACGCCTTTGCCGTCACGCTGGGCTTTTTTCAAATGCTCCAACCCTTCGACATGGGCCAGCTTCGCCAGACGCTCGCGCGACCACCACCAGCTCATGGCCATTTCGAAAAACGCGATGCCCGTTGAGGCGAAGTTTTCCTTGAGCAGGCGCTTGCGTTCGGCAGCGGTTTTTTCAGGGAAACACAGTTCGAGATTGCGCTTGGCAATGCGCCGTCTGTCGCCCGCTACTCGATACATCAATGCACCCAGGGCGCGACCGATCGACAGCAACGCCGGATACGGCAACTGGACAATCAGCCACAACAGCCCCAAGCCACACCACAGCGGCCAGAAACGCGGAGAAAGAAATGCTGTTCGAAAACGCGGGCGATCCATTAAAGGTTCCGGAAAGACAATGGCCGCGCATTCTACATCGTTCGACCCGGCTTGCGGCTCGCGGGCGTTCTCGTTATAAGTCTCGGCACTTTTAGTGACAAGTCGTTGTATGCCGACCATGAGCCAAACCGAACCGCTAGACCAAGATCCCGTGTTCCAGCTGAAGGGCAGCATGCTCGCCATTACGGTGCTGGAACTGGCCCGTAACGACCTCGAGAACCTCGATCGTCAACTGGCCGCCAAGGTTGCCCAGGCGCCTAACTTCTTTAGTAACGCGCCATTGGTGCTGGCCCTGGACAAACTCCCTGCCAGCGAAGGAGCAGTCGATCTGCCGGGCCTGATGCGCGTCTGCCGCCAGCATGGCCTGCGCACCCTGGCAATCCGTGCAAGCCGCATCGAAGACATCGCCGCGGCCATCGCGGTCGACCTGCCGGTGCTGCCACCGTCCGGCGCCCGGGAACGTCCGCTTGACCCGCTCGAAGGCCAAGTCAAGAAAAAACCGGAAAAACCGCCGGAGCCGACTATCAAGCCAACGAAGATCATCACCTCGCCCGTACGTGGTGGCCAGCAGATTTATGCCCAAGGCTGCGATCTGGTGGTGATCTCGTCGGTCAGCCCGGGGGCGGAACTTCTCGCCGACGGGAACATCCATGTATACGGCCCGATGCGTGGTCGAGTGTTGGCCGGCGTCAAAGGCGACACGAAAGCCAGGATTTTCTGTCAGCAAATGAGCGCTGAACTGGTCTCCATCGCAGGCCACTACAAAGTTTCGGAGGATCTGCGTCGCGACCCTTTGTGGGGCGCGGGCGTACAGGTCAGCCTGTCGGGCGATGTGTTGAACATCATTCGGCTTTAACGGATACTGCCGCATTTTCCAAACATCTCTAAACGTAGCGAAAACGGCTCAAACGAAGTAGGAAAAAGGCCATAGGCAGTGTTTACCCGAGGTAAGCGCCGTTCTGGACCGAATTCCAGCCAAGGCTGTCCGACTGCAGTAGTTTTTCTAGAGATGTTTTTCAGGGGCTAAATGTCCTTTTTCCTTAGGGGTGAAACACCTTGGCCAAGATTCTCGTGGTTACATCCGGCAAGGGTGGTGTGGGTAAGACCACCACCAGTGCTGCTATCGGTACCGGCCTCGCACTGCGCGGTCACAAAACAGTTATCGTCGACTTCGACGTCGGTTTGCGTAACCTCGACCTGATCATGGGTTGCGAGCGCCGCGTGGTGTATGACTTCGTCAACGTGGTAAACGGCGAAGCTAACCTGCAACAAGCCCTGATCAAAGACAAACGCCTGGAAAACCTTTACGTACTGGCCGCCAGTCAGACCCGCGACAAAGACGCGCTGACCGTGGAAGGCGTGGAAAAAGTGTTGATGGCGCTGAAAGAAGACTTCGAATACGTGGTCTGCGACTCTCCAGCCGGCATCGAAAAAGGCGCCCACCTGGCCATGTACTTCGCCGACGAAGCGATTATCGTGACCAACCCCGAAGTGTCCTCGGTTCGTGACTCGGACCGCATGCTGGGCCTGCTGGCCAGCAAGTCCCGCCGCGCGGAAAAGGGCGAAGAGGCGATCAAGGAACACCTGCTGCTGACCCGCTACAACCCGCAACGAGTCAGTGACGGCGAGATGCTCGGCGTCGAAGACGTCAAAGAGATTCTGGCGGTCGCCCTGCTGGGTGTCATTCCGGAATCCCAAGCGGTACTCAAAGCTTCCAACTCGGGCGTGCCGGTCATTCTCGACGACCAGAGCGATGCCGGTCAGGCATACAGCGATGCGGTCGATCGTCTGCTGGGCAAAACCGTGGAGCATCGTTTTCTCGATGTAACGAAGAAGGGATTCTTCGAGCGCCTGTTTGGAGGTAGATAATGAATCTTTTTGACTTCTTTCGTGCCAGCAAAAAGGTCAGCACCGCGTCGGTAGCGAAAGAGCGTCTGCAGATCATCGTGGCGCACGAACGCGGCCAACGCAGTACACCGGACTACCTGCCAGCCTTGCAGAAGGAATTGGTCGAGGTCATCCGCAAGTACGTCAATATCGGGTCCGATGACGTGCACGTCGCTCTGGAAAACCAGGGCAGCTGCTCGATTCTGGAACTCAATATCACCCTGCCTGACCGCTAGTCGATCAGACAGGAGCCACGGCGGCTCAGAATCTTTGAGCCCCTGTAGGAGCTGCCGCAGGCTGCGATCTTTTGATCTTGTTTTAAAAGCAGAATCAAAAGATCGCAGCCTGCGGCAGCTCCTACACGGGACAATGAAGGTTCTGAGCCGCCGTTGGCGTTTGTTTCGAGGCTGTTTTAATGCCGCTGTCCAACATCCGCATCATCCATCAGGACGCCGCCGTACTGGTGGTGAACAAACCGACCCTGCTGCTCTCTGTCCCTGGCCGGGCCGATGACAACAAGGACTGCCTGATTACCCGCCTGCAAGAAAACGGCTACCCGGAAGCGCGAATCGTCCATCGTCTGGACTGGGAAACCTCCGGCATTATTCTGTTGGCCCGTGATCCGGACACGCATCGCGAGCTGTCTCGGCAATTTCACGACCGCGAAACCGAAAAGGCCTACACCGCCCTGTGCTGGGGACAACCGGAACTGGACAGTGGCAGCATCGATCTGCCCTTGCGCTACGACCCGCCGACCAAGCCACGCCACGTGGTGGACCATGAATTCGGCAAACATGCCCTGACCTTCTGGCGCGTACTGGAGCGTTGCGGCGATTGGTGTCGTGTCGAATTGACGCCGATCACCGGCCGCTCCCATCAGTTGCGCGTGCACATGCTTTCCATCGGCCACCCACTGCTGGGTGACGGGCTGTATGCCCACGAGCAAGCACTGGCCGCCTGGCCACGACTATGTTTGCACGCGAGCATGCTGAGCTTCACTCACCCGCAAAGCGGCGAACGCTTGCGCTTCGAGTGCCCCGCTCCTTTTTAAGCAACCGCCGAACCAAAAAACGCCCTTTCATTGAAGGGCGTTTTTTTTGTTTCTTGTTACAAATCGACGTGAAAATGGCGTGAAAATATTGTCATGAATTTGTAATGAAACGTAAAATAACGGCACTTTGATATCAGGCAGGAAGCCCTCGTGCTCAGCAACAAGACATTCCAAGACGACTATCCGTTCACCTTCTGCCTGTTCAACACCACGCTGCACCTTAGCGAGCAGCCTTCAACCGAAGCACAACAGGCGCTTAAACAGCTCATACACAAACGACGTGCCCACAAGCTCACCCGTGCGAGTGCGCCGCTGGCCTCCGGCGATACGCCACTGTTTGCCAAGGTCCAGCCGCTGGATACCTTGAAGGCAAAAGTGCGGGTCACCTTTGGCAAACCACAGCGCAATGGCCGATTCGACTGGCCGCTGGAAGAGTTGATCAATACGCTCGAAGCACAACGCCGTGGCGTGCAAATGCCGCCGCTGCAAGGGTTCGGTTACACCAAGGACCGACTGGGGCTGACCCAGGAATATTTCATTATCACGCGCCTGCTCGACGATCATATCGACGGCGTGCAATGGCTTAAACGCAACCCGGACAGCGTCGAAACATTCATTCTCGATGCCTTCGAATTGCTGAGCTCCTTGTCGCGCAAGAACATCACGCACATGGATTTCTGGGCTGGAAACATCATGATCCCGGAAACGCCGCGGACCCCACTCAAAGCCATCGACTTTGAAAACTGCTTTGCCGGGCAGACAAACCATCAAAGCGAAACCCTCGGTTTTCAACTGGGCTTCTTCTATCGCCGGGACATCTACAAGCTCATTACCGAAGCTGCCTATGACCGACTGGTGGACGACTACATTCGACAGATCCCGGGTATCTCGAAGGAAAAATTCAACGAGGTATACCTCGCGAGCAAACATGAATATGTGGGCCGCAAGCAACGTCGCGAAGTGTTCCTCAATGGCAAGCTGATCACCGGTTGACTCATCCTCTTCGCCAATCGGCAGCTGGCGTACGTCGAACGGCATTGTCTCTGCAATGCCGTGAGCCAATACGTTAAACTTGCGCCATTGCTGTCTGGAGCTACTTATGCGCGAAGAGTTGAACCAAGGCCTGATCGATTTTCTCAAGGCCTCCCCTACCCCATTCCATGCCACCGCCAGCCTTGTTCAGCGCCTGGAAGCGGCGGGCTATCAACGCCTCGACGAGCGCGAGCCATGGACCACCGAAGCCAACGGTCGTTACTACGTCACCCGTAACGACTCGTCGATCGTCGCGTTCAAGATGGGTCGTCATTCGCCCCTGCACGGCGGCATTCGCCTGGTTGGCGCGCACACCGACAGCCCGTGCCTGCGGGTCAAACCCCAGCCGGAACTGCAACGTCAGGGCTTCTGGCAACTGGGCGTCGAAGTCTATGGCGGCGCACTGCTGGCGCCATGGTTCGACCGCGACCTGTCCCTGGCCGGCCGCGTGACCTTCCGCCGTGACGGCAAGGTCGAGAGCCAGCTGGTCGACTTCAAGGCGCCGATCGCCATCATCCCGAACCTGGCCATTCACCTGAACCGTGAAGCCAACATGGGCTGGGCGATCAACGCCCAGACCGAACTGCCGCCGATCCTGGCGCAATTTGCCGGTGACGAGCGCGTGGACTTCCGTGCCGTGCTCACCGATCAACTCGCCCGTGAACATGGCTTGAACGCCGACGTGGTGCTCGACTATGAGCTGAGCTTCTACGATACCCAAAGCGCTGCGGTCATCGGCCTGCATGGCGACTTCATTGCCGGGGCGCGCCTGGACAACCTGCTGTCGTGCTATGCCGGCCTGCAAGCCTTGCTGACCACCGAAACCGACGAAACCTGCGTGCTGGTCTGCAACGATCACGAAGAAGTCGGTTCCTGCTCTGCCTGCGGCGCCGACGGCCCGATGCTGGAGCAGACGCTACGTCGCCTGCTGCCTGAAGGCGATGAGTTCGTGCGCACCATTCAGAAATCCCTGCTGGTCTCGGCTGACAACGCCCACGGCGTGCATCCCAACTACGCCGACAAGCACGATGCCAACCACGGCCCGAAACTCAACGCCGGCCCGGTGATCAAGGTCAACAGCAACCAGCGCTACGCCACCAACAGCGAAACCGCCGGGTTCTTCCGCCACCTGTGCATGGCCGAAGAAGTGCCGGTACAGAGCTTCGTGGTGCGCAGCGACATGGGTTGCGGCTCGACCATCGGCCCGATCACCGCCAGCCACCTGGGCGTGCGCACTGTGGACATCGGCCTGCCAACCTTCGCCATGCACTCGATCCGTGAACTGTGTGGCAGCCATGATCTGGCGCACCTGGTCAAAGTGCTGAGCGCGTTTTACGCCTGCCACGAGCTGCCGTAATCCTGTAGGAGCTGGTAGGAGCTGTCGAGTGAAACGAGGCTGCGATCTTTTGATCTTGTTTTTAAATAGCAAAGTCAAAAGATCGCAGCCTCGTTTCACTCGACAGCTCCTACACTTTAATTACCCCTTTCGACAAGGCAGTCGCTCATGATCTCGTTGTCTTCGTTCCACGCCATGCTGATTCCGATTCTTGCCGGGATGATCATGCTGGCTATCGGCTTCAATTTTCGCGACAAGAACGTCGGCGTGTTCGCGATGTGGATCGGCATGTTGACGATCCTCGCCACCGTGATTTTCAAGATCCTCGCCAAACTCAACGAATAAATCCTCACCCCTGGCTCGCATTGATTTTGACGGGCTCGTACACTCGGTCGATCCGCTCATCCCGAGGTTGACCGCCTAGTGTTCGCTCGTCTTTTTGCCCTGCCGTGTTTGTTCCTTGTCTGCCTCATGACGCTGCTGCCGATGGCGCCCGCCCAGGCGGTCGGCTTGCCCAGCCTGCTCAACAGCTCGGCAAAACAGCCAGAGGCGCAAGAGCCCTTGGGGCAATCCCTGGACGAAGTCATCAAGTCGCTGGAGAACGATCAGCAACGCACCAAATTGCTGGCGGATTTGAAGAAGCTGCGCGATGTCACCAAAAAGGCCCAGCCGGTCACCGAAGTAGGCGTCCTGGGACTGATCGGTGGCACCCTGGCCAGTTTCGAAAAGCAGTTTTCAGGAGCGGACAGCCCTCTCACTCGCTGGTCCGAAGAATTCAAACTGGCTGAGGATGAACTGACAGCGCTGGTGCTGCCGGCCAATGAATGGCTGCCGATCATCTTTGCCTTTGCCATGATCCTGATGGTCTGGAGCTTGCTGGCCGCCGCGCTGATCTGGGTCAGCCACCGGGTGCGGATGCGCTTCGGCCTGACCGAAGAACTGCCGCAGCACCCCAAGGCCCTGGACATGTTGCGTTTCGCCCTGCGCAAACTCGGGCCGTGGCTGATTGCTTTGGTCATGACGGTCTACATGAGCTACGCCCTGCCCTCGTCATTGGGCAAAAGCCTGGCCATGGTGCTGGCTTATGCGCTGGTGGTCGGCACCTGTTTTTCGGCGATCTGCGTGATCGCCTTTTCGGTGCTCGACGGCCCACACCGCCACCGCGCCTTGTACATCCTGCGGCATCAAGCCTTTCGACCGCTGTGGCTGATCGGCAGTTTCGCCGCCTTCGGTGAAGCCCTGAGCGATCCGCGACTCGTTGAAAGCCTTGGCAGTCATCTGGCGCACACCGCCGCGACCGTAGCCAACGTATTGGCTGCGCTTTCCACGGGGCTGTTCATCCTGCGGTTCCGTCGCCCCATCGCCCACTTGATTCGCAACCAACCGCTGTCCCGGCGCCTGACTCGCCGCGCCCTCAGCGACACGATCGAGATTCTCGGGACCTTCTGGTACATGCCGGCGCTGGTGCTGGTGGGTATTTCCCTGTTCGCCACGTTCGTCTCGGCCGGCGATACCAGCACCGCGCTGCGTCAGTCGCTGATCTGCACTGTGCTGCTGGTGTTGTGCATGGTCATCAACGGTTTGGTGCGCCGCCATTCACTCAAACCGCAGCGCAGCGTGAAACGTCATGCGCTGTATTCGGAGCGCCTGAAAAGCTTCTTCTACACACTCGCTCATTTGGTGGTGTGGCTGGCGTTCATCGAACTCGGCCTGCGGGTCTGGGGCATGTCGCTGATCCGCTTCACCGAAGGCGAAGGCCATGAAGTCAGCGTCAAACTGTTCAGCCTTGGCGGCACGCTGATTTTTGCCTGGCTGATCTGGATTCTCAGCGACACCGCCGTGCACCACGCCCTCACCCGCTCGCGCAAAGGCCTGGCGAATGCTCGCGCGCAGACGATGATGCCGCTGATCCGTAACGTGTTGTTCGTGGCGATTTTCATCATTGCGCTGATCGTCGCCCTGGCAAACATGGGCATGAACGTCACGCCATTGCTGGCCGGTGCCGGCGTGATCGGTCTGGCCATCGGTTTCGGTGCACAGTCGCTGGTGGCGGACCTGATCACCGGGCTATTCATCATCATCGAAGACTCGTTGGCCATCGACGACTACGTCGACGTCGGCGGCCACCTGGGCACCGTCGAAGGATTAACGATTCGCACCGTGCGCCTGCGGGACATCGACGGCATCGTCCACACCATTCCGTTCAGCGAAATCAAAAGCATCAAGAACTACTCCCGGGAATTCGGCTACGCGATTTTCCGGGTGGCGATACCTTCCAACATGGACATCGATAACGCGATCAAACTGATGCGCGACGTCGGTCAGAAGATGCGCACTGATCCGCTGCAACGGCGCAACATCTGGTCGCCACTGGAGATTCAGGGTGTCGAGAGTTTCGAGTCGGGCAACGCGATTCTTCGCGCCCGGTTCAAGACCGCACCGATCAAGCAGTGGGAAGTGTCCCGAGCGTTCAACCTGTCACTCAAACGGCACCTGGACGAAGCCGGGCTCGATCTGGCGACGCCACGCATGAGCGTGCAAGTGATCACGGCGGGTGGCGGTTCGGTGACGGAATAACCCTTCCCCCCACCAGAGCCCTCAAGACTCGACCCGGTGTAGCAGCTGCCGAGCCTGCGAGGTTGCGTTCGGCTGCGAAGCAGTCGTGAAATCAGACACCGCAGTCTTGCTGATTCACCGTGCATACAGGGTTTACGACTGCTTCGCAGCCGAACGCAACCTCGCAGGCTCGGCAGCTGCTACAGGCAAAAAAAATCCCCGAACTAATCGGGGATTTTTTATGTTCGATCAATCAGCCCGAGAGCGGATCAATCTTCGCGATAGCGACGCAGCTTCAACTGCTTACCGGCAACGCGAGTGTCCTTCAGCTTGGTCAGCAGACGCTCCAGACCATCTTCCGGCAGCTCAACGAGGCTGAAGCTGTCACGCACCTGGATGCGACCGATTGCTTCGCGAGCCAGACCACCCTCATTGAGGATAGCGCCCAGCAGGTTCTTGGCAGCGATACCATCACGCGCACCCAGCGCGGTACGGCAACGGGCACGACCTTCGGCCAATGGAACCGGAGCACGACGCTCACGATCACCACGGTCCGGACGATCACCGGTACGCTCTGGACGATCGCCACGCGGTGCGTTGTTCGGCACCAGTGGACGTTCCTTCTCGATTGCAGCCAGGGTCAACGCTTGAGCATTGGTAGCCTTGCGCAGCAGAGCAGCGGCCAGTGCACGCGGGGTGCAACCGATGTCGGCAGTCAGGCGATCCAGCAGATCACCGTGGGTCGATTCGGCATCAGCCACCAGCGGCGACAGGCTGTTGGTCAGTTTCTTGATGCGGGCATCGAGAACAGCCTGAGCGTCCGGCAGGCGAACTTCGGCAACTTTCTGACCGGTTACACGCTCGATCACTTGCAGCATGCGGCGCTCACGCGGAGTCACCAGCAGCAGTGCACGACCTTCGCGACCGGCACGGCCGGTACGGCCGATACGGTGAACGTAGGATTCCGGGTCGTACGGCATATCAACGTTGAACACGTGAGTGATACGCGGAACGTCCAGACCACGAGCAGCAACGTCGGTCGCCACAACGATGTCCAGACGGCCATCCTTGAGGGATTCGATCACACGCTCACGTTGGTTCTGAGCAATGTCACCGTTCAGCGCAGCGGCTTTGTAGCCTTTGGCTTCCAGGGCACTGGCCAGGTCCAGGGTCGCTTGCTTGGTGCGCACGAACATGATCAGGGCATCGAAGTCTTCAACTTCCAGCAGGCTCAATACAGCCGAGGTCTTCTGGTCAGCGTGAACCAACAGGTGAGCCTGTTCGATCGCGGTAACGGTCTGAGTCTTGGTCTGGATCTTCACGTGTTGCGGATCGCGCAGATGGCGTTCGGCAATGGCACGGATCGACTGCGGCAAGGTGGCCGAGAACAATACGGTCTGACGGGTTGGAGGCAAGGCCTTGAAGATAACTTCGAGGTCGTCCATGAAACCCAGTTTGAGCATTTCGTCCGCTTCGTCGAGAACCAGGTGGTTCACGGTCGACAGAACTTTTTCGTCGCGACGCAGGTGGTCGCACAGACGGCCCGGAGTGGCGACAACGATCTGCGCGCCATTACGGATTGCTTTCAGCTGTGGACCCATAGGGGCGCCGCCGTAAACGGCCACAACGGTAACGCCCGGCATTTGCTTGGCGTAGGTTTCGAAAGCGGTTGCTACTTGCAGCGCCAACTCACGGGTTGGCGCCAGGATCAGGGCTTGCGGCTCGCGCTTAGCAGGATCGATGCGATGCAGGATCGGCAGGGCGAACGCAGCGGTTTTACCCGTACCGGTTTGCGCCTGACCAATCATGTCGTGACCGGCCATGATGATCGGGATCGATTGCTGCTGAATAGCCGAAGGTTCTTCGTAGCCAGTCGCGATGACGGCTGCAAGAATGTTCGGATTAAGATTAAAAGCGGCGAAGCCGCCGGTTTCCTGGGTCATGGGTCTGCCTCTAAGTGCATCCGCAAAGACCCATGCTCCAAAGCTGCGCATGCCGTGTAAGACTCAAGAGTCGCCCTGGCTGCTTTGTCGGCGGGGATTTGCGAAAACGAATGAATGAAAAAGATTCGTCAAGGGAGAGTCCGCTGTGCGGACGTGCAGCCGAAGCTGACTTCGGGGAATTGCGCTACCTAAACGCGGCCCGGTTAAAGGCCGGCGCGCACTATACCGGAATTCGCTCAAAAAGGGAGCTTTATTTGTCGGAAAACTGCCGTGTATAGCGTTCTGTCACACGCTTTGCGGACAATCGGGCAACAGTCTATTTTTCAAAGGCCCAGCCCTGCTGACGATCGCGCTAAAACGGTTCACCCTTGTGACGTAGACCTGCTGTCTGACACCTCCCTTCCCCGCCCGAGGAAATGCACAATGAATCAGCCCTGCTCCAGTCGTGTGAGCCGTGAACGGCACGGTCATGTCCTGATGATCGGCCTGGATCGGGCGGCCAAACGCAATGCCTTCGATCTCGATCTGCTTAACGAACTGAGCCTGGCCTATGGCGAGTTCGAGGCCGACAGCGAAGCGCGGGTGGCGGTGGTGTTCGGCCATGGTGAGCATTTCACCGCAGGGCTGGATCTGGTCAGTGCCAGCGCGGCCCTGGCCGAAGGCTGGCAGGCACCGCCCGGCGGCTGCGATCCATGGGGGGTGTTCGCCGGCCCCAGAGTCAGCAAACCGGTGATTGTCGCCGCGCAAGGCTACTGCCTGACCGTCGGGATCGAATTGATGCTGGCCGCCGATATCAACCTGTGCGCCAGCAACACCCGCTTCGCCCAGAAAGAAGTGCAACGCGGGATCTTCCCGTTCGGCGGCGCCACGTTGCGCCTGCATCAGGTCGCTGGCTGGGGCAATGCCATGCGCTGGCTGCTGACCGGCGATGAATTCGATGCCCATGAGGCGTTGCACCTGGGGTTGGTGCAGGAAGTCATGGCCAGCGAGGATCTGCTGCCACGGGCGATGGAGTTGGCTGAGCGAATTGCCCGGCAGGCGCCGCTTGGGGTTCAGGCGACGTTGATGTCTGCAAGGCAGGCGCGTTATGAAGGGGAAACAGCGGCGACGCAGGGATTGCCGACGCTGGTGAAGAAGCTGCTGGCTAGCGAGGATGCCAAGGAGGGTGTGCGGTCTATGATCGAGAAGCGACCGGGGGTCTTCAAAGGACTCTGAGGCATGTGTTGACTGGAAGATGGCCATCGCGAGCAAGCTCGCTCCCACATTGAAATGCATCCCCCTGTGGGAGCGAGCTTGCTCGCGATGAGGCCCTGACAAACAACACTTATGTCGCCGGGCGGATCGCCTTGATCAACGACTGCAACGAATACCCCAAACGCGGCGCCAGCCCTTCGGCGCGGGCGATCAAGCCGTCCATGTCCAGTTCCTGATCCAGCTCCGAAGGCACGAGCAGAATCACATTGCCCTCCTTCACCGGCAGTTCCCAGTAATGCCGGTGATAGAGCCCGCGAAACAATGCGGCGCCCAACGGCTTGCCATCGTCGGTGGCCCACTGATTGATCACCAGCCAGCCACCCGGGCTCAGACGTTTCTGACAGTTTTCCAGGAAATTCCACGCCAGATGCCCGACACCCGGCCCGACATCGGTATAGAGGTCGACGAAAATCAGATCCGCCGGCTCAGCGGTGTCGAGCAGTTCCAGCGCATCGCCCACCCGGATATACAGCCGCGGATCGTCATCCAGCCCAAGGTATTCAATGGCCAGGCGCGGCACGTCGGGGCGCAGCTCGATGGCTTCGACGTCCTCCAGCGGCAGGAACTTGAGGCAGGCCTGGGTCAGGGTGCCGGCACCGAGGCCGAGGAACAGCGCGCTTTCCGGCTGCTCGTGGCACAACGCGCCAATCAGCATCGCCCGGGTGTAATCGTATTCGAGCCAGCTCGGGTCAGCCGTGAACACGCAGCTCTGTTCGATGGCATCACCGAACTCGAGAAAACGGTAATCAGCCACTTCCAGCACGCGAATCACGCCGAACTCATCCTGTACCTCGGCGAGCAGATGCTCGACGCGCTCCTCAGTCATTTCGTCTCCTGATCGTCGCCGTGCCCGGCAACGTACTAAAACCGCGGAGTGGCGCGGCAAAAGCGCGATTGTCCGCGAAGCGACGGGAACAGGTCACGCACTAATTGCTGATAACATGACAGTCCGAGCGTAAAACACTAGAGACCGTGATGAGCCAACCCTGGAGCCCTGACAGCTGGCGCGCCCTGCCGATCCAGCAACAACCCCATTACCCCGACGCAGCGCATTTGCTGCACGTCGAGCAAACGCTGGCCAGTTATCCGCCGCTGGTGTTTGCCGGTGAAGCCCGGGAGTTGCGCCGTCAGTTTGCCGAAGTGACCCAAGGCCGCGCGTTTCTGCTGCAGGGCGGTGACTGCGCCGAAAGCTTCGCCGAGTTCTCCGCCGCGAAAATCCGCGACACCTTTAAAGTCCTGCTGCAAATGGCGATCGTCATGACCTTCGCCGCCGGTTGCCCGGTGGTCAAGGTCGGGCGCATGGCCGGGCAGTTCGCCAAACCGCGCTCGGCCAATGACGAAACCATCGACGGCGTCACCCTTCCGGCCTACCGTGGCGACATCGTCAACGGCATCGGTTTCGATGAAAAAAGCCGCGTGCCGGACCCGGAGCGCTTGCTCCAGTCCTACCACCAGTCCACCGCGACCCTGAACCTGTTGCGCGCCTTCGCCCAGGGCGGTTTTGCCGACCTGCATCAGGTGCACAAGTGGAACCTGGACTTCATCGCCAACTCGGCGCTGGCCGAGAAGTACAGCCACCTGGCCGATCGCATCGATGAAACCCTGGCGTTCATGCGCGCCTGCGGCATGGACAGCTCGCCGCAACTGCGCGAAACCAGTTTCTTCACCGCCCACGAAGCGCTGTTGCTGAACTATGAAGAAGCCTTCGTGCGTCGCGACAGCCTGACCAACGATTACTACGATTGCTCGGCGCACATGCTGTGGATCGGCGATCGCACCCGTCAGCTCGACGGCGCTCACGTCGAGTTCCTGCGTGGCGTGAACAATCCAATCGGGGTCAAAGTCGGCCCAAGCATGAACCCCGAAGACCTGATTCGCCTGATCGATGTGCTCAACCCGGACAACGATCCGGGCCGTCTGAACCTGATTGCGCGTATGGGCGCGAACAAGGTCGGCGATCACCTGCCGCAACTGATCCGTGCCGTGCAGCGCGAAGGCAAGCAAGTGCTGTGGAGTTGCGACCCGATGCACGGCAACACCATCAAGGCCAGCAGCGGCTACAAGACCCGCGACTTTGCGCAGATCCTTGGTGAGGTGAAGCAGTTCTTCCAGGTTCACGAAGCGGAAGGCACGTATGCCGGCGGCATCCACATCGAGATGACCGGGCAGAATGTCACTGAGTGCATTGGTGGGGCGCGGCCGATTACCGAAGACGGGTTATCGGATCGGTATCACACCCATTGTGATCCGCGGATGAATGCCGATCAGTCGCTGGAGTTGGCGTTTCTTATTGCCGAGACGTTGAAGCAAGTCCGGCGATGAGTCAGTAAGTCTTTGGTTGCCTGATACACCGCCATCCGAGCAAGCTCGCTCCCACAGGATTGCGCTGTACCTGTGGGAGCGAGCTTGCTCGCGATGGCGTCAGCTCAAACACCACTGAACTGCGACAATGCCACCCGCAACCGCGCCGCACTCGCCCGCGGGCAATTCAACTGAACCCGCTCAAGCCCCAGCCAATCCGCCATTCGCCGTAGATTGACCGCCAACGCCAGCATCCCCTCGTCATCCAGCCCCGGCTCTTCCTCATGCACAGCGTGCACCGCCAGCCTGCCCTGCGCCCGCTCGGCGCGCAGATCCACCCGAGCGGCAATCCGTTCATTGTGCAAAAACGGCAACACGTAGTACCCGTAGACCCGCTTGTCCTGCGGCGTATAGATCTCCAACCGATAGCGAAAATCGAACAGGCGCTCGGTGCGACTGCGCTCCCAGATCAGTGAGTCGAAGGGTGAAAGCAAGGCGCTGGCCTCGACCTTGCGTGGCACTTTCGGCTCTGGCAGACAATAGGCCGGTTGCCGCCAGCCCTGGACTTCACAGCTCAGCAATTCACCCGCCTCCACCAGTTCCGCCAAGCGCGGACGGGCATCACCGGGACTCAGACGAAAGTAATCCCGCAGGTCTTTTTCTGTTCCGACGCCCAACGCTGTCGCGGCATGCAGCAACAAGCCGCGCTGGGCCTCGGCCTCACTCAGCAGCGGCTGCGCAAGAATCGCCGAAGGAATCACCCGCTCCGGCAGATCATAAAGCCGCTCGAACCCGCGCCGCCCGGCCACGGTCACTTCACCGGCGGCGAACAACCATTCCAGCGCATGCTTTTCCGCGCTCCAGTCCCACCAGGGCCCTGCCCGCTCCTGACGGGTCGACAGGCTTCCGGCCCCAAGCGCGCCCAACTCCTGAACTGAGGCCAGTACCCGGCGAATCGTGTCCTGCTGCTCCCGACCGAAACGTGCCAATTGCTGATAGATATCTTCGCCACGGGTCGCGCGCAGCATGCGCCAGCGCATCAACGGGTACATCGACAAGGGCAGCAACGAGGCTTCATGCCCCCAATACTCGAAAAGCGTGCGCCGGCGGCCCGAACTCCAGGCAGCCTGGTCGAGCAAGTCGGATGAGTAATTGCCGAGGCGGGAAAACAAGGGAAGGTAGTGCGAACGCACCAATGCATTGACCGAATCGATCTGCAGAATGCCCAGCCGCTCGATCAGACGATTGAGCTGAACCGGTTTGATCGCCGCTGGCGGCTGGCGCCCGTTGAACCCTTGGGCGGCCAGCGCCAGACGCCGAGCCTGTTTGATGGCAAAGGACAGTGTTGCGCACATGAGCATCTCCTTGTCTGCTCGCAACCTACCTCACCGGGAGACGGTTTGTGTAGTTTTGTATGACTCATTTGTGCATCGGGTCATCCCAGAATGGGCGGATGGTTTCGTGCTCGACATCCGCACGACTGAGCCCGATGTCTTTCAACGCTTCATCACTCATGCCCGCCAACATTTCACGTTCACGGTGCAGTTCGTACCAGCGATTGAATTTGTGCAGCAAATCGGAGATCAGGTGCACCGAGTGTTTTTCTACATCGACATAACCTTTTTGACCTTTCATCTTGTTGCCCTCCGTTTGGATGGCTCAAGTGTCGCGCCGGGGCTAAGATCAATCCAACGAATGTTTCTGATGTAACACATCTCGGAGATTGATGAATGCCTGCCTACCCGAGTATCGACACCGAAGTGTTGCGCACCTTTGTCGCCATTGCCGACCAGGGCGGTTTTACCCGTGCCGGCGAGTTGGTCAATCGCACTCAGTCCGCCGTGAGCATGCAGATGAAGCGGCTGGAAGAGGATGTGTTGCAGCGTCAATTGTTCCAGCGCGACGGGCGGCAGGTGCGGCTGACGGCTGAGGGTCAGGTGCTGCTCGGCTATGCCCGGCGCATCCTCAAGCTGCACAGTGAGGTGTTCAATACGTTGCGCGAGCCGCACATGGTCGGCATGGTGCGCATTGGCACGCCGGACGATTACGTGATGCGTTTTTTGCCGGGGATTCTGCGGCGATTTGCCCAGACGTATCCGCTGATCCAGATCGAGGTGCACTGCGAATCATCAAAACAATTGCTGCTGCGCCAGGACCTGGACTTGACCATCGTCACCCGCGAACCGGGCAACGAGATCGGCCAATTACTGCGCAAGGAGCATTTTGTCTGGGCCGAGGCGCAATGTTTCAGCGCCCATGAGCAAACGCCGCTGCCGCTGGCGATGTTCAACAGTGATTGCTTCTGCAGGCTGTGGGCCTGCAATGCGCTTGATGCCATGGGTCGCGATTACCGCGTGGCGTACAACAGCGACAGCCTGTCGGCGATCATGGCGGTGGTCAGCGCCGGACTGGCCGTCACCGCGCAACTCGAAAGCCTGATCACGCCCGACATGCGCATACTCGGTGAGGCCGAGGACCTGCCGATCCTGCCCGAGGCCAGCATCATGCTGGTGCGCAACCTGCACAACCCGTCGCCGATCACTGAGTGCTTGGCCGAACACATCGTCGAAGGCTTCAAACTTTAAGGGCGAGCATCACCGCGCAGAGCACCAGAAAACCACAGAACAACCCGCGCAGCAGCCGTTCCGGCAGTGCGTGGGCGATCCTCACGCCCCAACTGATGCTCATCAGACCACCGACCGCCAAGGGCAAGCCGATCATCCAGTCGACCTGATGGTGCACCGCGTAAGTCACCAGCGTAACGCCCGTGCTCGGCAGCGCCAACGCCAGCGACAAACCCTGCGCAACCACCTGACTGGTGCCGAACAGGCTGGTCAGCACTGGCGTTGCCACCACCGCCCCGCCCACGCCAAACAACCCGCCCATGGTGCCGGAGGCGGCGCCGAGCACGCCCAGCCATGGCCATGAGTAATTCATCTGCGCAGACACTGGCGCGTTGGCGCAGAACATTCGCACCAGGTTGTAGGCCGACAGGGCAATCAGGAACGCGACAAATCCGACGCGCATGGTTTGCGCATCAATGCCCACCGCCCAGATCGAACCGATCCAGGCGAAACAGAACCCCATCGAGGCCAATGGCAGCGCGTGGCGCAATTCAATGCGATTACGCTGGTGGTAACGCCACAGCGCCAGCATCACGTTGGGCACCACCATCACCAGCGCCGTGCCTTGGGCAATCTGCTGATCGAGGCCGAACAACACGCCCAGCAGCGGGATCGCGATCAAACCACCGCCAATGCCGAATAACCCACCGAGGGTGCCCAAGGCAGCGCCAAACACCAGATACATTAAAAACTCAATCACAGGCGATTTTCCCTTCACGTCAGGCTATTCATCCTACGCAGTCGGCGCTGGCGGGGAAACGCACAGCAACGCACAATGGCTGTGCCAACTTCGCACAAGCGCAGACGACACCATGAACCCCAATCAATTGACCGAACAACTGGGTCTGTTCCTC
This sequence comes from Pseudomonas sp. NPDC098740, assembly GCF_044760065.1. Taxonomy (NCBI): domain Bacteria; kingdom Pseudomonadati; phylum Pseudomonadota; class Gammaproteobacteria; order Pseudomonadales; family Pseudomonadaceae; genus Pseudomonas; species Pseudomonas sp. NPDC098740. Next base: position 122,183 of record NZ_JBIWAM010000009.1, on the reverse strand, counting down.
GACGTGCTGGAAACCGGCAGTTTTTCCGCCGCGTCCCGCCGCCACCCGCTGACCCCTTCGGCGGTGGCGCGACGCATCGACAGCCTGGAAAGCGCCGTCGGCAGCCAGTTGTTCATTCGCAGCACCCACGCAGTGCGCGCTACGCCGGCGGGTTTGGCGTTTGCCGAGCGCGCGCGGCGGATCGTTGCTGAACTGCGGCTGGCTCGGGCTGAGGCGGTATCCTTGAGCAGCGCACCCGAAGGCTTGATTCGGATCGATGCACCGGCAGCGTTCGGGCGGCGACACCTGGCGCCGGTGATTGCCGACTTTCTGATGCTCTACCCCGGTCTCGATGTGCAGTTGCACTTGATCGACAGTTTCGTCGACATGCAGGGTTTGAATCTGGGTAAGGTCGATCTGGTGCTGCGTGCCGGGCAAATGGCCGATACCCGGCTGGTGGCCACGCCGCTGGCGAGCATGGTGCGCATCGCCTGCGCCAGCCCCGGGTATTTGCAACGACGTGGTGTACCAACCGATCCGGCGCAGTTGATTGAACACGACGGGCTCGACTGGGATGGCCTGGCACCGCCGTTCGCCTGGCGTTTCGAGCGGGACGGGCAGATGCACTTGCACCGCCCGGCGCGCATCCGCATGAGTGCCAACAATGCAGAGGCGTTGGTTTGCGGCGCATTGGCCGGGCTGGGTATCGCGCACTTGCCGACCTGGTTGACCAGCGAATACCTGTTACGCGGTGAACTGCTTCCGCTGTTCTGCGAACACGGCCTGCCACCACCGGAAACGACCGGTATTTATGCCTTGCGCCTTGAGCAACAACCCAATCCCCGCAGCCGCTTATTGCTGGAATACCTGAAAACCCGCTTCAGCCCGATCCCGCCGTGGGATCTGGCCCTGCAAAGTACCCTCGACCGGCACTAGGCTAGAATTGTCTGGTGCATTAAAGATTCGCCCGCTAGATTTATGACGATCACTGATCAAGGCTTCGAAATGACCACCGAGTGCAACACCCCGGATAACTGCGACGACCTGCTGCTGGACAATCAGGCCTGCTTCGCCCTGCATTCCACCTCGCTGCTGATGACCAAGGTCTATAAGCCGCTGTTGCAAGCGCTGGGCCTGACCTATCCGCAATACCTGGCGATGATGGTGTTATGGGAACAGGACGGTTTGACCGTAGGCGAAATCAGCACGCGCTTGCTGACCGATCCCGGTTCACTGACGCCACTGCTCAAACGCCTGGAAGTCGAAGGCTTGCTCAGCCGCACCCGCAGCCGTGAGGACGAGCGGGTGGTGATTGTCGAACTGACTGAACAGGGCCGCGCCTTGCGGGACAAGGCTCGGGACGTTCCCCAGTGCATCCTCGGCGCTAGCGGTATGACGCTGGAGCGCCTGCAGAAACTTCAAGCGGAGCTGCAAGCGCTGCGCAGTAATCTGCAGGACAGTCTCTAATCTCCAAACCATCACGAATCCCCTGTGGGAGCGAGCTTGCTCGCGATAGCGATCTGACATTCAACATTGATGTTGACTGACTCACCGCCATCGCGAGCAAGCTCGCTCCCACATTTGCTTTGTGGTGTCCCTCCGACCTCGCTCCCCCCCGTCAGAAAAATCCCCGCTGAAAATCCTGACGCAACAGCTCTAACTCAACACATCCATTCAGCCCCTGCCTCTCAAACCAAAACTTCTTCAAAAATTTATATTGCGCGCTAAATATTCACGAGCTACATTTATTTCGCACTTACTTAGCGCACAAACATTTAGCGCGAAATAACCAAACTCGAATGAGGCTTACACATGCAAACTCTCTACACCGCTATCGCAACTTCCACCGGTGGCCGTGACGGTCGTGCGGTTTCCAGCGACAACATCCTCGACGTCAAACTCGCCACACCCAAAGAACTCGGTGGTGCTGGCGGTGCAGCGACCAACCCTGAGCAACTGTTCGCAGCCGGCTACTCCGCCTGCTTCATCGGCGCGCTGAAATTCGTGGCCAGCCAGACCAAACGCAAAATCCCGGACGACGCTTCGATCACCGCCCATGTCGGCATCGGCCAGATCCCTGGCGGTTTCGGCCTCGACATCGACCTGCACATCAGCTTGCCGGGTTTTGAACACGCCGATGCACAAAGCCTGGTCGACGCTGCACACCAGGTCTGCCCGTACTCCAACGCCACCCGTGGCAACGTCGATGTGCGCCTGCACGTTACCGTCTAACCGCTGATTCCCAGGCCCGAACCAGGAAACGAACATGAGCACTTTCAGTAAAGTCTTGACCGGTCCCCTTCTCGCCTTGTCCATTAACAGCGCGTTCGCGGGTGAAGGTGTTGAACACAACACCCAGGGGTTCCTCGACGTTCTGAATGCCGGTACCGGTAAACCGATGGAACAACTCACCCCTAAAGAAGCCCGCGCCGTGCTGGTCGGCGCGCAGGCCGGGGTGAAACTGACGCTGCCAAAAGCCGATGTCAGCGAGAAGACCATTCAAGTCGACGGCCAACCGCTCAACCTGACCATCGTCCGGCCGGCCGGGGTCAAAGGTCCGCTGCCCGTGTTCATGTTCTTTCACGGCGGTGGCTGGGTGCTGGGGGATTTCCCGACCCATGAACGTCTGGTTCGGGACTTGGTTACCGGTTCGGGGGCGGCGGCAGTGTTCGTCAATTACACCCCGTCGCCGGAAGCGCATTACCCGGTGGCGATCAACCAGGCTTACGCCGCAACCAAATGGGTGGCCGAGCACGGTAAAGAGATCAACGTCGACGGCAAACGTCTGGCCGTGGCCGGCAACAGCGTCGGCGGCAACATGGCGGCAGTGGTTGCGCTGATGGCCAAAGACAAAGGCACGCCAGCGATCAGGTTCCAGGTGCTGCTGTGGCCGGTGACTGACGCCAGCTTCGAGACGGCGTCCTACAACCAGTTTGCCGAGGGGCACTTCCTCACCAAAAACATGATGAAGTGGTTCTGGGACAACTACACCACAGATGCCAAACAGCGTAACGAGATCTATGCCTCGCCGTTGCGGGCAACCACCGCGCAACTCAAGGGCCTGCCACCTGCCCTGGTGCAGACCGCCGGCGCCGACGTGCTGCGCGATGAAGGCGAAGCCTACGCCCGCAAACTCGACGAGGCTGGGGTGCCGGTCACGGCGGTGCGCTACAACGGCATGATCCACGACTATGGTTTGCTTAACGTGGTGAGCCAGGTGCCAGCGGTGCGTTCGGCGATGCTTCAAGCCTCTGAAGAGCTCAAGCAACACCTGAAATAAAGCAAAAGATCGCAGCCTCGTTGCACTCGACAGCTCCTACATTGGTTTTGTATTCCCCTGTAGGAGCTGTCGAGTGCAACGAGGCTGCGATCTTTTGATCTTGATCTTCGGCCACAAAAAAAGCCCGACTCGATGGTCGGGCTTTTTCATTCCTGAAGCAGTGCTTATTTAGCACGGCCTTTGTAGGAACCGCCTTCGCGGGTATCGATCTCGATCTTGTCACCGATTTCGATAAAGTCAGCAACTTGCAGCTCAGTACCGTTGCTCAGCTTGGCAGGCTTCATCACCTTGCCGGAAGTGTCGCCGCGAGCCGAACCTTCGGTGTAGTCAACTACACGCACGATGGTGGTCGGCAGCTCTACGGAAACCAGACGCTCTTCGAAGAAGATCGCTTCGCAAACATCGGTCATGCCTTCTTCAACGAAAGGCAGAACGGCTTCGATGTCTTCAGCGTTCAGCTCGTACATGGTGTAGTCGGTGGTATCCATGAACGTGTAGGTGTCGCCGCTGATGAAGGACAGGGTCGCTTCTTTGCGGTCGAGGATTACGTCGTCCAGCTTGTCGTCGGCGCTGTAAACGATCTCGGTCTTGTAACCGGTCAGCAGGTTTTTCAGCTTGGTCTTCATGATCGCGCTGTTACGACCAGACTTGGTGAATTCAGCTTTCTGAACCAGCCAAGGATCGTTTTCGAGACGGATCACGGTACCGGGTTTCAGTTCTTTACCAGTTTTCATTGCGAATATCCGAATTTGGATGGGATTTACAAAAATCTAGGCCGCGTATCATATCCAATTTACATAAAACTGTACCAGCGCTGCGGCAAGATCTGCCTGCAAAGCCTGTTCCAGACACCACGCTTCGGCGTGTTTTTGCAGTTCTGGCCAGTGTTTTCGGGTCGATTGCCAGTGCCCGGTAATATTGTCACCCGCATTCCACGCCCGCCAAAGACCGCTGATCGCCTCGCGGGCAGGCTCCGACAGGCCGTGGGTGTACAGCGCGAGGAAGGCGTCGAGCTTGTCCAGATGGATGTCTTCGTCCTGCTGATAGATGTGCCAGAGCAGCGGCCGGCCCGCCCATTGGGCGCGGACAAAGGAATCTTCGCCGCGCACGGCATTGAAATCGCAGCACCAGAGCAGGTGATCGTATTGATCCTGCCGGACGAACGGCAGCACTTGCACGGTCAATTCACCGCGCACATGCAGCGCGCCGGCCACCAGACCGTCCACACCGAGCCAACGTTCGACATCCCCAAGAATCCGACCTTCGGGCACTAGCAGATGCGTGGGCGTAGAGTCGGCAGCCATTGCCTCGAGCCAACTGGCCAGCCCGTTATTTTCGTAGGCAAATAGCGAGATCAACTGCGCACCTTGCGCGCGATCAATCCCTAAACCTTGCAGGAATTCTCGCTGGGCCTCGGGGTTTTGCTGAAACTGCTGACGACGCTCAAGCAATCCGCTTTCCCGCAGCAAGCCACCGGTGCCCTTCTGAAACCCCGGGAAGAAAAAGAATTTTTGTACGCTCTTATATTTCACCGACGGCAAGCCGTGGCAGCCGACGATCCAGTCCTCGGCACTCAGATAGTCGAGATTCATCCATAGCGGCGGTTTTTCCCGCTCGGCCATGGCCTCCATGTAAGCACTCGGCAATTGGCAGGCGAACGCGGCGATCACCACATCAGCGGCTTCAGTCGGCTGCCAGTCGGTCGTCCACTGACACACTTCGACGCCCTGCTGCCATTGCTGTGAGGCGTTGATGTCGATTTCCGGACACAAGCGTTCGAAGGCCCGCAGATCATCGACCCACAAACGCACCGCCACCGAATGTTCGGCCACCAGCTGTCGGGCCAGACGCCAGGTCACGCCGATGTCGCCAAAGTTGTCGACCACCGCGCAGAAAATATCCCAGCGGGCTTTCATTTCAGGCATTCCAGGCTCCCGTTGGCAAAGGCGCCGATTGTCCTCATAAATTACCCCGTGCAGAAGAGCCGACGGCGATTAATCTTCATGCGACAATCGCCACTCGCCCGCAACCACCCGCCAGGAGGCAGCCATGCCCTACCGTCCCAACCCGCGCCGCCCGTTGCCAATCCAGCTAAACGCCTTGCAACTGACCGGCAGCATTGCCCTGGGTGTGTGGCTGGGGTTTATCGCGATCGCGCTGACGTGCTGGCTCACCTCCCGACTGTTGTTCAACGAGCAACTGGCGCCTGTGGCGGCAGCGGTCGAGCAACTGGCCAAACCACCGGTGGTGGTGCAACCGGTGCCGGATATTCCGCCTCAGAGCCCGTTGTTCGAACAGTACGAAGAGAACCTGCGCAAGAACGAGCAGCAGCAAAGGCTTGATCAGGCCCGCAGCAACAACCGCAATCTATCGAACCCCAAATGCCAGTTCTGGTTACAACAGGACCAGACTGCACCGAGCGAAAAAAGCCGCGCCAACGTCCAGCAATTCTGCGATTGATCATGAATCTCTCTATGCACAAGCCGACCGTCCACCAACTGATTCTCGACAAGCTGCGGATCGACCTCGACATCGCCGAACGCGCCGCACAAACCGCTTACGAAACCGCGACCCACGAAGAAAACATCGCCGAGAACAAGTACGACACGCTCGGTCTGGAGGCGTCTTATCTGGCAGCCGGGCAGGCCAAACGGGTGGAAGAAATCAGGCACTCACTGACGCTTTGCCAGAACCAGGCGCTGCGCCCTTATGATGATCAGCGCGGCATCGAAGTCGGTGCCCTGCTCGGTCTGAAAGACGAAAAGGGTCGTGAGCAATGGTTGTTTCTGGCCCCCGACGCGGCGGGCTTGAAGGTCGACCTGGTGGGGCAATGGATTACCGTCATCACCCCCCGCTCACCGCTGGGTAAAAGCCTGCTGGGCAAGTTCGAAGGGGACGAGGTGGAGATTCAGGTGGCGGGTGCTCGGCAACAGTTTTCTGTTACCGAGGTGGTCTAACGCGGGAGATTAATGCACCGGCAGTTCGACACCGTCGAACAGCTCTTCCAGTTCCTGCTTGTTGTGGCACTGGATGGCCTTGGCCATGACTTCGCGGGTCAGGTGCGGGGCGAACTTCTCGATGAAGTCGCACATGAAGCCACGCAAGAACGTGCCGCGACGGAAACCGATTTTAGTAATGCTGGATTCGAACAAGTCGCTGGCATCAAGCATGACCAGGTCGCTATCGAGTTTGGCATCGACCGCCATTTTCGCCACGATACCCACGCCCAGACCCAGGCGAACGTACGTCTTGATCACGTCGGCGTCGGCGGCGGTGAACACCACTTTCGGCGTCAGGCCGCGATGACTGAACGCTTCGTCGAGTTTCGAGCGGCCTGTGAAACCGAATACGTACGTCACGATCGGGTATTCAGCCAGGGCTTCCAGGGTCAGCTTCGACAGCTTGGTCAGCGGGTGGCCCTGAGGCACGACCACGCAGCGGTTCCAGCGATAGCACGGCATCATCACCAGATCACCGAACAGCTCCAGCGCTTCGGTGGCGATGGCGAAATCCACGGTGCCGTCAGCGGCCATTTCAGCGATCTGCATCGGCGAACCCTGGTGCATGTGCAGGGCAACGTCCGGGTATTGCTTGATGAAATTGCTGATCACCGGTGGCAACGCATAACGCGCCTGGGTGTGCGTGGTGGCGATCGACAGGGTGCCTTTCTTCTCGTTGGAGAATTCCTGGGCGATCTGCTTGATGCTTTCAACCTTGCGCAGGATCTCGCCAGCGGTGGTGATAATGCGCTCGCCGGCCGGGGTGACGCGGGTCAGGTGCTTGCCGCTGCGAGCGAAAACCTCAACCCCCAATTCGTCTTCCAGCAGACGGATCTGCTTACTGATGCCCGGTTGTGACGTGTAAAGGCTTTGGGCTGTAGCGGAAACGTTGAGGTCGTGGTGCGCCACTTCCCAGATGTAGCGCAATTGTTGAAGCTTCATATGAATCCCTCAAAGCAGGTAGACGCCACGGGCATCAGCGACGGTATATAACTATATTAATGGTTTGACGAATAAATCTAGAACTTTTTTATCAAACTGCCACTATTGGTGCTCTAACGATCCCCTTGGCGCCGACGCTCCACCAGCGGCACCAGATAGACCGGTACCCGAGACAGTTGCAGCACACGCGCTGCAGTCCGGCCCAAAGGCGTTTCCGCGCCAGCACCATGGCTATGACTACCTACGATCAACAAATCCACGGAGAGTTTCTGCGCCTGGTCGAGAATCACCTGTGACGGATCGCCTTGAAGCACCCGCACTGCTTTGATCCGCTCCAGGTCCTGCGACCCTTCATCCCCCAATTCTTCACGAAAGCTGTCGAGTACCCGCTGCTCGATGTTGGCAATCACCGTGTTCAAGCCTTGGCTGTGAAACTCATTCAACGCCTGCTCATCGAGGTAACTCTGAAGCACCGACTCGGCAAACAGCCCCATCGGTTCAACGGCGTGCACCACGTAGAGATCGGCATTGAATGTTCGCGCTAGCGCCAAGGCATGCTGCATCACCAAAGGTGCGTACAGGCCGAGGTCAGTGGCGTACAGCATCGAATGAATCATATGACCTCCTTGAGTGCCAACATGGCGGAGATTGATTCAGCTTAGCAGTGCCTTGGCGAGTACGACGTTTCGCGTAACGCGTTGAACCGTGGGCTTAAACCTTTTGCTCGTTGCTTATGCCGTGCGGCACGTGGCCAGTGGCGACCACCTCGCGGGCCAACTCGCAATGACCGGCCTGATCGTCGAAAAACACGTCGGCGGCAAAGGCTTCGAGAAACGCCGACTTGGTCAGGCCGCCGAGAAACAGCGACTCGTCCAGACGAATGTCCCATTCGCGCAAGGTCCGGATCACTCGCTCGTGGGCGGGCGCCGATCGCGCCGTCACCAAGGCGGTGCGAATCGGACAAGCGTCTTCCGGGAATTCCCGTTGCAACAGATTGAGGGCGGCAAGGAAGCCTTTGAACGGCCCACCGCGCAATGGCTCGCGGGCGGCTTCACGCTCGCTGGCCTGAAACGCTTCCAGACCACCGGACTGATAGACGCGCTCCGACTCATCGGAAAACAGCACCGCGTCACCATCGAAGGCAATGCGCAATTCATCACTGGCCGCACGGCTGGCGCCACCCGACAGAATGGTCGCCGCGGCGAACCCGGCATCCAGTGCACTGCGCACGTCTTCGGCATGCGTCGAGAGAAACAGGTCGCAGCCAAACGCCTTCAGGTACGGATAAGGACTGCGTCCGCCGACAAACGCCGCGCGGGAAATCGCCAGGCCATAGTGGTGGATCGAATTGAACACCCGCAGGCCGGTGTCGGCACTGTTGCGCGACACCAGGATCACCTCGACCCGGGCGCGGCCAAGGCTGGTGTTCAAGTTGAGGAGTTTCTGCACCAACGGGAATGCATCACCGGGCTCGAGGATTTCGTCTTCGTGTTCGATCTGATATTGCCGATAGGCTTCGACACCGCTCGACAGATAGACCTTGTGGCTTTCGCTCAGGTCAAACAGCGCACGCGAAGAAATCGCCAGCACCAGTTTGTCGTCGATAGTTTTTGCCATGCCCTTCCCCCTCAGGATGATCGACTCAGGTATTACGTCGATCGATAAAACTCAAACTGCGATACAAGGCTTCGATTCGCGGCAACTCGCACCCTGCGGCCTTGGCTGCCGCCAGTGGCCGGGCGTAAATCGCATCCAGCTCAAGCGGTCGTTTGTGCAGAAAATCGTGGTACATGCTCGGCCAATAGTCCGGCATTTTCTCGGTCACCATGAACAGATGATCGGCATAACCGGCCGGTACGTCGTGACCGCAGGCGATTGCTCCCTGAACCACTTCAGCCATCAAAGCCTTGATCAGTTCCCGACTGTCGGCATCGGCCATCAACGGCGTGGTGCTTGCCCCGAGCAGAACCGACAGACCGTTGTAGGGGATATTCCAGACCAGTTTTTGCCAGCGTGCCTGATGCAGGTTCGCCATGGCCTGGGAATCGATGCCGGCGGCGCGGAACAGCCCGGCGCCCTCCTCGACAATCGCCATGCGCGCCTGCTCATCAGCTGCAGGGCCACTGTGATAGCCAACATTCACCGCGCCGAGCGCCTGATGGGTGATGACGCCTGGTCCGTCGCGATGAACGCAGATATAGCAGAGCCCACCGAGCACGTGCAGCGAATCAGGGAGCAACGCTCGCAGACTGTCTTCAACGTCCAGGCCATTTTGCATCAGCAGCACTTTCGCATCGGGGGCGGCGGCTTGAATGATCGTCGGTGCCAGTTGCGCGTTACTGGTGGTTTTCGCGCCCACCAGCAACCAGTCACAGGGCGGCATGTCTTCGGCCGTCGAATACGCCTGAACCGGATTCAACGTCAGCGCGCCGTGCACCGCACTGTCGAGCATCAACCCTCGCTCGGCCACCGCCGAAAACTCACTGCGCAACAGAAAGTGCACATCGAAACCGGCACGCGCCAGCATCAACCCGTAGAAACCGCCGATCGCGCCGGTTCCGATAATACCGATTGTCGGTTTGGTCACTGCCCCCATCATGGCAACTCCTCTGCAATTCGACTCAACGCCTGACCCACGGCTTCATTGAGCTCGGTGCGGGTCAGGCGCGATTTTAGTGCCCCGAAGAATTCGCCGTCGCGCACCACAAACAGCGCCGGCAAATGAAAAACCTGATAACGCTCGACCAGCCCGCCATTGTCCCCGGCATCGATCCAGCACAGCCGGTCGACGTCCAGGTCGAGTCGTGGCAATTGCTCACGGGCAAAACGGCAACTGGCGCAGCCGACGCTGGTGAAAATAACCAGCGACACACCGCTCATCGCCAGCAGCCGTTGGTCGGCGTCGAAATCAGTCAGTTCCAATTCGACCACTATACTGGGTGAAACAATGTCAGATGGCCGACACATGGAGTCCGTGTTCATGGGACGTTTTATTCCTCACCCTGACGATGTGCCCGTCGAATTAACGTTGCTCAAACCTGAGTGTATTTCACGGCAACAGCTGCACACTATCAGCCTCGGGGGCATGGCTTGCAATTATCACCGGGCGTGGCGCCACGGTACGGCGCTGGAAATTCGCATGCCGACCTTGAACCCCGACATGCGTTTTCTGGGCTATGTAGCCTGGTGCCTGCGACGCAAACGCGGTTATCTGGTAGGCATTGCCTTCGTTGACGAACAGATGATGTTCAGTGCCCGGATGGGCGAGCAGGTGTGCCAGATCGAACGTTACTGCCGCCTGCATGATGCGCATGACGATCTGCAGGAAACTCAGGCCCTGGCCCTCGAATGGGTCCAGGAGCATGCCGACGAGTTCTCTCACGACACGGTTCGCAGGGCATTTGCACAAGTTGTGCTGGATTAGGAGGGGCATTCTCAATGGGGTTCCCCGCGCAAACTAATTGAGAATGCCCCTTAAACCGGTGTCTGCCCATTGTCGAGCCACGGTGTAACGCGCTAAGGTTCTGCTCCCCGACGCGCTTAATTTGCTGTGCTCCGCCGCGCGGGTTCGCTGGCGGCCGGCACCCGTGACCTGACGAGTAAACGATGGCTGATTTACCGATCAACGACCTAAACGTCGCCTCCAACGAGACGCTGATCACTCCCGATCAGCTCAAGCGTGATATCCCTCTGAGCGACGCTGCCCTGCGCACTGTCACCAAGGGCCGCGAAGTCATTCGCAACATTCTTGATGGCACCGACCACCGCCTGTTTGTTGTCATCGGGCCTTGCTCGATCCACGACATCAAGGCTGCCCATGAATACGCCGAGCGCCTGAAGGCACTTGCGGCCGAAGTGTCCGATACCCTGTATCTGGTCATGCGCGTGTATTTCGAGAAGCCACGCACCACCGTCGGCTGGAAAGGTTTGATCAACGATCCGTACCTGGACGACTCCTTCAAGATTCAGGACGGTCTGCACATCGGTCGTCAATTGTTGCTGGACCTGGCCGAGATGGGCCTGCCGACCGCAACTGAAGCCCTCGACCCGATCTCCCCGCAGTACCTGCAGGACCTGATCAGTTGGTCGGCCATCGGTGCGCGCACCACCGAATCCCAGACTCACCGTGAAATGGCCTCCGGCCTGTCCTCGGCAGTCGGCTTCAAGAACGGCACCGATGGCGGCCTGACGGTCGCTATCAACGCCCTGCAATCGGTTTCCAGCCCTCACCGCTTCCTGGGCATCAACCAGGAAGGTGGTGTGTCGATCGTCACCACCAAGGGCAATGCCTACGGTCACGTAGTACTGCGCGGCGGCAACGGCAAGCCGAACTACGATTCGGTCAGCGTCGCGCTCTGCGAGCAAGCGCTGAACAAAGCGAAGATCAAGCCGAACATCATGGTCGATTGCAGCCACGCCAACTCCAACAAGGACCCGGCCCTGCAACCGCTGGTGATGGAGAACGTCGCCAACCAGATCCTCGAAGGCAACCAGTCGATCATCGGCCTGATGGTCGAAAGTCACCTGAACTGGGGCTGCCAGGCAATCCCGAAAGACCTCGCCGACCTGCAATACGGCGTGTCGATCACCGATGCCTGCATCGACTGGACCGCCACCGAAAATACCTTGCGCAGCATGCATGCCAAGCTCAAGGACGTGCTGCCGAAACGCGATCGCAGCTGATCACTTTTCGCCGCACAAAAAAACGCCGGGCTTGACCCGGCGTTTTTTTATGCGTTCGATTCTTTGAAAGGTTACTGGCTCAGCTTGGCCGCATGCCGCTGGTGACGTTCCATGTAGCGCTCCACGTAGGAACACGATGGAATGACGGTGTAGCCCATTTCCTCAGCGTACTCCAGCGCCTTCTCGGTCAAGGCTGCCGCAATGCCGCGACCACGCAGTGCATTGGGCACAAAGGTGCGATAGATATCCAGGGTCTGTTTCCCCAGATCCATATAGGTCAGGTAGGCACGATGACCGTCCACATTGGTCTCGAACTGATGACCAGCCTGGTCATGGTGGATGGACAACGCCTCGCTCATCACTACTCCTCGCGGGTCTGGAATTCTGACCCCTACCTTACCGATGTTTTTCCGGCGAAGGAACATCTACGCCACCCCGTGCCTGAATGGACACCGAGAAGAGCCGCACCCATCTCGCGCAACCGAGCACGTATCAAATAGTAGGCGCCATTGGCAGAAATGCTCAAGATACGCTCGTCATCACGCGGGTTGGCGGGTGCTGCTCCGTAATACGCAGAGATGGCTCGACCGAATATCTCTGAAGGTCGATAGCCTGAACATTGCCGGATATTGAGACTTAAGACGAGCGCCCTTTGTTAAAGTCACCTCAACATGGAGAAAGATATGAGAGGCGCCACGCAAATTCCGAACAAAAGTGTAGACGAATCCATCTAGACAGACTTTAGCCGAGACTCGGAAAAGAGCTGTGAGCGAGCGAAACTTTTTTTCGGCGCCTCGCTCAGCTCGGGCCTCCCAGCTGGATACTTTTTAAACAATGCAGTTAAAAGTTGCTCGAAAAAGAATCAACGCCTACAATTTTTTTTGCTTCTTGCTATACGTCAGTTTACTTACGACAAGTAATGGGTAGTATGTACGCCGGCTATTTCCTCACTCTGAGGAGACAGCTACTTAATAGAAAGTCCTTGAAGGGGAACACGATGAACAACGTTCTGAAATTCTCTGCTCTGGCTCTGGCCGCAGTTCTGGCTACCGGTTGCAGCAGCGTATCGAAAGAAACCGAAGCACGTCTGACAGCTACTGAAGACGCAGCTGCTCGCTCCCAGGCTCGTGCAGACGAAGCTTACCGTAAAGCTGATGAAGCTCTGGCTGCTGCTCAAAAAGCACAACAGACTGCTGACGAAGCTAACGAGCGTGCTCTGCGCATGCTGGACAAAGCTAGCCGCAAGTAATAATCCTTCGGGATTGTTATCAAGCCGACCCATTTTTTGGGTCGGCTTTTTTATTGCCCGGGGTTTTGTCCAGGCCATAAAAAACCCGCCGGCGCAGTCAGCGTCGGCGGGTTCTGTTCAAGCATTACTGCAGCGGGTCGATCGGTGCACTCGTCACCATCGGCGCGGAAGCACTATTCGGCACTCCGATTTCCACCGGCAGGCCATCTTCAGCGGCAACCACGTCGCGCACTACATCCCAGTTCATGCGCAGGTTGTTGGTGATGTCCTCACGCTTGAGCATCGCATTGATCACCGCGGTGTGCTTGTCGACTACAGAGGGGTTGCCCTTGTCGTCCAGCGGTGTGTGCGCTTCCAGATACACTTTGCCGCCACTGACGCCGAATTTGTACGGATCGCTGACGATGCGTACCGACGTACCTACCGGCACCATGCCCGCCATCTCCAGCACGTTGTTGTTGAACATGCGGAAGCAACCGTGGCTGGTGCGCATGCCGATGCCGAACTTCTTGTTCGAACCGTGGATCAGGTAGCCCGGCGTGCCCAGCGTGAATTTGAACGGCCCCAACGGGTTGTCCGGGCCTGCCGGCACCACATTCGGCAGCGGATCTCCATCGGCAAGGTGCTCGGCCTTGATCGACGCTGGAGGGGTCCAAGTCGGGTTCGGCGTCTTGGCGATGATGCTGGTATGGGCAATCGGCGAGCCCCAGCCTTCACGGCCGATACCCAGCGGGAAGGTGTACACCACGTTCCGGCCTTTCGGGAAGTAATAGAGGCGGTATTCAGCCAGGTTGATGACGATGCCTTCACGCGGACCCGGCGGCAGGATGAAGCGCGTCGGCAGCACCACTTCGGTGCCAGCGCCCGGCAACCATGGATCGACGCCAGGGTTGGCCGCGACCATTTCCGAATAGCCCAGATCGTAGGTGGTGCCAAGGTCGGCGAAGGTGTCTTCGTACTTGGCCTTGATCACCTGGACCTGACCGATGATGTCTTCACCGGGCGGTGGCAGGGGCAGCTCCAATGCTGCTACGGGACCCGCCACACAAAGGGCGGCGAGAGACAGGTAGCGGGTGACGGCAGGAAAGCGCGGCAACATCCGGAAAATCCTTCGCATGATCGACAAGGGTGTAAAAACGAGATTGTACACCGGCGCCTGGAAAATCGGGGAGTTGACCGATAGCAAGCACTGTATCGGGTTCTAAAGCTCGAAACGCAGCTCTGGCCAGATCGGCGATGTACCGCGTTTTTGCGATTCCAGAATGGCCCGGCACAGCGAACACAGGCGCTGGTCCTGGAACACTCGGCGTTCGACGCTTGACCAGCGCGGTTGTGCTGGCAGCAGGCTGCCGCACAAGGTCCGGTCCGCCGAGCCGCCCAGCTCCAGCTGACGGGTCACCAGATGTACCCGCACTTCCTGGCAGGCGAACAGATCCAGCTGTTCGTCAGGCTCGATCAGTTGGTAGGCAAAAAGTGACCAGGCGGGACGCGGCATCGGGGGCTCCAAATCGGGGGCGCCACCTTAGCCGAAACACCGCCGCTAGAAAAGCGTCAAAGCAGCGGTTTCAGTGTAGGCCAGACATTTTCCAGTAACTTGTCCTGAGCCCCGGCAGCCGGGTGCAGCCCGTCGGCTTGCATCAAGTCTGGATGACCGCCCACGCCGTCGAGAAAAAACGGCACCAGCGGGATCTTTTTCTCCTCGGCCAGCGTGCTGTAGACCTTCGCGAAGGCCTCGGTATACCGAACGCCGTAGTTGGGTGGCAATTGCATGCCGAGCAGCAGCACCTTGGCGCCACTGGCGCGGGAGCTGTCGATCATTGCTGCAAGGTTTTGTTGCAATTGCGTTGGCAGCAATCCACGCAGCCCGTCGTTACCGCCCAACTCGAGGATCACCAGCTCAGGCTTATGCTCTGCAAGCAGCGCAGGCAGGCGCGCCTGGCCTCCGGCACTGGTGTCGCCGCTGATGGACGCATTGACCACCTTATCGTCGAAACCTTCGCGCTTGAGCCGTTGCTCGAGCAGGGATACCCACCCCAACCGGGTATCCAGCCCGAAACCGGCGCTGATACTATCGCCAACGATCAGGACTGTACCCGCCGCTGCGTTCTGGGCCATGCACATCAAGGCCAGGCCAGCACTCAAAAACCACACACGCATCGGATTCTCCATGGGCGCAAGCATTCTCACCGCGAAGAACCTCAGCAAAGTGGTTCCCAGCGCGGAAGGTGAACTGACTATCCTGCACGAACTCAGCCTGGAACTGAACAAGGGCGACAGCCTGGCCATCGTTGGCGCCTCCGGTTCCGGCAAGTCCACCCTCCTCGGCTTGCTCGCTGGCCTCGACCTGCCGAGCAGCGGCGACGTCACCCTCGCCGGGCAAGCCCTGAGCAATCTCGATGAAGACCAACGCGCACGTATCCGGGCCGAGCATGTTGGGTTTGTGTTTCAGTCATTTCAACTGCTCGACAGTCTCAACGCCCTGGAAAACGTCATGCTGCCGCTGGAACTCGATGGCCGTAAAGACGCCCGTGAACGCGCCACCGAGCTGCTGCAACGGGTCGGCCTGGGCCAGCGGCTAACCCATTCGCCACGCCAGCTTTCGGGTGGCGAACAGCAGCGCGTGGCGATTGCCCGTGCGTTTGCCGCAGAACCCGATGTGCTGTTCGCCGACGAACCCACCGGCAACCTCGACAGCCACACCGGCGAGCGCATCAGCGATCTGCTGTTCGAACTCAACCAGGAACGCGGTACAACCCTGGTGCTGGTGACCCACGACGAACGCCTGGCACATCGCTGCCGGCGTCTGATCCGCCTTGAAGCCGGCCTGCTGGTCGCCCCTCTGGAGCCTTGATGGCACGCCTGCCGCTGTTGCGCCTGTTCAGTCTTGCCATCCGCCAACTGCTGCGCGACGCCCGCGCCGGTGAGTTGCGTGTGTTGTTTTTTGCCTTGCTGGTGGCCGTTGCGGCAAGTACCGCCATCGGCTACTTCGGCGCCCGCCTGAACGGCGCCATGATGCTGCGCGCCACCGAGTTTCTCGGTGCCGACTTGCTGCTTGAAGGCAGCTCTCCCGCGCGACCCGAACAGATTAAAAGCGGCACGGAGCTGGGCCTCGAACACGCTCAAGTGGTGGAGTTTTCCAGCGTCATCGCCACTGACAGTGGCATTCAGTTGTCCAGCATCAAAGCTGCCGACGCCGTCTACCCACTGCGAGGCGAACTGAAAAGTGCCCCGGCGCCCTTCGCCCCGGAAGAACCCGGTGGCGGACCGAAACCCGGTGAAGCCTGGGTTGAAGCACGACTGCTGACCGCGCTGGACCTGAAGATCGGCGACAGCATCGACGTCGGCATTCGAACCCTCAAACTGGCGCGAGTGCTGACCTACGAACCGGACCGCGCCGGCAATTTCTACAGCCTGACGCCGCGGGTGCTGATCAACCTCAGCGACCTCGCGGCGACCGGCGTGGTGCAACCCGGCAGCCGGGTCAGTTACCGCGAACTCTGGCGCGGTAAAGCCGAGGCGCTGGAAACCTATCGTCAATTGATCAAACCCGGCCTGGCCGCCAACCAGCGTCTTCAGGATGCCCGCGATGGCAACCGACAGATCGGCGGCGCCCTGGGCAAGGCCGAGCGTTACTTGAACATGGCCAGTCTGGTGGCGGTTCTGCTGTCCGGTGTGGCGGTGGCGCTGTCGGCGACGCGCTTCGCCACCCGCCGATTCGATGCCAGTGCATTGCTGCGTTGCCTGGGGCTGTCCCGACGGGAAACCATGGTGCTGTTCAGTTTGCAGCTGACGGTGCTCGGACTGCTCGCCAGTATCAGCGGCGCGCTGATCGGCTGGTTCGCGCAGCTGGGTCTGTTCGCGCTGCTGCATGATTTATTACCGACCGACGTTCCACCGGGCGGTCTGTTTCCTGCCATTGCCGGGATCGGTACCGGATTGGTGGCGTTGGCCGGTTTTGCCTTGCCGCCACTGGCGGCACTGGGCCGGGTTCCGCCATTGCGGGTATTGCGTCGGGACATGCTGCCAATTCCCTCTAGCACCTGGATGGTTTACGGCGCGGCATTGGGCGCCCTCGGGCTGATCATGTGGCGTCTGAGCCTGGATCTGGTGTTGACCTTCGCCCTGCTCGGTGGTGGTGTAATCGCAGCATTGGTGCTTGGCGGCTTGCTGTTGTTGCTTCTGAAGAGTCTGCGCCGAATGCTGGCGCGCGCCTCTTTGCCGTGGCGCCTCGGGCTGGGCCAATTGCTGCGTCATCCACTGGCGGCCGCGGGGCAATCCCTGGCCTTCGGTTTGATTCTGCTGTCCATGGCGCTGATTGCATTGCTGCGCGGCGAGTTGCTGGACACCTGGCAGAACCAGCTACCGAAAAACGCGCCCAACTATTTCGCGCTTAACATTCTGCCGGCGGACAAACAGGCGTTCATCGATCGCCTGATCAAATTGTCGGCGCAATCGGCGCCGCTATACCCGGTGGTACCTGGACGGCTGATCAGCGTCAACGGCGAGCCGGTGCAGGAAGTCGTCAGCAAGGATTCGGCCGGTGATCGAGCGATCCAGCGCGACCTGAGCCTGACCTGGGCGGCGGATTTGCCGGCGGGCAACAAACTCACTGCGGGCAACTGGTGGGCCGAACAGACACCGGACGAAATACCCGGCGTATCGGTAGAAGGTAAAGTCGCCGAAAGCCTGAAGCTCAAGCTCGGCGATCACATGGTGTTTACCGTGGGCGGCGTCAATCGCGAAGCGAAAGTCACCAGCCTGCGGGAGATCAACTGGGACAACTTCCAGCCTAACTTCTTCATGATCTTCCAGCCCGGCACACTGAAGGATCTGCCGGCGACCTACCTGACCAGTTTTTATCTGGCGGCCGGTCATGATCAGCAGATCGTGGATCTGTCCCGGGCGTTTCCGGCGGTGACCATCTTGCAAGTCGAAGCCTTGCTCGAACAACTGCGCAGCATCCTCGCCCAAGTCACCCTGGCGGTGGAATACGTGCTGTTGTTCGTGTTGGCGGCGGGGATGGCGGTGTTGTTTTCAGGCTTGCAAGCGACGCTCGATGAACGCATTCGCCAAGGTGCCTTGTTGCG
The DNA here is from genome assembly GCF_044760065.1 of Pseudomonas sp. NPDC098740. Taxonomy (NCBI): domain Bacteria; kingdom Pseudomonadati; phylum Pseudomonadota; class Gammaproteobacteria; order Pseudomonadales; family Pseudomonadaceae; genus Pseudomonas; species Pseudomonas sp. NPDC098740. Next base: position 103,964 of record NZ_JBIWAM010000009.1, on the reverse strand, counting down.
AGCGCTAGGGGCCGAGCGGCAACTGTTGGTCAAGGCCCGGCGGATTGAGTTCGGTTTGCTTGGAGCGGTCAGCGGCTTGTTGGCAGCGCTGGGTTCGGAACTGGTGAGTATGGTGCTCTACCGCTACGCCTTCGACCTGCCGTGGCACCCGCATCCGTGGTTGCTGGTATTGCCGCTGATCGGCGCGGTGTTGATCGGAGGGGCCGGCGTGTTCGGCACACGTCGCGCGCTGAACGCCAGCCCCCTGACAGTCTTGCGCGAGGGTTGATAGACTCAAGTTCTCTCTACCACAAGAAGTTGCCATGAGCCGTTATCGCCCTCCCCGCACCGCTGGCACCGCGCTGATCACCCCCGAAGGTGAAGCGCGGATGCGGGCCGAGTTTCATGAGCTCTGGCATGTTCGGCGGCCGCAGGTCACACAGTCGGTCAGCGAGGCCGCGGCTCAGGGCGATCGCTCGGAAAACGCCGAATACACCTACGGCAAAAAGATGCTGCGCGAGATCGACAGTCGCGTACGTTTTCTCACCAAGCGGCTGGAAGCGCTCAAAGTCGTCAGCGAAAAACCGAGCGATCCGAACAAGGTCTATTTTGGCGCCTGGGTCACGATCGAAGACGAGGACGGCAAAGAATCGCGCTACCGGATTGTCGGGCCGGATGAACTGGACTTGAAACAGGGCCTGATCAGCATCGACTCACCGCTGGCCCGCGCCCTGATCGGCAAGGCGCTGGACGCCGAGGTTCGGGTCCAGACACCGACTGGTGAGCAATGCGTGTATATCGTGGCGATCGACTATCTTTGAGCCGCAGTGCTCTAAGCCTCAACGACGGGTAATCAGCCCCTGTCGGGCAACGCGAGTCAATTGCTTGATCACTTCGGGGGCGTCCTCGAGGCTGGGCGATTGAATCACCGCCAGATCGAAACTGTCGCTGGCAAATCGAGCCAGCGATTCACCCTCTTCGACAAACATGATCAGGAAGGCCGCAGGCCCACCGGTGCGACGTGGCCAGCCATCGAGATAACGCAAAAGTGTCGGCTGATGTTTGCCGCCAAGCAGGATTTTTGGATTGCGCTGGGTGAGGTGTGCCGTGATCGGCGCGGGGCGTATAACGGGGCTTAATGCATTCATTGTGTCGTGTCTCGGCCTCAAAAGTCTGCATGGCAGGTGAGAGGCAACACCGAACCAGCGCTTTAGCGGTATTTCGAAGCCTGTTTCAAGCTTCTATCGGTAACTGAATGAGTCACCTGGCGCCCCGCAAGTAGCTGTTTAAATCGGCGCATGGGCAGCATCCTAGAGAAGCTGACCGGACAGTGTCAAGAATGACGAGCAACAAAAAGGCCCGTGCAATGCGGGCCTTTTCATTGAGCCAGAGCGGTCAGCCAGCGATAGCGCGGTCAGCCGAGAGCTTGCCGGCGCCTTCGATCAGCACCGCGATGCTGCCGCCGAGCAGGGCCAGGGCGAATTCATAACCGTTGTTGGCCATGAACAGACCGTTAGGAAGATGCACCGAAAAGATTGCCACCAGCGAAAGGAAGGTCAGGCCGAGGGCTGCCGGGCGAACCAGCAAGCCAATGATCAATGCCAGACCGGCGAAGAACTCAGTACCACCGGCCAGCGTCGCCATCAGATAGCCCGGTGCCAGGCCGATGCTTTCCATGTACTGCGCAGTGCCCGCCAGACCGTAACCACCGAACGCCCCGAAAAGTTTTTGCGAGCCGTGGGCAGCGAAGATGATGCCGACGAAAATCCGCAAGACAGTCAGGCCGTAGCCGGCGCGGGTAAACAGTACCTTGTTGATCAGTGTGCTCATGCTGTGTCATCCGTTGTCAGTGTGTGTTGGTTGGCCGCTATATTAATCAGTAAATCTCATGTTAAAAGCGCAATAAATTCGCCATAACAATCAGTTTATTCGATTATTTACGTGAGGCAACTTTTTGCCCCTGGGGCTCCAACGACTCCCGCTCCCGATCGAACGCCAGGTAATACTTGTTCACGCTATTAACATAGCTGACGGCGCCCATTCCCACCTGCTCCATGGCGATGCGTTCGACCTGGAAAAACCACTGATTGGGATTCAAACCGCGCCGACGAGCCTCGGCACGCATGCCCTGAACCCGCTCCGGCCCCATGTTGTAGGCCGCCAGCACGAACGCCATGCGCTCGCGCTCGTTGAGTTTGGGGCTGGCAAAGAACTTGCGGCGGATCATCGCCAGGTACTTGGCCCCAGCCTGCACATTGGCGTCGAGATTCTGAATGTTGTTGACCCCCACTCGCTGGGCGGCGGACGGGGTGATCTGCATCAGGCCGGTAGGGCCGCTGCCACTGCGGGCATTGGGTTGCAGGGCCGATTCCTTGAACGCCAGGGCCGCCAGATTCAACCAGTCCATGCCTTGGGCTTCAGCGTGCTTCTGCAGCACAGGCCGAAGTTTCTCGAGGCGCTGCCGATCAGCCTTGGCCAATGGATAGTGCACTTGATACAGGCGTCGATAGATCCGCAGGAACGCGGCATCCTGATCCGATGGTTTTTTGTAACCGGTCAGGAAGCGATCAATGCTCGCGCGCAACATTGAGGCGTCGCGGCGCACGAACCAGAATTCTTCGCCCGGTTCACTGATGAGCACCTGCCGATCGAAACGCAATTTGGGCAGAATCTTTCCCCAGCGCTCGGCAATGGGTTGTTCGACGATCGTCAGGTGAAAGATTCCGCCCTGGACCATCTCCAGCACATCCTCGACCGCCAGACTGGGATCGACCCACTCGATTGTCACCGGTGGCAGTTTAAGCAGCGCGAGCTTTTGATTGATCTGACTGACCGCGTCCCCGGCGGCACTGCCGGTGGGCAACGCCAAGGTTTTGCCAGAGAGTTGTTCGAGACGGGTGTAACGTCGCTCGCCTTTGATCCCGACCAATATCAACGGGATGTTGCTGGCAATCGGTTCACTGGTGCTGACCGCGTGGCCCGGTTGCAGGTCCAGCAATTCCCCCGGTGCAACCAGATCACCCTCGCCGCGCTGCAAAGCGCCGATCAGTTGATCCTTGCCCTTGGGAATGATCTTGAGGGTAATTTCCTGACCTTCACGGGCGTGACCGTTGAGGTACTGCTCGAAGGCACGCAAGCGGTGGTATTCAACCCCGATGGCCTGGCCCTGGACTTCGCCGGAGCTGTTGCGGCTTTGGTTGACCAGCACCCGCAGCACACGACTACTGCGGATTTCCGCCAAGTCGCGCACTTTGGTCGAAGGCACGGCTTGCAGCGGCCCGGCCAGACGCGCAACCGCCGGCATCGGCAGCAGCAACGAACAACACAGCAGTAGCAAAACCGAGGGACGTGTCATCCACTCTCCAGAAAGAATACTGGGCCGATCTCAAGAATTTTCATGAAATCGAACGACAGAAACAGAGCGCCTTGAGCGCTGGCAAAGTGCGAAAGACTGGCACAGTGATGGCACCTTTAGCCACCCTGACCTGTCTCGCGGCATCAAGAGACAGCTATAACTCATTGTAGTTCTTGGCTTTTCTTATAAATCTACAGCTCTGATATGCTTTCCGGCCTTTGGTCCGAGGTAGCACCATGCAACTCATCGATATCGGCGTCAACCTGACCAACCCCAGTTTTGCCGACAAACACCAGGCTGTACTCGACCGCGCCTACGCTGCCGGGGTCTGCCAATTGGTGCTCACCGGCACCAGTGTCGAGGGCAGCGAGCAGGCGCTGGAACTGTGCCGGCAACTGGACGAAACGGCTCAACGGCTGTTCGCCACCGCCGGCATTCATCCCCACTGCGCCAGCGACTGGAACGCCGACAGCGCCCAGCGTCTGCGCAGTTTGCTCAAGGAGCCAAACGTCGTGGCGGTGGGTGAATGCGGGCTGGATTTCAATCGTGATTTCTCGCCGCGCCCGCAGCAGGAAAAAGTCCTCGAAGAGCATCTGGCGATGGCGGTCGAGTTGCAATTACCGGTGTTCCTCCACGAGCGCGATGCCAGCCAGCGCTTGCTGGAGATCCTTCGCGATTACCGTGATCAATTGCCGGCCGCCGTGGTGCATTGCTTCACGGGCGAAAAGAAGGCGCTGTTCAGCTACCTCGATCTGGATTTGCACATCGGCATCACCGGCTGGATCTGCGATGAGCGCCGGGGCACGCACCTGCATCCGCTGGTGAAAGAGATCAAGCGGGGACGGTTAATGCTGGAGAGCGATGCGCCGTATCTGTTGCCGCGCAGTCTGCGACCCAAGCCGAAGAATGGTCGCAACGAACCGGCGTATCTGACCGAAGTGTTGCGGGAAGTGGCGTTGCATCGCGGGGAGAGCGAGGAAGATCTGGCCGCTCACAGCACGGCGTGTGCGCGAGCATTCTACGGGTTGCCAATGGTCGACTGACGAACCGAACCTGTGGGAGCGAGCTTGCTCGCTCCCACATTATCAGTGACTGCTGCGCATCATCTCTTTAGGCACGTACTTGCCGATCTCGAACTTGCCGATCGCCGCGCGGTGCACTTCGTCCGGGCCGTCGGCCAGGCGCAGGGTGCGTTGCATCGCATACATGTAGGCCAGTGGGAAATCGTTGGACACCCCTGCCCCGCCATGGATCTGGATCGCCCGGTCGATCACCCGCAAGGCCACGTTCGGTGCGACAACCTTGATCTGAGCGATTTCGCTTTTCGCAATCTTGTTGCCGACGGTGTCCATCATGTACGCCGCTTTCAACGTCAGCAGGCGTGCCATGTCGATTTCCATGCGCGAGTCGGCGATCTTGTCGATGTTGCCGCCCAGACGCGCCAAAGGTTTACCGAACGCAGTACGGGTTACCGCCCGCTTGCACATCAGTTCCAATGCACGTTCGGCCATGCCGATTGAACGCATGCAGTGGTGAATCCGACCCGGGCCAAGGCGACCCTGAGCGATTTCAAAGCCGCGTCCTTCGCCCAACAGGACGTTTTCGTACGGCACACGGACGTTTTCGAACAGCACTTCGGCATGGCCATGAGGTGCATCGTCGTAGCCGAACACTGGCAGCGGACGAACGATCTTCACACCCGGGGCATCCACCGGCACCAGAATCATCGAGTGCTGCGCATGACGCGGCGCGTCAGGATCGCTCAGGCCCATGAAGATCAGAATCTTGCAGCGTGGATCGCAGGCGCCTGAAGTCCACCATTTTTTGCCGTTGATCACCCACTCGTCACCATCACGCACCGCGCGGGCGGCCATGTTGGTGGCGTCGGACGAGGCCACGTCCGGTTCAGTCATGGCGAACGCCGAGCGGATCTCGCCGCGCAGCAACGGTTCGAGCCAGCGTTGCTTCTGCTCTTCGTTGGCGTAACGCACCAGCACTTCCATGTTCCCGGTGTCTGGCGCGGAGCAGTTGAACGGCTCGGGGCCCAGCAGCGAACGGCCCATGATTTCTGCCAACGGCGCGTATTCGAGGTTGGTCAGGCCGGCGCCGAGTTCGGACTCAGGCAGAAACAAATTCCACAAACCTTCAGCCTTGGCCTTGAGTTTGAGCTCCTCCATGATTGCGGTCGGCTGCCAGCGATCGCCCTCGGCGACCTGGCGCTCGAACACCGCTTCGGCGGGATAAACGTAGGTGTCCATGAACGCGGTCACGCGCTCACGCAGTTCTTGCACCTTGGGCGAATAAGCGAAATCCATGGGCAGCTCTACCTTTTAACTGAGGGTTTTGATGAGTTGTTCAGGTCATGCAATCGATGCTAGAACAGCTACGAAAATTTACCTAGCCTATTCTCGGCGTGTATTAACATTCATCACCGATATATGATCGGCTGATCGAGAGCCCAACAATAAGAGTGCAGCGCAATGAATCTGAGCAAGGTCGACCTCAACCTTTTCATCGTCTTCGACGCGATCTACACCGAAGCCAACCTGACCCGCGCCGGGCAGATTGTCGGCATTACTCAACCGGCGGTCTCGAACGCTCTGGCCCGTCTGCGCGAGACCTTCAATGACCCGTTGTTCGTGCGTACCGCTCAGGGCATGGTCCCGACGCCCATGGCGCAGAACATTATCGGGCCGGTGCGTAACGCCCTCTCCTTGCTGCGGGTTTCGGTCCAGGAAAGCCGTATTTTCAACCCGTTGCAGGCGGTCAAGACCTACCGCATCAGCATGACCGACCTCACCGAAGCGGTGATCCTGCCGGCACTGTTTCAGCGCCTGCGGCGCCTGGCGCCGACGGTGATCATCGAAAGCTTTCTGTCCAAGCGCCGCGAAACCACCAAGGAGCTGGCGGCCGGGCGTCTCGATTTCGCTGTCGACGCGCCACTTAACACTGACCCGCAAGTGCGCCATGTCAAGTTGATGGAAGACCGTTACGTGTGCGCCATGCGCAAGGGCCATCCGCTGGCGGGCAAAGAGAAATTCACCCTTGATGATTATCTGTCGCTGACCCATATCCATATTTCCAGCCGTCGTAGTGGTCTGGGCCATGTCGACCTGGCCTTGGGCAAAATGGGCATCCAGCGCAAGATCGCCCTGCGATCCCAGCATTACTTGATGGCATCCCAGGTGTTGCAGCAGACCGACATGGTGATGACCGTGCCGGAACGCTTTGCCCGTCGCCATGACCTGTACTCGGTGAACCTGCCGGTCAACGATGTGCCGCCGGTGGAAACCCACCTCTACTGGCACGAAAGCACCGACCAGGACCCGGCCAACCGCTGGATGCGCGAGCAGATGATCGAGTTGTGCCAGCAGGTGACGGCACATGAGAAGAAGCTCGATAAGGTGTAGGAAACACCTGATAGACGAAGGATCAGGGCGCGATGCTTGACGTAAACGTCAACCTGCCATTAGCTTAGCGCCATGACCTTTTTCGAGCGCTTCCATGAGCAGCCAGACCTATAGCATTTCCGACCTCGCCCGCGAGCTCGACATCACCACCCGGGCCATTCGCTTTTATGAAGAGCAAGGCCTGCTCAGCCCCGAGCGACGCGGTCAGGAACGCATCTACTCGCCCCGTGACAAAGTCAGCCTGAAGCTGATCCTGCGGGGCAAGCGCATTGGTTTCTCCCTGGCCGAATGCCGCGAGCTGATCGAACTCTACGATCCCACCGGCGGCAATCAGAAACAGCTGCAAACCATGCTGACCAAAATCGCCGAACGCCGCGAACAGCTGGAGCAGCAAATGCTCGACATCGAACAGATGAAGCTGGAACTGGACACCGCGCAGGAGCGTTGCACCCAGGCGCTGGAACAGACCATCAAGAGCCAGCAGACCGTTCAGTAGGTCAACACAATCCCCTGTGGGAGCGAGCTTGCTCGCGATAGCGTCAGGTCAGTCGACATCCGTGTTGAATGTGCTACCACCATCGCGAGCAAGCTCGCTCCCACAGGGTTCTCCGAATATTCAGACAATCAGCCCAGGTCGAATCCCATGTCCCTACCCACTCACGTACGCCTGGTCGAAGTCGGTCCACGCGACGGTCTGCAAAACGAAGCCCAACCCATCAGCGTTGCGGACAAGGTGCAACTGGTCGACGCGCTGACCGCCGCCGGTCTCGGGTATATAGAAGTCGGCAGTTTTGTGTCGCCCAAATGGGTACCGCAAATGGCCGGTTCCGCCGACGTCTTCGCGCAAATCCAGCGCAAGCCTGGCGTGACTTATGGTGCACTCGCCCCCAACCTGCGCGGGTTTGAAGACGCCATTGCGGCCGGGGTCAAGGAAGTCGCGGTCTTCGCCGCCGCGTCGGAATCGTTTTCCCAGCGCAACATCAATTGCTCGATCAGCGAAAGCCTGGAGCGTTTCGTGCCGATCATGGACGCCGCCAGGCAACACGGGGTCAGCGTGCGCGGTTACGTGTCCTGCGTGCTGGGCTGCCCTTACGAAGGTAATGTTGCGCCGGAACAAGTCGCTCGGGTCGCTCGCGAGCTCTACGCGATGGGCTGCTATGAAGTTTCCCTCGGCGACACCATCGGCACCGGCACCGCTGGCGCGACCCGCCAGATGTTCGACGTGGTGTCGGCCGACGTACCCCGTGAAAAACTGGCCGGGCACTTCCACGACACTTATGGCCAGGCCATGGCCAACATCTACGCCAGTCTGCTGGAAGGCATCTCGGTGTTTGACAGCTCCATCGCCGGCCTCGGTGGCTGCCCGTACGCCAAGGGCGCCAGCGGTAACGTCGCCACCGAAGACGTGGTTTACCTGCTCAACGGCCTGGGTATCGAAACCGGTATCGACCTGGACGCCTTGATTCTGGCCGGTCAGCAGATTTGCGCGGTGCTGGGGCGAGCGACCGGTTCGCGCGTCGCCAAGGCTCGTAGCGCACAGTGAGTGCGCGGATGTGTCCGGGTGTTACCGCTGCGCCTGAAACGTGGGGCGCAAGCGAGTAACACGGAAACAGATTGTCGGGTTTTGACTGACGGAAAAATCCGATAAAAATACAAACCATTGATTTTAAAGGCTTTTAAAAAGTTGGCACGGCTTCTGCTATCTCTACTGCATAACAAGAACAAAAAAAGCGGCAAACCTAATAAAAATAAGACGTAACGACTCTGACATAACAAAAACAACACGGCAGAGACGCAGCTAACAGATTTTTTTGGAGAGGATGTGCTTTTCAGGGTGCTTTTCGGAGTAACCCGCAACCGGGCAGAGAACAATAAAACTACCTTCAGGTAGCTCCCGAACTGGTTGGATCGCTTAGCGAAAAAGTAGATCAGCGCTCAAAAAAATACGTTTGCTCTTGATCCCGGATGGGGATCGACAAAAACAGCGGTAAAGGGTCACGGTTTCCAAAAACAACAACAGACCGCCCCTCAATAATAAAAAAAGAGCACGCGCAACGACAAAATTAAAGGGGAGCTTCGGCTCCCCTTTGTGCTTTCTGGCGTTTGTAATTTGCAGCGCCATCCCATGTGGGAGCGAATTCGCTCCCACATGGGATTTTCGTCAGATGTTATTGGTCTTCAACTCCTCGATACTGATCTCGCGCATCCGAAACTTCTGAATCTTCCCCGTCACCGTCATCGGAAACTCATCGACGAACTTAAAGTAACGCGGTGTCTTGAAGTGCGCGATGCGTTCCTTGCACCAGGCTTGCAGCTCCTGCTCGGTAGCGCTGTGGCCCGGATGGAATTTGATCCAGGCGACAATCTCTTCGCCATAACGCGAACACGGAATCCCGATCACCTGCACATCCGCCACCGCCGGATGGGTAAAGAAGAACTCTTCCAACTCCCGTGGGTAAATATTCTCACCGCCGCGGATGATCATGTCTTTGTTACGCCCGGCAATGCATACGTAGCCTTCGTCGTTCATGCTCGCCAGATCACCGGTGTGCATCCAGCCCGCCTGGTCGATGGCTTCCGCGGTGCCTTGCGGGTTGTTCCAGTAACCAAGCATCACGCTGTAGCCGCGGGTGCACAGCTCACCGATAGTGCCGCGCGGCACCAGGTTGCCCGCCTCGTCGATGATCTTGCTTTCCAGTTGCGGCTGAGTGCGGCCGACGGTGGTGACGCGCAACTCCAGTTCGTCTGACGGACCGGTCTGCAACGACACCGGACTTGTTTCCGTCATGCCATAGGCAATCTGCACTTCGCTCATGTGCATGTCACTGATGACCCGACGCATCACTTCGATCGGACAGGTCGCCCCGGCCATGATCCCGGTGCGCAGGCTCGACAGATCGAATTCAGCGCGTTTGGGCTGATCGAGCATGGCGATGAACATGGTTGGCACGCCGTAGAGAGCGGTGGCCTTTTCTTCGGCGACGGTGGTCAGGGTCAGCAGTGGATCGAACGCATCGCTGGGGTAAATCATGGTGCTGCCGTGGGTCATGCAACCGAGGTTGCCCATGACCATGCCGAAGCAGTGGTACAGCGGCACCGGGATGACCAGACGATCACTCGCGGTCAGGCCGAGGCTTTCGCCGACCATGTAACCGTTGTTCAGAATGTTGTAGTGACTAAGGGTCGCACCCTTCGGAAAACCGGTGGTGCCGGAGGTGTACTGGATGTTCACCGCCTGGTCGAAATGCAGGCTGTCCTGACGTTCGCTCAACTGCTTTGCCGACACGCTCCCCGCGAGATCGGCCAATTGCGACCACGGCAGGAAACCCGATGGCGGCGAAGCATCAAGGCTGATGACACCGCGCAGCTCCGGCAGTCGTTCGCTCTGCATCTTTCCGATGGAGTGCTCAGCCAGCTCGGGAACGAGGCCTTGCAGCATCCCGTGATAGTCGGAGGTCTTGAAGGCGCCGGCGCAGACCAGCCATTGGCAACCGGATTGCTTCAACACGTATTCGAGTTCGGAGCTGCGGTAGGCCGGGTTGATGTTGACCAGAATCACGCCGATTTTCGCGCTGGCGAACTGGCTGATACACCATTGGGCGCAGTTCGGTGCCCAGATACCCAAACGATCACCGGTCTGCAAACCCAACGCCAACAGCGCTTTGGCATGTAGATCCACGGCTTCGGCCAGTTGCTGCCAGGTGTAGCGCAACTGTTGATGGCGCACGACCAGCGCCTCCCCGGTCGGATACTTCGCGACGGTGTTATCGAACGCCTGGCCGATGGTCATCGCCAGCAAGGCTTTGTCCTGTGAACCACGGGTATAACTGCGCTGCGAGCTTGCACTGGGTTGATCCATGACGACCCCTATTGTCTTTATTAGTGGGTTGTTGGAACGAGGCATATGGCTAGCCCCGATCATTCAGAACTGGCTCTACTCTCGCTCAAGTTGACGTTAACGTAAAGGGTGATTGACAGCCATTCGTCACAGGCTTACGTTAACGTAAAGGTGAGAACCAAATCACGGCCCTCCCTACCCTACAAAAAAGCCAAAAGGTGACCCATGAGCTACCCATCCCTGAACTTTGCCCTCGGTGAAACCATCGACTTGCTGCGCGATCAGGTTCAGTCCTTCGTCGCCAAAGAGATCGCACCACGCGCCGCTCAGATCGACATCGACAACCTGTTCCCCGCCGACCTGTGGCGTAAATTCGGTGACATGGGCCTGCTGGGCGTGACCGTCCCGGAAGAGTACGGCGGCGCTGGCCTGGGTTACCTGGCGCACGTGGTTATCATGGAAGAAATCAGCCGCGGTTCGGCCTCGGTCGCCCTCTCCTACGGCGCGCACTCCAACCTTTGCGTCAACCAGATCAACCGCAACGGCAATCACGAACAGAAAACCAAGTACCTGCCGAAACTGATCAGCGGCGAGCACATCGGCGCCCTGGCCATGAGCGAACCGAATGCCGGTTCTGACGTGGTGTCGATGAAACTGCGCGCCGACAAACGCGGCGATCACTACGTCCTCAACGGCAGCAAGACCTGGATCACCAACGGCCCGGACGCCAATACCTACGTGATCTACGCCAAGACTGACCTGGAAAAAGGCCCCCACGGCATCACCGCGTTCATCGTAGAACGTGATTCCAAAGGCTTCAGCCGCAGCAACAAATTCGACAAGCTCGGCATGCGCGGTTCCAACACCTGCGAGCTGTTCTTCGACGACGTCGAAGTACCGGAAGAAAACATCCTCGGCGTGCTCAACGGCGGCGTGAAAGTGCTGATGAGCGGCCTCGATTACGAGCGCGTTGTGCTGTCCGGCGGCCCTACCGGGATTATGCAGGCCTGCATGGACCTCATCGTTCCGTACATCCACGACCGCAAGCAGTTCGGCCAAAGCATCGGCGAATTCCAGCTGATCCAGGGCAAGGTTGCTGACATGTACACCCAACTCAACGCCAGCCGCGCCTACCTCTATGCGGTAGCGCAAGCGTGCGAGCGCGGCGAAACCGCCCGCAAGGATGCCGCCGGGGTGATCCTTTACAGCGCCGAATGCGCGACCCGAATGGCTCTCGACGCGATACAGATTCTGGGTGGCAACGGCTACATCAACGAATTCCCGGCCGGTCGTCTGCTGCGTGACGCCAAGCTGTACGAAATCGGCGCCGGCACCAGTGAGATCCGTCGCATGCTGATCGGTCGCGAACTGTTCAACGAAACCCGCTAAACGGAGCTGTCCATGGCTATCCTGCATACCCAGCTCAACCCCCGTTCGGCGGAGTTCGCGGCCAACAGCGCGGCGATGCTCAAACAGGTCGACGACCTGCACACCCTGCTCGCTAAAGTGCAGCAAGGTGGCGGCCCGAAGGCGCAAGAGCGCCACACCTCGCGGGGCAAACTGCTGCCTCGTGAACGCATCAATCGCCTGCTCGATCCGGGTTCGCCGTTTCTCGAGATCAGCCAATTGGCGGCCTACGAGGTTTATGGCGAAGACGTTCCGGCCGCTGGCGTAATTGCCGGGATCGGCCGTGTGGAAGGCGTCGAATGCATGATCGTCGCCAACGACGCCACCGTAAAAGGTGGCTCGTATTACCCGCTGACCGTGAAAAAACACCTGCGCGCGCAGACCATCGCTCAGCAGAACCGATTGCCGTGCATCTACCTGGTGGACTCCGGCGGCGCCAACCTGCCACGTCAGGATGAAGTGTTCCCGGATCGTGAGCACTTCGGGAGGATCTTCTTCAACCAGGCGAACATGAGCGCCATGGGCATCCCGCAAATCGCGGTGGTCATGGGTTCCTGCACCGCCGGTGGCGCGTACGTGCCGGCCATGGCTGACGAAGCGATCATGGTGCGTGAACAAGCGACGATTTTCCTCGCCGGCCCGCCACTGGTGAAAGCCGCCACGGGTGAAGTGGTCAGCGCCGAAGACCTCGGTGGGGCCGATGTGCACTGCAAGATTTCCGGGGTGGCCGACCACTACGCCGAGAGCGACGAACACGCCTTGGCCATTGCGCGACGCAGCATCGCCAACCTCAACTGGCGCAAACTCGGCGAACTGCAGCAGCGCACGCCAATCGCCCCGCTCTACAACAGCGACGAGTTGTACGGCGTGGTGTCGGCGGATGCCAAGCAGCCGTTCGACGTGCGCGAAGTGATCGCGCGGTTGGTGGACGGTTCGGTGTTCGACGAATTCAAAGCACTGTTCGGGACGACTCTGGTGTGCGGCTTTGCCCACTTGCACGGTTACCCGATCGCGATCCTCGCCAACAACGGCATTCTGTTCGCCGAAGCCGCGCAGAAAGGCGCGCACTTTATCGAACTGGCCTGTCAGCGCGGCATTCCGCTGCTGTTCCTGCAAAACATCACCGGTTTCATGGTCGGCCAGAAATACGAGGCCGGCGGCATCGCCAAGCATGGCGCGAAACTGGTGACCGCCGTGGCGTGCGCCAAGGTACCGAAATTTACCGTTATCATCGGCGGCAGTTTCGGTGCCGGTAACTACGGCATGTGCGGCCGGGCTTACGATCCACGCTTCCTGTGGATGTGGCCGAACGCACGCATCGGTGTGATGGGCGCCGAGCAGGCTGCGGGTGTTTTGGTGCAGGTGAAACGCGAGCAGGCCGAACGCAGTGGTCACGGTTTCAGCGCCGAGCAGGAAGCCGAGATCAAGCAACCGATCCTCGACCAGTATGAAGAACAGGGGCATCCCTACTACTCCAGCGCCCGGTTGTGGGACGACGGCGTCATCGACCCGGCGCAAACCCGCGATGTATTGGCCCTGGCCTTGTCGGCATCGCTGAATGCGCCTGTCGAACAGAGCCGCTTCGGCGTGTTCCGGATGTGATCGGGAGAAAATCATGAGCGACTTCAATACCCTCGAACTGCTGAGCGACCCCCGTGGTTTTGCGACCCTGTGGCTCAGCCGTGAAGAAAAGAACAACGCCTTCAACGCCGAAATGATCCGCGAACTGATCCTCGCGCTGGACAAAGTGTCGAGCGATGCCAGTCTGCGTTTCCTGTTAGTGCGTGGACGCGGCAAGCATTTCAGCGCTGGCGCAGACCTTGCCTGGATGCAGCAATCGGCCGAACTCGATTACCACACCAACCTCGACGATGCCCGGGAACTGGCGGAGTTGATGTACAACCTCGCCAAGCTGAAAGTCCCGACGCTGGCGGTGGTGCAAGGCGCGGCCTATGGCGGCGCGCTGGGCCTGATCAGTTGCTGCGACATGGCGATTGGCGCCGACGACGCGCAGTTCTGCCTGTCGGAAGTGCGTATCGGCCTGGCCCCGGCGGTGATCAGTCCGTTCGTGGTGCAAGCCATCGGCGAACGCGCGGCACGTCGCTACGCGCTGACTGCCGAGCGTTTCGGCGGACAACGAGCGCGGGAAATCGGCTTGTTGTCGGAGAGTTATCCGATCGTTGAACTGGAACAGAAAGTCGAACAGTGGATCGACAACCTGTTGCTCAACAGCCCGGCCGCCATGCGTGCCAGCAAGGACTTGCTGCGCGAAGTCGGCCACGGCGCGCTGACCCCGGCACTACGCCGCTACACCGAAAACGCCATCGCCCGCATCCGCGTCAGCCCCGAAGGTCAGGAAGGCCTGCGGGCCTTTCTGCAAAAGCGTCCGCCGAGCTGGCAAGCCGAAACCACCACCAAGGAGCCGCGTTGATGAGCGCACCTGTTCTCACCACCCTGCTGGTGGCCAACCGCGGCGAAATCGCTTGCCGGGTGATGCGCACCGCCAAAGCCCTGGGCCTGACTACCGTGGCCGTTCATAGCGCCACTGACCGTGAAGCCCGACACAGCCGCGAAGCGGATATCCGCGTCGACCTCGGTGGCAGCAAAGCCGCTGACAGTTACCTGCAAATCGACAAACTGATCGCCGCCGCCAAGGCCAGCGGCGCTCAGGCGATTCATCCGGGTTATGGCTTTCTTTCCGAGAACGCCGGGTTCGCCCGCGCGATCGAAGAAGCCGGCCTGATTTTCCTCGGCCCGCCCGCCTCGGCCATCGATGCGATGGGCAGCAAATCCGCGGCCAAAGCCTTGATGGAAACCGCCGGCGTGCCGCTGGTGCCTGGCTATCACGGCGAAGCTCAGGACCTCGACACTTTCCGCGACGCCTGCGAACGCATTGGTTATCCGGTGCTGCTCAAGGCTACCGCTGGGGGCGGCGGCAAAGGCATGAAAGTGGTCGAGGACGTCAGTCAATTGGCCGAAGCCCTGGCCTCAGCCCAACGTGAAGCGAAATCCTCGTTCGGCGATTCGCGGATGCTGGTGGAGAAGTACCTGCTCAAACCGCGCCATGTGGAAATCCAGGTCTTCGCCGACCAGCATGGCAACTGCCTGTACCTCAACGAACGTGATTGCTCGATCCAGCGTCGGCACCAAAAAGTCGTTGAAGAAGCACCCGCTCCAGGCTTGAGCCCGGAACTGCGTCGCGCCATGGGTGAGGCCGCCGTGCGATCGGCACAGGCCATCGGTTATGTCGGCGCCGGCACCGTGGAGTTTCTGTTGGATTCGCGGGGTGAGTTCTTCTTCATGGAGATGAACACACGCCTGCAAGTCGAACACCCGGTCACCGAAGCCATCACCGGCCTCGATCTGGTGGCCTGGCAGATTCGTGTGGCCCGCGGCGAAGCTCTGCCGATGACTCAAGCCGAGGTTCCGCTGATCGGCCATGCCATCGAAGTGCGGTTGTATGCCGAAGACCCGGGCAATGAGTTCCTGCCGGCTACCGGTCGACTGGAGCTGTATCGTGAATCCGCGCAAGGTCCGGGACGGCGGGTGGACAGTGGCGTCGAAGAAGGCGATGAGATCTCGCCATTCTACGACCCGATGCTCGGCAAACTGATTGCCTGGGGCGAAGATCGTGAACAGGCGCGACTGCGGCTGCTGAGCATGCTCGATGAGTTCGCCATTGGCGGGCTCAAGACCAACATCAACTTCCTGCGCCGGATCGTCGGCCATCCGGCGTTTGCTGCGGCCGAACTGGATACCGGATTCATTCCGCGTTATCAGGAAGAACTGCTGCCAGTCACCTCGGACCTCAGTGACGAGTTCTGGCAAGCCGCTGCCCAGGCGTTTGCCCAAAGTCAGCCGAGTACGACCCGTGCCGATGATCCGGTTTCGCCTTGGGCCAACAGCAACGGTTTCCGTGCCGGACTGCCGACAGAAATCACCTTGCATTTGAGTTGTGAAGGCCAGGATCGCGCGCTGACGTTGGGCGACGCTGAGGCCCACACCGCTCAACTCAAGGGCGAGCAACTGCTGACCGAGCATAACGGCCTGCGCCGCCAGCATCGGGCAATTCGCCATGGCGACGTTGTGTATCTGCAATGGGAAGGTGAATTGCGCCGCATCGAGTCCTACGACCCGATCAGTGCCGTCGAAGCCAGTCATAGCCATCACGGCGGGCTGACCGCCCCCATGAATGGCAGCATCGTGCGGGTACTGGTGGAAGCCGGGCAAACGGTCGAAGCCGGGGCGCAACTGGTGGTGCTGGAAGCGATGAAGATGGAGCACAGCATTCGTGCGCCACACGCCGGGGTGATCAAGGCGCTGTATTGCCAGGAAGGCGAAATGGTCAGTGAAGGCAGTGCGTTGGTCGAGTTTGAAGAAGCATGAAATGAAGATCGGTCCTACGCCTTGCGAGGACCGATCTGATTAGAATTTGGCGGTTGCCTGAACCACTACGCCGATAATTCGGCACTCGTCGGTGAAGATAGCCTTCGGATAGGTCGGATTGAGCGGGACCAGATAACGCTGCCCGCCCTCTTCGATCAACTTGCGAAAGGTCGCCTCGGCGCTGTCCGGCCACTGGGCGATCACCAGTTTTCCGGGTTCCGGCACGATGGCCGGGTCCACCAGGATCATCATGCCCTCGGCAATGCTGATACCCGTGGGCGCGGTCATCGCATCGCCCACCACACTCAGCCAGAAGGCCGGGCCCTGGGCGTGGTAGTCGGTCAGCTCGAAGCGTTCCTCCTTGCGATACACCGTCAGCTCACCATCGCGCAGCTGCGCCGGCTCCTTCCAGTCACTGACCGGGTAGCGGAAGTACGGGTTGTACTTCAGCGCCAGAGGCATCTCCTCCTCTTCCAAGATGAGTGGTTCGCGGATCACCAGCGCCACTTCGAGAAAATCCATGCCCAGCGCCTTCAACACACGGTTCATGTTGACGACGCCGGGGTCGCGGCGTTTGTTCAGCCAGTGGCCGACGCCGCCCTGGGACATCCCGAGGCGATCTGCGAGTTCTTCTTGAGTGACTTTGAGTTCACTCATCTTGGCCTTGACCAATTCAATCCATTTATCCATGTGCGGCACGATACGTGGGCGCCTCCGGCCATCAAAACACAAATTGTAGTATTTAATCTCTCGTCATAAATACAGTACGTACTAGGATTGGTTCACGGATCTGAATCTATCACGGAGTTTGCCATCGCCATGTCCATCCCCTGCAACGACCTGCCTGACATGCAAATCGACACTTCCCTCACCTCGCCCAAAGGCTCTGCCGCCGCGCAACGAGCGCTGGACTATTACTTGAAACCAGCTGTTTCAGAGGAAGTGGTCGAAGAACGTTTCTTTGACGTAAACCGCAACATCAGCTGCGAAGAGGCGCTGGTCCATGCCACGGATTTGCTACGTTGTGCCGCCGCCATCGCGTACGAGTCAGCCAGCAATTTGCAGGGCGCAAGTCGGGACCTGGCGTTTTCGGCGGTGCACATGATCGACATGGCCAAGGCGATGGTGGATCGATCCCTGGAGGACGATCAGAACGGGTGAGACACGGGTGCTGACTAGGAGGACGGGAAAGAATTTTCCAATCGCGCAGATAAAAACATTTGACTTGCAAACGAGAATGATTATTATTGCATGCAGCTGGTCGCGAGATCAGTCGATTGTCCAAGTGACCTTAGGTCGGTCTCCTGGACTATCTCCTCATCAGGCTAATCACGGTTTTTGACCCGGCTTATTGCCGGGTCTTTTTTTTGCCAGTTATTCTGGCTTTACCTTCAGGCTAATGAAGTCTTTAGGTGCTGCAAATTCGAATGGCGCGGATGATATCAAAAGAATGTCCGTTGGCAAGAGAAGCCCGGCTTCATTGGCCCAAACTAATCAAAAATAGCGCTTGAGAATCAATCGCACAGTCTCTAAGCTGCGTCGGCGTCAAGGAGGACGCCCCCGCTTAACCCCAGAATTTCCCCCGGTTTTTCCCTTCCCAGCGTGTAAAGTAACAGCCATAAAAATCATATTCAGGAATCGACTATGACCGTGGCTAAATCCTCTTTCGACATCAGTGCCAACTTCGACAGTGGCAACATTGAAGTGCTGGACATCAGCAATCCGTTGCAAGCCCTGCTGGCTATCAAGCCAGACACCCGCAGCCAGCACTTTCAGTGGTTCCACTTCAAGGCCAGCGGTCTGCACGTCGGTCAGGAACACTGGTTTCGTCTGAACAATGCCAGCAAGTCCTCCTACAACAAAGCCTGGGATGGTTATCAGGCGGTGGCGTCCTACGACCACGTCAACTGGTTCCGGGTGCCGACCATTTTCGAAGGTGACTGCCTGCGCTTCAGCCTTGAAGCCACCGCCACCCACGCCTGGTTTGCTTACTTCGAACCCTACAGCCGCGGTCGCCATGACTGGTTGATCGAGCAGGCGTTGTCCAAGGCCGGCACCGAACTGCTGGCCACCGGCAAAAGCGTCGAAGGTCGAGACATCCAACTGCTGCGTAAAGGCACGGGCGCCGAAGGTCAACGCAAGGTCTGGATCATCGCCCAGCAACACCCCGGCGAACACATGGCCGAATGGTTCATGGAAGGCGTGATCGAACGTCTCGAAAAACACGACGATCCGATATTGAACAAACTGCTGACTAGCGCCGATCTATATTTGGTTCCGAACATGAACCCGGACGGCGCTTTCCACGGTCACCTGCGCACCAACGCCATGGGCCAGGACCTGAACCGCGCCTGGCAGAGCGCCAGCCAGGAAATTAGCCCGGAAGTGCTGTTCGTTCAGCAGCAGATGGAAAAGTACGGTGTGGACCTGTTCCTCGACATCCATGGCGACGAAGAAATCCCCTACGTGTTCACCGCCGGCTGCGAAGGCAACCCGGGCTACACGCCACGAATCGAAAAACTCGAAGAGCATTTCCGCAGCCATCTGAAGCACCTGACCAAGGACTTCCAGACCAAGCACGGCTATACACGCGACGAGCCGGGCAAAGCCAACATGACCCTGGCGTGCAACAGCGTCGGCGAGAAATTCGACTGCCTGTCGCTGACCCTCGAAATGCCCTTCAAGGACAACAACGATGCGCCGAATGCGCTGACCGGCTGGTCTGGCAAACGCTCGAAGCAATTGGGCAAGGATGTGATGACGACCGTGGCTGACATGGTCGATACCTTGCGCTGATCACGCTCGATGGCTGCATGCCCGGCATGCAGCCATGCCTCTCACTCGGCAGCAATCCGCACGCAATCCTCAGGGCCCAGCAAGCGCCCATCCTCGGCACGTAATTCCAGCGTCTGCACCGGTCGGCCGTTCTCTCGGTCAACAACCCGCGAATGCGCCTCCCCTGCCTCATAGAAAAACGCCTCGCCCCATTGGCGCAATCCGATGATCAACGGGAACAGGCCTTTGCCCTTTTCGGTCAACACATACTCCTGATACGCACTGCCGTCCGATGCCGGCACCAGGTCGAAAATGCCGTGGGCCACCAGGGTGCGCAGCCGCGCAGACAAAATATTCTTGGCCATGCCCAAATTGCGCTGAAGCTCCCCGAACCGGCGTATGCCGTCAAATGCATCGCGCACGATCAGCAACGACCACCCATCACCAATGGCATCCAGGGAACGGGCAACCGGGCATTCGGCGTTTTCCATGCTTGTACGTTTAGCCATGAGCGCGCTCACCTCCATCAAATGTAGTTGCAATATAAAACCAGCTTCCTTACCGTACAACTGGTTTCACTTTGAAACCACACAAGGAAGCCCGTCATGAAACCTGAACATCCATTGAGCGGCGCCGTGGTGCTGCTGTTTGCCATCGCCTGCGGCCTGGCCGTCGGCAATGTTTACTACGCACAACCGCTGCTCGATGCCATGGCCGAGGCCTTCGCCATGGACCCCGCAACCGTCGGCATCGTCGTCACGCTGACTCAAGTCGGTTACGGCGCAGGCTTGGTGTTGCTGGTGCCGCTGGGTGACCTGCTCAATCGCCGGCGCCTGATCGTTACGCAAACTGTGCTGTCGGCGCTGGCCTTGCTCATGATCGCACTGGCGCCTGACAACATCTGGCTGCTGATCGGCATGACATTGACCGGGTTATTGGCTGTCGTGACCCAAGTGTTGGTGGCCTACGCCGCGACATTGGCCATCCCGGAACAGCGAGGGCGTGTGGTCGGTGTGGTCACCAGCGGCATCGTCGTCGGTATTCTGCTCGCCCGGACAGTGGCCGGCGGCATGGCTGACCTCGCCGGTTGGCGTTCGATTTATCTGTTGTCAGCGGGTTTGACGCTGGTGATGGCGTTGCTGCTGTTTCGTGTGTTGCCCAAGCATGAAGATGCGCAACCCGCCAGTTCCTACGGCGCCTTACTGGGCTCGGTATTCACGCTGTTCAAGGAAGAACCGGTGCTGCGCCAGCGGGCGGTGCTTGCGCTACTGACCTTCGCCAGCGCCATGGTGTTGTGGACGCCCATGGTGCTACCGCTGAGCGCTCCGCCGATGTCGTTGTCCCACACACAAATCGGATTATTCGGACTGGCAGGTGTCGCCGGTGCACTGGCCGCCGCTCGCGCCGGGCATCTGGCTGATCGTGGCCTGGGACAATGGACCAGCGGTTTGTCACTCCTGTTGATGCTGGTTTCCTGGCTGCCGATCGCCTTCACCCAGTCCTCATTGTGGGCATTGCTGCTTGGCGTGATTACCTTGGATCTGGGTTTGCAGGCCGTGCACGTCACCAGCCAGAGCATGATCTACAGCGTGCGCCCCGAAGCCCAAAGCCGACTCACCGCCGGCTACATGCTGTTCTATTCAGTTGGCAGCGCCTTGGGGTCGATCGGTTCGACGGCGATGTACGCATGGGCCGGGTGGCTCGGCGTATGCCTGCTGGGCGCAGGCATCAATGCTGTGGCGTTGCTCTATTGGTGGCGAACGCTGTCCATGAAAGCCCCCTCGCCACAGTGCCTCGCCAGCCTTTAGGTCATCCGCGATCCTTCCCCCGCAACATGCTGTCCAGCACCTCATCGCGACGCACCCAGCCGTGAAACAACGCCGCCGCCAAATGCAGCAGCACCGTCAAGAACAGCAGATACGCCAAATACCCGTGAGCCTTGCGCAGGAACGCAAACACCTGCGCATTCGCGGGCAGGATCGATGGCAACTGCAATGAACTGCTGAGCATCACCGGATCCCCCGCCGCCGAAATCATCGCCCAACCCAGCAGTGGCAGAATCAGCATCAAGGCGTACAGCAAAACATGTGAAGCCCTGGCCACTAGCGCTTGCCAACCCGGCAGATCCGCTGGCAGCGGTGGCTGTTGAGTGGAAAAGCGCACGGCCAGGCGCACGATCACCAGCAGCAGAATCGCGACGCCCAAGGGTTTGTGCAGATGAATCAGCCACTCATAACGCTCGGACACCGAAGCGGCCATGCCCGCGCCGATAAACAGCATGGCAATGATCATCAGCGCCATCAGCCAGTGCAGCAATCGCGCTAAAGGCGCGAAGTGGTTCGGTTGAGCGCTCATTGACGAGACTCCTGTTTATTAGCAGCGGGCAACTGGCTGACTTCGCTGGTACGACGCAAGTAGGAAGTGGCGTACCCCGCTGAACGAGCGGCGAGCAATGGGTCGTCGGAACTTTCTATACCGGCGGGCAGTACCAGCGGGTCGTAGTTGATGTCACGGCATTCGCCATTGAGTTGCGGCTGGGTGCTTTCGAGCACCAGGGTGCCGGCGTTCAACACTTTGCGACCCTCGGGCCAGGCCTTGCTGGCGTCGTTGACCGGATCGCCAGGGTTGGCCAGCGTGATGTTCAGTTGCCAACGCAGCGGCCCTGCGGAGATCCGCTGAACCAGGTCCTTTTCCAGGAATTCACCCCCTTCAGGCGCCGTAGCACCCGCTGCATCCTGAGCGACGGGCACCATGCTCCAGCGCACCGCCTGCCGCTGACCGGCCGCGTTCACCAGGTAAAACGCATTGACGCTGTTGTAGGTTTCCGTCACGTAACTGGCCGACGGCTTGGCCGTTTTGATCCAGGCCAGGAACGGTGCCGCTTCCGGATGCGAACCGAAGAACGCTGGCACGGCAGCAGGATTCGGTTTGCCCGTGGCCGGGTCCGGTGACTGGGCTTGTTGCAATTGGTAGAACGCTTCGGGCGTGCCCACCGGGAACACCGGCATGCTGTTCATCCCGGTGCGCCACTGCTGGCCGTTGGCCTGGGTGAATCGCAAGGCCAGGCTGCGGATCGGCACGCTGTTGTCTGGCGCATAAGGATTACCGGCCGGTAATGCGAAACGCCCGACCACCGGGGTCCTCGCTTCATTGAACACCTGAGCACTGGAATAACTGCGCGCCTCGCCGCTGCTCTCGAAATGTCCGATCACGCACACGCCTTTGGAATGATTACGCCGGAAGCCCGGGTGCACCCCGTTGTTGGTTTCCAGCACATTGATCAGCTTTTTCGGCGTCAGACGCTGTGGGTCAAAGGTGCCGTTGACGTAGGCAAAAGCCCCGGCCAGGACGGCAACCACCACAGCGATACCGGCCAGACGTAATGTCAGGCTCGCGGCACTCAAGGGTGGCCGGGTTGGCGGTGATGAGCGATCTACCATGAAAGACTCCAGGGCCATCGGCCACAAGTGAGAAGGATCAAGCAGACGAACCCCACGGCGGTTTATTCCATCGCGCGGTATTTATTTTTTCAGGCGTGGAATAACCTCGCATGCCGGGCGTCTCTCTAGTCCACAGCGTAGTGACTAGTCAGAACTTCATGAACGATATCGACGAACGACTGAGAGAAATCCTTCCCAGATTGCGCCGGTTTGCCGTGTCGTTGACGCGCAATCCCAGCGGCGCCGACGACCTGGTGCAGTCTTGCCTTGAGCGCGCGCTGTCGAGTTGGGGCGACAAACGCCCCGAGGGCGACTTGCGCGCCTGGTTGTTTTCGATTCTGTATCGACAGTTTCTCGATGCTCACCGGCGCTCCCGGCGTTATGCACGGATGCTCGAATTCTTCACCGGGCGTGACGATACACAACCGTCGGTGGAGCGCACCGTGATCGCCCAATCGACCCTGAAAGCCTTTGACCAGCTCACCACCGAACAACGCGCCCTGCTGCTCTGGGTCTCGGTCGAAGGCTTGAGTTATAAAGAGGTCGCCGAGATTCTCGACGTCCCCACCGGCACCGTGATGTCCCGCCTGTCCCGCGCCCGCCAGGCCCTGCGCCAACTCAGCGACGGCGAAATCACCCGCCCTTCTCTGCGGAGACTCAAATGATCAGCCTGCCCCCAAGCGAGCGTGACCTGCACGCCTATGTCGACCAGCAACTCAGCGATGCCGACCGACGTCTGGTGGAAACTTTTCTGGCCAGCAACGCTGAAATGGCTGCCAAAGTGCGTGCCTGGCAGCAGGACGCCCAGCAATTGCGCGCGGCATTGAGCGGCGCCCTGCAGCAACCGGCCAACCCGGACCTCGACCCGACGCTGATTCGCCAACGCCTCAAACGACAATCTCGCCGTCACCTGGCCAGCGCCGCCGTGTTGCTGATCGCGGTCAGCGTCGGCGGATTCAGCGGTTGGCAAGCCCGGGAGATGACGCTCGTCAGTGCCCAACTGCCGATGACCGATGCCCTGCAGGCCTATCGCCTGATTGCCCAGCAAGGCATCCTGCCGGCCGACTACAAAGTCAGCGATGACGGTGACATGCAGGGTTGGCTCGACCGCTATTTCACTCAGGCCAATCGCTTGCCTGACCTTTCGGGAGCAGGCTTCAAACCGGTCAGCGGACGCTTGCTGAGCACCGAGCAAGGGCCGGCGGCGATGGTGGTTTACGAGGATCAGGGCGGACACAAAATCAGCTTCTACGTCCGCCCACCGGGACCAAAAAACTACCTGTTGCCGAGGGGCAGTCGTAGCGATGGCGAGTTGCAGGCCGAGTACTGGTCAGGGGGCGGGTACAACTACGCGATGGTCAGCCCGACGGATACGCCGGCGGCGCAGATGCTCAAGCAGACGGTACGGTTTTAAAAGATCAAAAGATCGCAGCCTTCGGCAGCTACAGGGGAACTCAAAATCTGTGTAGGAGCTGCCGCAGGCTGCGATCTTTTCAACCCTGCCCGAACACTTGCGAAGGCCTACGCAGCAACGGGTCGAACGGATTGATCCGCGGTCCGATCAGTGCCGCTTCGCGCTTGAGCATTTCCACCACCGTCGGCAAGCGATCCGGCCCCAGCCGATCACTGACGGTGGCCACACTCAATGCCGCGACCGCCCGCCCTTCACGATCCAGAATCGGCACTGCCACCCCGGCCATGCCCTGCAACACGCCGGTGTTGCGCCCGGCATAACCCAGTTTGCGCACATTCTCGACTTCCGAGCGCAGGAACACCTCGTCGTACAGGTGGAAATCCTTGAGCCTCGGCAAGTTGTAGTGAATCACCGTGTCGCGCTCTTCTTCCGGCAGGAACGCCAGAATCGCCAGGCTGCCCTGCCCCACCCCCAGTGCTACGCGCCCGCCGATGTCACCGGTAAAGGTGCGGATCGGAAACGGCCCTTCGCTGCGGTCCAGGCAGATCGCATCAAAACCACTGCGCGCCAGCAAGAACAACGAATCCCCCAACGATGCCGACAGCCGCAGCAACGCCGGCCGCACCAGTTCGCGCAGGTTTCCGGTGTTCCCGGCGCGGGCCGCCAGCGCAAAGAACTCCAGGCTCAGGCGATAGCGTTTGCTGCGCGCATCCTGCTCGACCATCCCCTCATCCATCAAACTGCGCAGCAATCGGTGCGTGGTCGGTTGCGACAAACCGATGCGCTGGGCCAGTTGCGTCACCCGCTCCCCGCCCTCGACGGTGTCACCCAGGCTGCGCAGCACGGCAAACAGTCTGGAGACCGCACCAACACCGACATCACTTTTACTTTCATTCCGCTCAATGGAATCTGTCATGGGTTTTCTCGAGTATTAATTTACTCACCGAATGAACCTGAAAATAATCATCGCTTCAGTGAAATAGGCCATTGAGCCCATCCTATTCTTCGTCCTACTCTGCGTCCAGACAGGGGCGATTCGAACAACAGCGGCAGCCGACTGAAATCGAGCGCCAACGCACCCAGCAAGACCTTTTCGTATCTGCCCATACAAAAAAGCGCGCCTTCGGGCGACGCATAACAATCTCAGGTGGAGCGCAGTTATGGCTTTTGTGCAACTTGAAGGACTCGGCAAACGTTACGGCGAGATCGACGCCGTCGTTGCGACCAACCTCTCGGTCGAGAAAGGCGAGTTCGTCTCGCTGCTCGGCCCCTCCGGATGCGGCAAAACCACCACCTTGCAAATGATCGCCGGCTTCGTCGAAGTCAGCAGCGGACGCATTGTGCTGGACGGTCGCGACATCACCCACGCCAAACCCGCCAGCCGTGGTCTGGGCGTGGTGTTCCAGAGCTACGCGCTGTTCCCGCACATGACCGTGAAGGACAACGTCGCCTTCGGCCTGCGCATGCGCAAAGTGGCCAACGGCGAGTTGCAGCAGCGGGTGGACCGGGTGCTGAAACTGGTGCGCCTGAACCAGCATGCCGAGCGTTACCCCCGGGAACTCTCCGGTGGCCAGCGTCAACGCGTTGCCCTCGCTCGGGCCCTGGTGATCGAGCCGCCGGTGCTGCTGCTGGATGAGCCGCTGTCCAACCTCGACGCCAACCTGCGCGAAGAGATGCAATTCGAGATCCGCCGCATCCAGCGCGAAGTCGGGATCACCACGCTGATGGTCACCCATGATCAGTCCGAAGCGCTGTCCATCAGCGACCGGGTGGTGGTGATGCAGGCCGGGCGCATCACCCAGATCGACGCGCCTTACACCCTCTACGAACACCCGCGCACCGAGTTCATTTCCGGTTTCGTCGGCAAGGCCAACCTGCTGCCGGGCGAGCGTGATAGCGCCGGTGTCGTCCAGGTGTGCAGCCATGGCGACGGCGAACTGACCTTGAGCCTGCGTCCGGAAAAAATCGATCTGCGGGACAAAGGTCAGGGTCGTCTGCAGGGCAACATCGTCAGCCGCTTCTTTCTCGGCAGCCAATGGCTGTACGGCGTATCGACGACCCTGGGCGAACTCAGCGTGGTGCGCCGCAACGACGGTTCGGCACCGCTGACCGAAGGCACGGCGGTCGGCCTTGATTGGGATGCAACGTTGCTGCGGGTACTGAGTGTCGACGAGGTGCCGGCATGAGTACGCTTGTCGCCATTCGCCAGGGACGCCAGGGTTACTGGCTGTCGGCACCGGCCCTGGCCTTATACCTCAGCCTGCTGGTTATCCCGCTGCTGCTGACCTTGGTGCTGTCATTCAACGTCTTCGACTACAGCTCGGGGATCAACGGCGATGCCTACACCCTCGACCACTACAGCAGCCTGCTGGGCGACCCGTACTTCTACGAGATCTTTTTGCGCACGATGTGGATCAGCGCCCTGACCACCCTGATCTGCGTGGTGATCGGCGTGCCCGAGGCCTACATCCTCAGCCGCATGGGCACGCCGTGGCGCTCGATTTTCCTGATTCTGATCCTCACCCCGTTGCTGATTTCGGTGGTGGTGCGCGCCTTCGGCTGGAGCCTGTTGCTGGGTGCCGACGGCCTGGTCAACCAGACCCTGCAAGCCTTCGGCGGCTCGCCGATGAAGCTGCTCTACACGCCGTTCGCGGTGGTGATTGCGCTGGTCCACGTGATGCTACCGTTCATGATCATCCCGGTCTGGACCTCGCTGCAAAAACTCGACCCGGCCGCCGAGCAGGCCGCGATGTCCCTCGGTGCCAGCCACTTCACCGTGATGCGCCAAGTGGTGTTGCCGCAGATCATGCCGGGCGTGCTCTCCGGCACCTTGATCGTGTTCGGCCTGGCCGCCAGTTCGTTCGCCATCCCCGGTCTGCTCGGCGGACGCCGGATAAAAATGGTCGCCACGCTGATCTATGACCAATACCTGTCGGAGCTCAACTGGCCGATGGGCGCGGCCATCGCTGTGGCCCTGCTGTTGCTCAACCTGCTGATCATGCTGTCGTGGAACCGGATGATCGAAGGCCGCTACAAGAAGTCATTGGGATAACTCGTCATGTCCAAGAACGGTCCTTTCGCCCTGCTGTTCCATACCCTGGTGGTGCTGTTCATGCTGGCGCCACTGGTGGTGGTTTGCCTCGTGGCCTTCACCCCGGAAAACACCCTGAGCCTGCCGACCACAGAGTTTTCCCTGCGCTGGTTTCGTGCGGTGTTCGAGCGTGCTGACTTTGTCGATGCGTTCTACAACAGCCTGATCCTGGCCTTTTGCGCTGCCAGTCTGGCGACGCTGATAGCGGTGCCGGCGGCGCTGGCGATTACGCGCTTCGAGTTCCCCGGACGCGACTTTTTCAACGGTCTGTTCCTGTCGCCGATCATCATTCCGCACTTGGTGCTGGGTGTGGCGTTGCTGCGTTTGTTTGCGCTGATGGGCGTGAATGGCAGCTTCGCCTGGCTGATTTTCGCCCACGTGCTGGTGATCACGCCGTATGTGCTGCGACTGGTGCTGGCGTCGGCCATCGGCCTGGACCGCAGCGCCGAACACGCCGCGCAATCGCTCGGTGCCGGGCGCTTCACGCTGTTCAGGGAAATCACCTTGCCAATGATTCTGCCAGGGGTGGCCGGTGGCTGGCTGCTGGCGTTCATCAACAGTTTCGATGAGGTCACTTTGTCGATTTTCGTCACCTCACCGGCCACGCAAACCCTGCCGGTGCGGATGTACGTGTACGCCACCGAATCCATCGATCCGATGATGGCGGCGGTGTCGGCACTGGTGATTGGGTTGACCGCGCTGACGATGATTTTGCTCGACCGGGTCTACGGCCTCGATCGGGTTCTGGTGGGTAAACAATGAGGGTGCCATGGCTCTGCTGAAACGACTGGCCGAAGGCGACCGCCCGGCCCTGGACTTTACCCTCGACGGCACACCTGCCACTGGCCTGCTCGGCGACACCTTGCTGACGGCGGTGCTGACCTGCAGCGAACACTTGCGCGGCAGCGACTTTAGCGCCGAACCCCGTGCCGGGTTTTGCATGATGGGTGCGTGTCAGGACTGCTGGGTTCGACTGGGCGATGGTCGACGCGTGCGTGCCTGCTCGACGTTGCTCGAAGCCGGGCAGCAGATCAACCGCGAACCGGGACGCAGCGTATGACAGTCATTTATCCGGTGCGCCCAAAAGATCGCAGCCTTCGCCAGCTCCTACGCCGAACGCGGTCTCCTGTAGGAGCTGGCGAAGCCTGCGATCTTTTGATCTTGAACCTCATGGGGTCTATATGAATTCCGTGATCATCATCGGCGCCGGCCCGGCCGGCATTCGTGCAGCACAAACCCTGGTCGCCCACGGCGTTCGCCCGGTGCTGCTGGACGAAGCAGCACGCGGTGGCGGGCAGATTTATCGTCGCCAACCGGCAAACTTCAAGCGCTCGCCGGTCAAGTTATATGGCTTCGAAGCCGGTAAGGCCAACGCGCTGCATCAGACGATTGACGCGCTGCGCGAGCAACTCGATTACCGTCCCGAGACGTTGGTATGGAACGCCGAGGACGGCGCGCTCGACACCTTGCATGAAGGCCGCGCCGCGCGGCTGGCGTTCTCCCGCGTGATCGTCGCCACGGGCGCCACCGACCGGATTTTGCCGGTACCGGGCTGGACCCTTCCGGGGGTTTACAGCCTCGGCGCGGCGCAGATCGCCCTCAAGTTTCAAGGCTGCGCCATCGGTGAACGCGTGGTGTTCGCCGGCAGCGGGCCGTTGCTGTATCTGGTGGCGTATCAATACGCCAAGGCCGGTGCCAAGGTGGTCGCGGTGCTCGACAGTTCGCCTTTTAGCGCTCAGGCCCGCGCCCTGCCCGGTCTGCTCTCGCAACCGGCCACCCTCGCCAAAGGCATCTATTACCGCAGTTGGTTGACCGCCCACGGCATCCCGGTATATCAGGGCGCAATCCTGAAACGCATCAATGGCGAACAACGTGTGCAGTCGTTGAACTGGTCCAACTCAAAAGGTGAACAGCAACTCGATTGCGACGCCGTCGCCTTCGCCCACGGCCTGCGCAGTGAAACCCAACTCGCCGATTTGCTCGGCTGTGAGTTCACCTGGAACCCGATCAACCGCGCCTGGCTGCCGCAACGTGACAGCGCCGGGCGCAGCAGTGTCGCCGAGGTTTACCTGGCCGGTGACGGTGCCGGCATCATGGGCGCCGACGCGGCGGAAATGGCCGGCGAACGCGCAGCTCTGGCGTTGCTCGAAGACACCGGTTGCCTGATCCCGCCGCAGCGTGGTGCGCAATTGGAGCAGGCGCTGGGACGGATCGATACCTTCCGCCAAGGCCTGGAACGGGCCTTCGTCTTTCCCGAGAACTGGGCCGCCGATGCCCCGAATGATTTGATGATCTGCCGCTGCGAAGAAGTGCTGGCCGGTGACATCCGCCAAGTCGTGCGCGAGGGCCATTGGGAGATCAACCGGGTCAAGGCCCATTGCCGGGTCGGCATGGGCCGCTGTCAGGGCCGGATGTGTGGCGCCGCCGCCGCGGAAATCATTGCCTGCGAAAGTCAGCGCTGCGTGTCCGACATCGGCAGGCTTCGGGCTCAGGCCCCCATCAAACCCCTGCCGTTTGGTCTTGAGGTCGAGTCATGATCGAAGTCGATGCCGTCATCATTGGCGGCGGAATTGTTGGCGCCTCCGCCGCGCTGTTTCTGAGCAAGGCCGGGCGTCGCGTGGCGCTACTGGAGCGGGACTTCTGTGGCTCGCATTCCAGCGGCGTGAACTACGGCGGCGTGCGGCGTCAGGGGCGACCGTTGTCGCAACTGCCGTTGTCGCAGCGAGCCCACGACATCTGGGGGCAACTGCCGCAGCTGATTGGCATTGACGGTGAGTATCAGCGCAGCGGCCATCTGAAACTGGCCCGCAGCCTCAACGATCTGCACGCCTTGCAAGACTATGCCGCCAACAGTCGGGGCTTTGGCCTCGATTTGCAGGTGCTTGAGCGCAGTGAATTACGCGCACGTTTTCCGTGGGTCGGCGAGGTGGCGGTCGGTGCCTCGTTTTGCCCCGATGACGGTCACGCCAACCCGCGACTGGTCTCCCCGGCGTTTGCCCGGGCGGCGCGGCGGCATGGCGCGCAGGTCCATGAACAATGCCCGGTGACGGCGGTGGAACACGACGGTCAACGCTTTCGCGTCAGCACGCCAACCAGTCTGGAGCTGCAGGCGCCCTGGCTGCTGAATTGCGCCGGAGCCTGGGCCGGCACCCTGGCAGATCACTTCGGTGAGGCGGTGCCAATGCACGCCGGGCATCCGGCGATGCTGGTCACCGAGCCGTTGCCGCTGGTGATGAATGCCAGCACCGGGGTCGAGGGCGGCGGTATCTATGCCCGTCAGGTCGCTCGCGGCAATTGTGTGTTGGGTGGCGGCCAGGGTTTTGCCCTCGACGACGCTCGCGCCCGGCCCGGTCAACACGCTGTGATCGAGATCCTGCGTCAGGCCGTCGAGCTTTATCCGTTTCTTGAAGGCGCCCAGGCGATTCGCACCTGGAGCGGCACCGAAGGTTACCTGCCCGATCGCCAACCGGTGATCGGCCACAGTGGCACTCAACCCGGTCTGCTGCACGCGTTCGGCTTTGCCGGTGCGGGCTTTCAGATCGGCCCCGCGGTGGGCCAGGCGCTCACCGAAATCATCTGCAGCGGCGCTTCAAAAACGTCGCTGGATGCGTTTTCCATCACCCGGTTTCACTCCATCTCCGTTGCTTGATAGAGGAAGGTCGCGCCAATGAATAACGTCAAACGCACTGCACTGCTCGGTTTCTCCTGCTTGGGCGCCCTGCTCACGGTCAGCCAGGCCCAGGCCGAACCGACGCTTTACCTGGGCATGAACGGTGGGACTATGGAGCGGCTCTACGCCGACAAGGTGCTGCCGGTTTTCGAGAAGGCCAACAACGTCAAAGTGGTGATTGTGCCCGGCACCTCCGCCGATATTCTGGCCAAGGTCCAGGCCAGCAAAGGCAACCCGCAGATGCACGTGATGTTCCTCGACGACGGCATCATGTACCGCGCCATCGCCATGGGGCTGTGCGACAAACTCGAAGACAGCGCACCGCTGGCGCAGATTCCGGCCAAGGGCCGCATCAAGGATCAAGCGGTGGCGGTCAGCCTCGGCGTGACCGGACTGGCGTACAACACGCGGTTGTTCAAGGAGAAAGGCTGGACCGCGCCGACCTCGTGGATGGACATGGCCGACCCGCGTTTCAAGGACAAACTGGTGTTCCAGTCGATGGCCTCCTCGACCTTCGGCCTGCACGGTTTCCTCATGTTCAACCGGATTCAGGGCGGCAGCGAAACCGACGTCGAGCCGGGGTTCAAAGCCTGGCCGAATACTGTCGGGCGCAACGTGCTGGAGTACATCCCGAGCTCGGCGAAGATTTCCGAAATGCTTCAGACCGACGAAGCGGCGCTGTTCCCGCTCACGCCGACCCAGGTCACCGCCCTGAAACTCAAGGGCATGCCGGTGGAGTATGCGCAACCGAAGGAAGGCGCCGTGGTGCTCAACGTGGCCGAATGTGCCATCGCCAACAACACTCAGCCGGAACTGGCGCAGAAACTCGCCGCTTTCTTGCTGACGCAGGAAGCTCAGGCTGCCGCGCTTGAAGATGGCGACCAGATCCCGTCCAACCCTAATACCCCGACCACCGACAAAACCCGCGGTCAGGTCGAGGCGATGAAACAGTACCTGACCACGGCCATTGCAATCGATTGGGATCAGGTCAACGAACAGCGCCCGGCGTGGAATGCACGCTGGAATCGCAGTATCGAGCGGTAACTGACAAACACCCCATAACTTCCAGCAGGAACGCAATCGATGTAGCAGCTGCCGAGCCTGCGAGGTTGCGTTCGGCTGCGAAGCAGTCGCCCATCCATTCCCTGTGGTTTACCTGAATGACCGCGGTGTTTGGTTTTACGACTGCTTCGTCCGAACGCGGCCCGAACCGAACGCAGCCTCGCTGGCTCGGCAGCTGCTACAGGTTGGGGGGCTGGCGAGTTTGTGCATGGCGCCGTGGGTCGCGGCAAGAGCTGGCTGCTCGACGGGTTTTTCCAGGCCATTCCTATCGCGGAAAAACAGCGCCTGCATTTTCATGAGTTGTTTGCGCAACTGCACCAAGGGATGTTCAGTCATCGCGATCAGCCCTGCCTGACAGACACCACACGTTTCCCGCTATCATGTCGCCCTTTCTCTGGCCTCCGCGCCCTCCTCCCGATCAAAGTGAATCTGTTCATGGATACCCTTGCCCAACTACGCGCCGGCCAACTGTCGGGCATTACCCGCCTTGACCTCACCGGCGGCCTGACGGAGTTTCCGCGAGAAATCTTCGACCTGGCGGACTCGCTGGAAGTCCTCGACCTCAGCGGCAATGCCTTGAGCAGTCTGCCGAACGACTTGCACCGCCTGACCCGTTTGCGCGTGTTGTTCTGCTCGGACAATCTGTTCACCGAACTGCCCGACTGCCTGGGCCAATGCGCCGCACTGACGATGGTCGGCTTCAAGGCCAACCGCATCGAACGCGTGCCAGGCACGGCCCTGCCACCGTTGCTGCGCTGGCTGATCCTGACCGATAACTGCATCACTGAACTGCCGGCCGAGCTGGGTGAACGCCCGCACCTGCAAAAACTCATGCTTGCTGGCAACCGCTTGCAACGTTTGCCGGAGAGCTTGCGTCATTGCCATCGACTCGAACTGATCCGCATCGCCGCCAACCGGTTGACCGAGTTGCCCGAGTGGCTGCTGTCCCTGCCGAGCCTGACCTGGCTGGCGTACGCCGGTAACCCGCTGGAGACCGAAGCCGATGCGGCCGCTCTCGAAGCCACGCCCCGCATTCCCTGGTCCGAGCTGCGTCTGGAGCAGCAACTGGGCGAAGGTGCGTCGGGAGTGATTCATCGAGCAATGTGGGATCGACCGGGCCAACCGGCCACACAGGTCGCCGTCAAACTCTACAAAGGCGAAATGACCAGCGATGGCTCGCCGTTGCACGAAATGAACGCCTGCATCACCGCCGGCTGTCACCCCAACCTGATCCGGGTTGAAGGGCGCGTCGTCGGGCATCCAGAAGCCCAAGTCGGGCTGGTGATGCAATTGATCGATCCGAGCTATCGCAATCTGTCCGGGCTGCCGAGCCTGGTGTCATGTACCCGCGACGTTTACGCCAACGACACCCGGTTCAGCGCTGGCGTGGCATTGCGCATCGCCTGTGGCATCGCCTCGGCAGCCGAACATTTGCACCGACATGGCATCACCCACGGCGACCTCTACGGCCACAACATTCTGTGGAATGAGCACGGTGATTGCCTGCTGGGGGATTTTGGCGCGGCGTCGTTCCATGCCACCTCGGACAGCCTTGAAAGCCGTGCGCTGCAACGGATCGAGGTACGGGCGTTTGGTGTTTTGCTGGGGGAACTGTTGGAGCGAATCGACTCGGGGTTGAGCGATGAAGGTCGTGCGCAGTTGGAGCAATTGCAGCAGCGCTGCTGTCAGCCGCAGGTGCTGACGCGACCGGGGTTCAGCGAGCTTGTTCAGGCGCTGACGGTATTGGCCTCAACCACTGGAAGCCAACACAAACCTGTGGCGAGGGACCTCGCCACACGTCATCACACGCTCGAAGCGGTTTAACCCGCCAACCCGACAAACATGTCCTGCACGTCATCGTGGTTATCGAGGCCTTCGAGGAAGGCTTCGACTTCAGCCATCTGCTCATCGCTCAGACCGCTGACCGGGTTTTTCGGCTGATAGCCCAGCTTGGCCGACAACACGGTGAACCCTTGCTCGGGCAGGGCTTTCTGCACGGCATCCAGGTCCGCAGGCTCGGTCAGGAACAGGGTCGCGCCCTCTTCTTCACCCGGCTCGAAATCCTGGGCGCCGGCTTCGATGGCGGCCATTTCCGGATCGGCGTCTGGGCTGTCCGGGGACGCCTCGATCATGCCGACATGGTTGAAGTCCCACGCTACCGAACCGGAAGCGCCCAATTGGCCCTTGCGGAACGCGACGCGGATTTCAGCAACGGTGCGGTTGATGTTGTCGGTCACGCATTCAACGATCAGCGGTACCTGATGCGGTGCGAAGCCTTCATAGGTTACGCGATGGTATTGCACGGTTTCGCCCAACAGGCCCGCGCCTTTCTTGATCGCGCGATCCAGGGTTTCCTTGGGCATCGAGGCTTTCTTGGCCTGCTCGACCACCAGACGCAGGTGTGCGTTGGTGGCAGTATCGGCACCGTTACGGGCAGCGATGGTGATTTCTTTTACCAGTTTGCCGAAGATCTTGCCCTTGGCGTTAGATGCCGCTTCTTTGTGTTTAACCTTCCACTGTGCGCCCATTACTCACTCTCTTGATCTGTGGCGCCGAGACATCTATTGGCCGACGCATGGCGCAAGTTTATACGCCCTAAAGTTGGCAATCGACCAAAAAATCCACCCTGTTCACCCGCATGACCAATCGACATCTTCACCGGCAGTTGTAGGGCGATTCTGAAACTTCGATTTGCGGTGACCATAAAGGGCTGTGGTTTCGTACCCTCTGCGCCCGAATTCCATGGCAGAAGCGCGTTCGATGCACAACGACAAGGAAAGTCCCTTCACCCTGACACTTCTCGACGGCGATTTGAGTTTGCAGGTGTTGCAGTTCAGTGGCCGAGAAGCCCTCAACCAGCCCTATCGATTCGACATCGAAGTCATCGGCCTCGCACCGGCCATGAACCTCGACCGATTGCTGCAACAGCCGGTGTTCCTCAGCTTGATGGAGGGCCAGGGTATTCACGGCGTCCTTCACAGTGCTAGTCGCGAGCATCGCGGCCCCCACCGGATCGGCTACAAACTGGTGCTGGTGCCCTACCTTCAATGGCTCGACCGGCAGCGTTCACGCCGCGTCTTTCATCACCTCAGCGTACCGATGATCCTGCGCCAACTCCTGGAGGAACATGATGTGCCCGAGGGGAGCTATCGCTTCGAATTGTCGAACGGGCACTATCCGCTCCGACCTTTTTGCATTCAGTACGAGGAGAGCGATCTGGCATTGCTGCAACGGCTGTGTGAAGAAGAAGGCATTCACTATCACTTCGAACATCAGCGCGACGGGCATGTGCTGGTCCTGGCGGATGACAGCCTGAGTTTCCCCCAGGAACCGTTACTTACGCCTTTCCAGGGCAACACACTCGACGAAAGTGACGTGCCGGTGATAAGTGAGCTGTTCCAGCGCCATGACTCGCCGCCCTTTCCCTCACGACTGCCGGCCAGAAACCGTGGCTCGCAAAACCCCGACGAGGGCGCGGCCAACCACGCTTTCAGCACACCATTGCCCGTGATGGCCCGCCCCGCGGCCGAGCACATCCATCACGATCAGTTGAGCCGACGACAACTGGAACGTCTGCGTTGCCAGAACCTGCAGATCCACGGTCGAAGCAACCAGAGCGCACTGCGCAGCGCACGGATAGTGCAAGTGTCAGAACATCCACTGCCGAATTTCAACGATCAGTGGCTGCTCACCGAAACCCGACATCAGGGGCACCAACCTTCGATTCTTGCCGCCGACAAACCCGTCACTGTCCGCCATTACTGCAATCAATTCACCGCCATTCCCTGGTCAACGGTCTTCAGGCCGGCGCTCAGAAAGACCAGGCCGAGCATCCCGGGTTATCAACCTGCCCGGGTGCTTGGCCCTGCCGGGCAACCGGCAGCGCTGGATGATCGAGGTCGAATACAGGTCAGGCTGTGGCCAACAGCGCAAGCGAATCCGCTTGAATCTGCCGGCATCTGGTTACCGGTGGCCCTTGCAGCGCCGGACGCTCGGATTGACCCGTCCAGCCTGCCAAAGGCCGGCAGCGACGTACTCATCAGTTTTCTCGACAGTGACCCGGACCGGCCGGTGCTGTGCGTCGGCATGGGCCATCACCCGCGCACTCGGCCAGTTCCCGAGCCACGCCGCGATAGCCACTTGCTGCTCGATTGGCTGGTCAATCGCTCGGACCTCACGCCCTGACACTCAGCCCTTGTCGGCCTTGCCTGCCGCCGCCGCGAACTTCGCCAGACGCACATCCAGATGCCGTGGCCGGCGCCCGTGATCCTCGGCGCGCTCCTTGCGGCGAATGGCGTTGCGCACCATCAATGAGCCGAGGTAACGAATCGGTTCCGGCGGAAACAAGCCCAAGGGGCCGTTGACCAGAGGCGAGCGGGTCCAGGCGTTGTCCAGTCCCTGGACCATCGAGGCGAGAATCTGCCCGCCCATATGACACGGGCCAACCCCGCTGCCGGAATATCCGAAACCATAAAACACGTTGCCACTGGCGCTCATCTGGCCGAAGAACGGCAAACCGGTGACGGAGCGATCAGACGGACCGTTCCAGGTCGCCTCGACCTTGACCTGGGCGAACGCCGGAAAGAACTCGCTCAGGCTGTGCTGCAACAAACCGGCATAGGGCGATGGCTGATCGAACACCGGCAACATTCGCCCGCCGTAAGCAAAGGTGTTGCCGCCCTTGCCGAGCATGATTCGGCCGTCCGGGGTGTTGTGGTAGTAGTGCACGAAAATCCGCGAATCGAGCACGGTGACGCCGCTGGTCAAACCGATCTCGTTAAGCAGATCGGGTCGCGGTTCGGTGATCAGCATGTCGCTGGAAACGATCGCCACACTGCGCTCGAACTGTGGAAACGCCCGGGCCATCCACGCGTTCATCGCCAGCACCACCCGATCCGCACGGACGGTGCCATTCGGGGTTTGTATCCCCGCAGGCTTGCCCTCCTGCAACCCGGTCATGGTGGTGTGCTCATGAATCCTCACCCCGAGTTGCAAGGCGACCCGGCGCAAGCCGCGCACCAGTTTTCCCGGTTGCACGCTTGCCGCCGCCGGGGAAAACCAGCCTTCCAGATGTTTGCTGGAACCGGCCATGCGTTGCACATCGGCCACCGGCCGTTGAGTGAAAGAGTTGATGCCATTGCGCTCCAGCGCCGCGATCACGGCATCGGTCGAGCCGCATTGGGCACGGTTGGTGGCGGTGTAGAGCGTCCCGTCGAGGCGGTAATCGGCGTCCACCGCGTACTGCTCGCAAAAGGCGCCGATGGCATGGATGCTGCGCTCCGATTCCTTGACCAATCGCACAGCTTCTTCGACGCCGAACAGCCGTTCAAGGGTGAAGTACTTGGCCGACCACGACAGTGCACAACCACCGTTGCGGCCACTGGCGCCGGCGCCGCAGATATCGGCCTCGATCAGCAGCACATCCAGTTCGGGGTTCTGTTCCTTGAGCATGATCCCGGTCCACAACCCGGTGTAGCCGCCGCCGACGATGCAGACGTCGGCGCGGGTGTCGCCCGCCAAGGGTTCGCATGGCGCGCAGGACTCGGCCGCCAGCGCCTGTTCCAGCCAGAAAGGTCTCATGGGTCAATCCTTAAGTACGCAGAGGTTTTACGGTGATCGGTTGGTTGGGCACGAAAACGCTTTCGGCACGCAGGCCAGCCGGGCGGCTGTTCCAGTGCGGGATCAGCACCAGGGCCGAAAACAATGCGCAGCCAGCGAAGACGATGAACACGGTGACCGAGTCGAAGTAGCCCGGCAGCAAGCCGCCGAGAATCGCCCCGACCGAGCCGCAACCGTTGACGAAACCGGCGGCTGTGGCGCCCGCCTTGGCGGTGCCGAAATCGATCGCGGCCGCGCCGCTGATCATCGAGTCCGGTCCGTACAGGGTCAGGCCCATGACAAACAGCAGCGCCACCACCAGCATCACGCTGCCGGTTTGCAGGGCGCCCATGAACAAGGCCAGGGTCACGGTCAACGCCAACAGGCTGAGCACACACGCCGGCATGCGTCGGGCGCCGAACAGTTTGTCCGAGGCCAAACCCAGCATAATTGGCCCGAGCAACCCGGCCAGTTCAAACGCGGTCGGAATGATTGCCGCGCCGACCTTGCCCACCGAGGGCATCTGCTCGAAGACGATCACCGGTCCCCAGAGCAGAATCGCGTAGCGCGCCGGCTTCAGCAGAAAGTACGCGAGGCCCAGAACCAGCACGGTGCGGTTGCGCAGAATTTCTTTTAACGGTTCCAGCACGCTGATCTTGCTTTGCGCGTCGGCCTCTTGCGCCGTCAGTTGTGGTTCCGGTTCCACCGCCGGCAAGCCAACGTCTTCGGGTTTGTTGCGCTGAAAAATAAAAAACAGCACGGCGACCAGCCCAACCACCGCCGCACTGGAAAAGAACGCCGCATGCCAGGTGCCGATCAGCGTATACGCCCACCAGCCTGCGAACGGCGAAGCCACCAACCCACCGAAGGCGTAGCAGGAACTCCACAACCCCAGCACCCGCCCGCGCTGTTCAGAGGGAAAGAAGCTACCGAGGTTCTTGCACAGCCCGGACCAGCCGGTGGACTGAGCAAACCCTTGAATCAACATGCAGGTGGCGAAGATTGGCAACGTCGCAAAACTGCCCATCACCAAGGCTGCTGCCGCTGAAATCAGCAACCCGCCAAACACTACGACCCTTGGGCCAAAACGGTCGGCCAGAATGCCCCAGGTGAATTGCCCGATGGCGTAAGCCGTGAGGTAGATGGCGTCGAGGTTGGCCATGGCCATTTTGTCGAGCATGAAGGTGGGGTCTTCGGCGATCCCCAGTTTTGCCACGGAAAAAGCTTTGCGGGTGAAGTAGAACGCGGCGTAAGCGAGCCAGGTGATCGCGAAGATCTGCACGCGCCAACGCTTGATAGTGCCGATGTGCTTGTTCATTGTGGTTCTGACCTCAGGGTGTGAGTGTGCCGGCAGAAATTGAGAAATAACGCCTGTTTTTTTATTGTTGAGCACTTCGATATCGCCGCTTCCCTGAGGCGATATCGGTCAGGTGAGTCCTGCTGTTGCACGCACAGGCTCATGGCCGCCGACGCTGTTTGACTGACCAGTCACCGGGGCTGAGGTCGATAAAAACAATTACTGATTAATAAGTGAAATCGATTTATCGTATTTCCAATATAAGCTCAGCTTGTTACTGGAGGTTTCGGTGTCGGTTTCCCACGCCCAGCTCAAAGCCTTCCACGCCGTGGCCGTGCACGGAAGCTTCACCAAAGCCGCCGAGCGGCTATTCCTCACGCAACCGGCGATTTCCGACCAAGTGCGCAAGCTCGAAGAGCGTTTCGGTGTGCTGCTATTCCACCGCAACAAACGTTCTGTCCGGCTGACCGATCTGGGCGAGCGGTTGCTGAGCATTACTCAGCGGCTGTTCGTCATCGAGGCCGAGGCGCAGGAGCTCTTGCATGACTCCAGGGCCTTGCAGACCGGCAGCCTGATTCTCGCGGTGGATGCGCCAGTGCATGTGTTGCCGCAGATTGCTCGCTTTTGTGAGCGCTACCCCGGCATCAGCGTGAAGATCGAAACCGGCAACACCGATGAATCGCTGTTTCGGCTGTTCAACTATCAGGCCGACCTGGCGTTGCTGGGCCGGGAGGTGAGTGACGAACGTCTGATCTCGTTGCCGCTGCGCAACGACCCGATGGTGGCGTTCGTTTCCCGCCATCATCCGTGGGCCGACCGTGAATCGATTTGCCTCGCGGACCTCGATGACACGCCTTTGGTGCTGCGGGAAATCGGTTCGGTGACTCGGCAAACGCTGGAAGAAGAAATGGCTCAGGCAGGCTTTCGCATCCGCCCGGCGATTCAGGTTGAAGGTCGGGAAGCGGCGCGTGAGGCGGTGGTCGTGGGGATTGGCGTTGGTGTTGTATCGGCCGCCGAGTTCGGTGCAGATTCGAGGGTTTGCGCGTTGCCGATTACCGACTGCAAACGACGATTGACCGAGACGCTGGTGTGCTTGCGCGAGCAGAGTTCGCGGCGGGTGGTGGCGACGTTTCTGGAGATGGTTCGCGAGAGTTTGGTGTAAACAGGTCCGGCCCCTTCGCGAGCAAGCCCGCTCCCACAGGGATTTTGTGAACGCTGGAGATCCAATGTGGGAGCGAGCTTGCTCGCGATGGGCGCACCTCGGTTACAAGGCGGGCGCCAACTCGAAAAACGCCTGTATCAAGCGCAAATCCCGCCGCCGCTCCATGCAGCCAATCATGTGCCGATTAACCAACCCTTCACCAAGAATCGGCACCGCCGCCACCCTCGGGTCGTGGCTAACCTCCACCGATGACACCACGCCAACCCCCAACTCTGCGGCGACGGCTTCGGTCACCGCCTCGCGACTGTCCAGCTCCAATAACACCCGTGGATTGACCAACGCCGTCGCGCAGGCCTCGTCGAAGGTGCGCCGGGTGATCGAGCTTGGCTCGCGCAACACCATGATCACTTGATCCAGCGCCTTGAGCGGCACGCCCTTCGACATCTGCGCCCATGGATGCCCCTCAGGCACCAAGGCACAAATTCGTGACTCGCTTAAACCTTGCAGATGCAAGCCTTTGCGCGGTTCGACCTCAGTCAGTACCGCGACGTCGGCATGCTCCGACAACAACGCCGCCAGGGTTTCCTGAGCATTGCCCAACCGCAGGTTCACGGTAATGCCGGGATAGCGCGCGCGCAGGCTGGCGAGCATAGGCATGACCATGTGCGGCCCATCCGCCGCAACCTCCAGACGCCCCGTCAGCAACTGCCGGTTGGCCTCGAGCATCACCTGCGCCTCTTCGGCCAGACCGAACATTGCCCGGGTGATCGCGGCCAGTTTGGTGCCCTCTTCCGTCAGCTCCACTCGTCGCGCGGTGCGCCGCAACAAGGTGATCTGGTAGTGCTCCTCCAGCGCCTTGATGTGGCCGGTGACCGCCGGTTGGCTGATGAACAGTCGCGCGGCGGCCCGGGTGAAGCTGCCCTCGCGGGCCACCGCATCGAATGCGCGGAGCTGGAACAGGTTCATGAATAACCCTCACTGATGGCTGGCATAACAACAAACAATTTGATTGATAGCACGGCAAATTGCAATTTAAGCCCCGTAGCTTCATCCCATCGATTGCGAGGACACGAGAATGAGTACTGCCGAACCTACCCTGCTCACCCCCGGCCCACTGACCACATCGACCCGCACCCGTCAGGCGATGATGGTCGACTGGGGTTCATGGGATGACCGCTTCAATCAACTGACCGCCAGCCTGTGCGAACAACTGCTGGCGATCATCAACGGCGGCGACAGTCACCACTGCGTGCCCCTGCAAGGCAGCGGCACGTTCGCGGTCGAAGCGGCGATCGGCACGCTGGTGCCTCGCGACGGCAAAGTCATGGTGCTGATCAACGGCGCCTACGGCAAACGCCTGGCGAAAATCTGCGAAGTGCTCGGCCGCTCCTTCAGCACCTTTGAAACCGCCGAAGACGAACCGACCACTGCTGCCGACGTCGACCGCCTGCTGCGCGCCGACGCCAGCATCACCCACGTCGCGCTGATTCACTGCGAAACCAGCACCGGGATCCTCAACCCGCTGCCGGAAATCGCCCACGTCATCGCGCAACACGGCAAACGCCTGCTCATCGACGCCATGAGCTCCTTTGGCGCCTTGCCGATCGATGCGCAACAGGTGCCGTTCGACGCGCTGATCGCCGCCTCGGGCAAATGCCTGGAAGGTGTACCGGGAATGGGCTTTGTCTTCGCTCGCAAAGAAGCACTGGCCAATGCCGCCGGTAACTCGCACTCGCTGGCGATGGATCTTTTCGATCAGCACACCTACATGGCCAAGACCGGCCAATGGCGCTTCACCCCGCCGACCCACGTGGTCGCCGCGCTGCACGAAGCCCTGCTGCAATACAACGAAGAAGGTGGTTTGCCCGCCCGGCATCAGCGCTACGCCAACAACTGCCAGGTGCTGCTCGATGACATGGCCAAATTGGGGCTGCGCAGTTTCCTGCCCGCCGCTATTCAAGCGCCGATCATTGTCACTTTCCACGCGCCGAAAGACCCGCGTTACCAGTTCAAGGAGTTCTACGAACGTGTCAAGACCAAGGGTTTCATCCTTTACCCCGGCAAATTGACCCAGGTCGAAACCTTCCGCGTCGGCTGCATCGGCCACGTCAACCAGGACGAGATGCACGCAGCCGTGGCAGCGGTCGCCGAAGTGCTGCGCGAGATGGAAGTGCTGGAAATCTGATTCACCACGATCTGTAGCAGCTGCCGAGCGTGCGAGGCTGCGTTCGGCTGCGAAGCAGTCGTAAAACCATCCACCTCGGTGTTTCAGGTGGACCGCATCGCCAGGATTCACGACTGCTTCGCAGCCGAACGCAGCGTCGCTGGGGCTCGACAGCTGCTACAGGGCTCATCATTCTTCAATACAGGATTTGAGACATGAACTACGCAAACCCAACCAAGCTGCAAGCCGCCATCCTCGACTGGGCCGGCACCGTGGTCGATTTCGGCTCCTTCGCGCCGACACAGATTTTTGTCGAAGCCTTCGCCGAGTTCGACGTCCAGGTTTCCATCGAAGAAGCCCGCGGCCCGATGGGCATGGGCAAGTGGGACCACATCCGCACCCTGTGCGATCAGCCGGAAGTGGCCGAACGTTATCGCGCCGTGTTCGGCCGTACGCCGACCGACGACGACGTCACCGCCATCTACAAACGCTTCATGCCACTGCAAATCGAGAAAATCGCCGAGCATTCGGCGCTGATTCCGGGCGCATTGGACACCATCGCCAATCTGCGCCAGCAAGGGATCAAGATTGGTTCCTGCTCCGGCTATCCAAAACAGGTCATGGACAAAGTTGTCGAGCTGGCCGCCACCAACGGTTACGTCGCCGACCACGTGGTCGCCACCGACGAAGTGCCCAACGGCCGTCCATGGCCGGCCCAGGCGCTGGCCAACGTGATCGCCCTCGGGATCGATGATGTCGCAGCCTGCGTGAAGATCGACGACACCGTGCCGGGCATTCTTGAAGGTCGTCGCGCCGGCATGTGGACCGTGGCGCTGATTTGCTCGGGGAACGCGCTGGGCCTGGACTACGAAGGTTACCGCGCCCTCGGCAGCGACCAACTGGCCAGCGAACGCAAGCGCATCCACGGGATGTTCGAAGGCTCGCGGCCGCACTACATGATCGACACCATCACCGATTTGCCGGAAGTGATCGCTGATATCAATAAGCGCCTGGCCAATGGTGAGATGCCGCAAACCCACTGATTGCACCTATCACCTCAAAAAAAAGCGCCAGTCCTTAACCGAACTGGCGCTTTTTTGTGGCCAACCTCCTGATCTAGAGCATTGAACGCCCAAATAGCCACAGGCAAATCCACCAAAGCGGATTACAGTTAAAGCACACCGTCGAACAAGAACGGTGGCTCGACCTGACCTGTGAGGAACACCGTATGCCCTGGAAGAATTCCGACTCACGCTACAGCACCGTATCGATCGCCCTGCATTGGTTGATGTTGGTCCTGCTGGCGCTGGTTTACGCCTGTATCGAATTTCGCGGGATCTTTCCCAAAGGCAGTGGCGGCCGGACGTTGATCGTCGAAACGCACTTCATGCTCGGCTTGACGGTGTTCGTATTGGTTTGGCTGCGGTTGTTCGCTCGCAGCTTGGGACCCGCACCGCAAATCTTCCCGGCCTCCCCGCACTGGCAGACCGTGCTGGCCAAACTGATGCACTGGGCGCTGTACATTTTCATGATCGCCATGCCGATTCTGGGCTGGCTGGTCACAAGCGCCAAGGGTCACCAAGTGATGTTCTACGGCTTCGACCTGCCGTTGCTGGTCGCGGAGGACAAGGCGTTGGCCAAGCAGCTTGAGGGTTGGCATGAACTCGGCGGCACCATTGGATACTGGCTGATCGGCCTGCACGCCGTGGCGGGGATTTATCACCACTATGTAGTGGGCGATAACACCTTGCTGCGGATGATGCCCAAGCGTGGTTGAACACAGCCCTGTAGCAGCAGGCTTCGCCGACTGCTACAGGGATGGCGTACTTATCGAAATCCTCGGCGGCCCTGCAAACCGCCGGTATGGACGAAGATCAGGCGCGTGCCCTTTTCGAATCTTCCCGCTTCTACTTGCTGCTTGAGCGCCAACAGGGCTTTGCCGGTGTACAGCGGTTCGAGGGGAATGCCGCTGGCCTGTTCGGTCTGCTCGATG
Organism: Pseudomonas sp. NPDC098740; assembly: GCF_044760065.1. Lineage (NCBI taxonomy): Bacteria > Pseudomonadati > Pseudomonadota > Gammaproteobacteria > Pseudomonadales > Pseudomonadaceae > Pseudomonas > Pseudomonas sp. NPDC098740. Next base: position 59,923 of record NZ_JBIWAM010000009.1, on the reverse strand, counting down.
AATTCGAGCAACAGCGGATCGACTTTGGCAAAGCCGCCACGGCTGGCGTCGAACAATTCATAAGCGCGATTGTGTAAACCCGCCTCTTGCACAATTGATTCGACTTGCTGCGCCACACCATGATCGTCCGGCACCGCCAGCGCGCCATACACCGGGTGTTCACCTGCTTCGGCCAGCACCAGGCCGGCCAGGGTCGTGCCCGTTCCACAGGCCAGCCACCAACCGTCGTAGTCACTCCAGCCCAGACCGTTCAACTGCTCGCTGACCATTGTCCTCAACTGCAGACATCCCTTGGCTCCCTGTAAACCGCCGCCACCTTCCGGCACCGGATGCAGATCGGGATACTGCGCCTGCCATGGCAACCAGAAACCCGGCTCGTGCCGCGCTCGATAACCGCCATAACCCAGCCAATGCAACTGCATGCCGAACGCCTGCAAGTCTTTTACCGTTGGCGTTTCTTGCGGATGACCGCGCAGCAGGCCAACAGTGCGAAAACCAAAACGTTTACCCGCCGCCGCCAGTGCATGCAGATGATTGGAGTGGGCACCGCCGAGACTGATGATGCCTTTGGCACTTATCTGGTCAGCGGATTTCAGATGCTCGATGAGTTTGAACCACTTGTTGCCACTGATCAGAGGGTCGATCTGGTCGAGGCGCAGGATCGCGACTTCGATGCCAGCGTTGGTCAGCCAGCCGAGATGAAGGGGTTCTGGCAGGGGAATAGGTAGCCAGTTGGCTGGAGGAGAAAGCATCGGCTCTGCGCAGACATAAAAGACGCCAGTCTATCAGCCAACGCAAACCTTGTAGCAGCTGGCGCAGCCTGCGTCCGGCTGCGCAGCAGTCGTCAATCCTCCCATCCCCGTTTACCTGAATCACCGCGGCGGCCGATTTTACGACTGCTGCGCAGCCGGACGCAGGCTGCGCCAGCTGCTACAGGACGTGTGAGTTTTAGAGTTCAGCCGCCAGTCGCGACCCTTGGTTGATCGCGCGCTTCGCATCCAATTCAGCCGCCACATCCGCGCCGCCAATCAAATGCACGTTCTGTCCGGCCGCCACCAGCCCCTCCTGCAATTCGCGCAGCGGGTCCTGCCCGGCGCAGATCACGATGTTGTCCACTGGCAGCACTTGTGGCTCGCCGGTTTCGCCGATGCGGATGTGCAAACCTTCGTCGTCGATCTTCAGGTACTCGACGCTGTTGAGCATCTGTACCTGCTTGTTTTTCAGACCGGTGCGGTGAATCCAGCCGGTGGTTTTACCAAGGCCATCGCCGACCTTGGATTTCTTGCGTTGCAGCAGGAACACTTCACGAGCCGGTGCGTGAGGTTCAGCCTTGATGCCGGCGACACCGCCGCGCGCTTGCAGATGCGTATCGATGCCCCACTCCTTCCAGAACGCCTCGCGATTCTGGCTGGTGGCCACGCCCTGGTGAACCAGGAACTCCGAGACATCGAATCCGATACCACCGGCACCGATCACCGCGACGCGCTTGCCCACCGGTTTGCGCTCAAGGATCACGTCCAGGTAGCTCAGCACCTTGGCGTTCTCGACGCCCGGAATCGCCGGGGTTCTTGGCGCGATGCCGGTGGCGAGAATGATCTCGTCGTAGCCGCCTTCTACCAGTTGTGCGACATCGACGCGGGTGTTCAGGCACACGTCGACGTTAGTGGTCTGCAGTTTGCGGTTGAAGTAGCGCAGGGTTTCGAAAAACTCTTCCTTGCCCGGCACACGCTTGGCGATGTTGAACTGGCCGCCAATTTCGCTGGCCGAATCAAACAGTGTCACCTGATGCCCGCGCTCGGCGGCCACGGTCGCCGCGGACAAACCCGCAGGACCGGCACCGACCACCGCGATTTTCTTGATCTGCTGCACCGGCAGGTAGTTGAGTTCGGTTTCATGACAGGCGCGCGGGTTCACCAGGCAACTGGTCAACTTGCCGCCGAAGGTATGATCCAGGCAGGCCTGGTTGCAACCGATGCAGGTGTTGATTTCATCGGCACGGCCGGCCGCGGCCTTGTTGACGAAGTCCGGGTCGGCGAGGAACGGCCGCGCCATGGAGACCATGTCGGCATCGCCTTCGGCCAGAATCTGCTCGGCCACTTCCGGGGTGTTGATACGGTTGGTGGTGATCAGCGGAATGCTCACCGAGCCACGCAGCTTGGCCGTGACCTTGCTGAACGCGCCGCGCGGCACTTTGGTGGCGATGGTCGGAATCCGCGCTTCGTGCCAGCCGATGCCGGTGTTGATGATGGTCGCACCGGCCTGCTCGATGGCCTTGGCCAGCGTCACGATTTCTTCCCAGCTGCTGCCGCCCTCCACCAGATCGAGCATCGATAGGCGGAAGATAATAATGAAATTCGGGCCTACCGCTTCACGCACCCGGCGGACAATTTCCACCGGCAGGCGCATGCGGTTTTCGTAGCTGCCGCCCCAGCGGTCAGTACGGTGGTTGGTATGGGCGGCGAGAAACTGGTTAATGAAATAACCTTCGGAACCCATGATCTCGACGCCGTCGTACTCGGCCTGTTGCGCCAAGGTCGAACAGGTGACGAAATCGCTGATCTGCTTCTCGATGCCTTCCTCGTCCAGCTCTTTTGGCTTGAACGGGTTGATCGGCGCCTGAATGGCGCTCGGCGCGACCTGTTTCGGGCTGTAGGCATAACGCCCGGCGTGAAGGATCTGCATGCAGATCTTGCCGCCCGCCTCATGCACCGCGCGGGTGACGATCCGGTGCTTGAGCGCTTCTTCCTCGGTGGTCAGTTTGGCTGCGCCGGAGTACACCCCGCCCTCGTCGTTCGGGCCAATACCGCCAGTGACCATCAGGCCAACGCCGCCCAAGGCACGTTCGGCGAAGTACGCCGCCATGCGCTCGAAACCGCCGGGCTTTTCCTCAAGACCGGTGTGCATCGAACCCATCAGGGTACGATTGCGCAGCGTGGTAAAACCCAGGTCCAGCGGGGCCAACAGGTGCGGGTAATGAGCGGCGGCCATCGGTAACTCCACATCGAGCGATCACGGAAAAAGTGCAGGAGCTCTTCGGCCCCCGTCAGTCATGTTGGACAGACTAAGAGTCGCGCCGCCGCCACTCAATGACCGTAACTGACAACTTATTGATCCAAATGTGCAGCGCCCCTTGGCAAGTGCCGGCATGCGCCCTACCCTAGTCGCGAATCCTGCACACGGCCGTTGACTGTTTTCCCATGCGCAAACTTCTGTACCTGACCTTCTCCATGGCATTGATTGCCGCCCTTACGACCTACGCCATGTGGGCCGCGGACCGTCCGGTGGGTCATTACCTGTCGGACCTGCGTATCAACCTCGCGGTCGACCAAGGCATACCCGCTGATCGCGGCAATTTGCTGGGCATCCAGCCCGAGCTGTTTCCCACCGACTATCAAAGCTCCGAACGCCTGCACCGCAAGCTGGCGGCTTATTTGCAGAAGGCCCAGGACCAGGGCCTGCTGAATGAAAAAACCATCGTCGTCCTGCCCGAACATATCGGCACCTGGTTGATGGTCAGCGGCGAGAAAGATGAGCTGTACCAGGCGACCACGCTCAAGGAGGCCATGAACTGGCTGGCGGTCAGCAACCCACTGAAGTTCGTCCGCGCACTGATCAGCGCCAAGGGCGACAAACGTCTGGACGACGCGCACCTGCGCATGAAGGCCAAAGGCATGGCCAAGGACTACCAGGCGCTGTTTGGTGGTCTGGCGAAAGAGTTCCACGTGACGTTGGTGGCGGGCTCCATCGTGCTACCCGAGCCCAGCATCATCGACGGCACCCTGAAAATCGGCCGCGGCGCGTTGTACAACAGCAGCGTGGTGTTCGGTCGCGATGGCTTGCCGATCGGCCAACCCCAGCGCCAGATGCACCCGATTTTCGATGAACATGAAGTCATCGCCGCCAATGGTGAGCATACGCTCAACGTCGTCGACACCCCGGCCGGACGCCTGGGCGTGCTGATCGGCAGCGACAGCTGGTACCCGGACAATTACCGCAAGCTCGACGACCAGGGTGCGCAGTTCGTCGCGGTCCCGGCGTTTGTGGTCGGGCGCGGCACCTGGGACAAACCGTGGCGCGGTTACAAGGGGCTGTCTACGCCTGGCTCGGTCAGTCTCAAGGCCGGGGAACTCAGCGAAGGCCAGGCCTGGCATCGTCTGACACTCACCGCTCAACCGCCCAGCAGCCAGGCAATCGCCGGCATGAGCGTGTTCCTGCGCGGTCAGTTCTGGGATCAGGGCAGCGCCGGTCAAAGCTTTCTCAGCAGCAACGGGCAGCAGTTCGCCGACGGCAATGCCCGTGGTGCGCGTTTGCTGAACCTCTGGTTGTAACCGATGAAACCGTTGCCGATGCGCCTCGGCGATCTGTCGGTGGGCTTTGTTCATAGCCTGGCCGACGCCGTGCGCAGCCACGGTGTAGACCCTCAGCCGTTGCTCGAACAATACGGCCTCGACGCGGCTCGCCTTAGCGAAGCGGGCGCCCGGCTCTCGATCCCGCGTTACATGCGCCTGGGCCACAGCGCCATTCAACTGACCGACAACCCGGCACTTGGCTTGCGCATGGGTCAGCTCAGTCGCTTGAGCCAGGTCGGCCTTGCCGGGGTCACGGCCGCTCAGGCGCCAACGGTGCGAGAAGCCGCGCGGTGCCTGATTCGCTTCGAAGCCTTGTATGGCTCCAACTATCGCGGCCAATCGAGCTTTCACGAAGACGCCCAAGGCGCCTGGCTGCGGTTTTATTCCATCAGCCCTTACAACGCCTACAACCGCTTCGTGGTGGATTCGATCATCGCTGGCTGGTTGCAGCAATTGTCCAGCGTCAGCCCTGCCCCGTTGCAGGCCGAACGCGTCGATATCGAGTTTGATGAGCCGGATTACCGAACGGCTTATGACGTGCTGGGCGACTGCCCGATCCAGTTTGGCTGCGAGCACAATCAACTGCGCTTGAGCCTTGTCAGCCTCGCCCAGCGCAACCCGGAACACTGCCCGAGCACCTGGCGACACTTGCTGCAACTGTGTGAGCGGGAACTGGAGCAACTGACACGCACCCGCAGCCTGCGTGAACGCATCACTCAGTTACTGGGGCCATTGCTCAATGGTGGCCGGGAACCCGACCTGGAAGAAGTGGCGGCACGCCTGAAGCTGCCGACCTGGACCTTGCGCCGCAAACTCGCCGAGGAAGGCACGCAGTTTCGCGCGATCCTCAATGACACGCGTCGCGACCTGGCCATGACCTACATCCGCGATACCGAACTGGCGTTCGGAGAAATCGCCTACCTGCTGGGCTTTGCCTCAGCCGAAGCCTTTCAACGAGCCTTCAAACGCTGGAGCGGCCAGACTCCCGGCGAGTTTCGCCGCAGTCATCGCCAATCCGCTTGACGCTTACAGCTCGGTAGCGTCTTCGGCCGGTTCCAGCGGGTCCAGTTCAAACGCCTGATACTCGAGCAGCTCTTCTTGATAATCGTCCATTTTGAATCCCCCACAGCTCGTTGAAAAAAACGTCTGAATAAATGACCAGCGCCCCGAGCATAAAGTGCCCACGTGAAAGAAAAATGACGCGGGCACGCCGCTCAGCGGCTACTTAATAAAACGTAGCAGGCCGTCAGGAATTTATCACAGGATTTTTTCGATACAGGCCGTAGGACAACGGCCTGGGTTGACGCGGATCAATTTAAAAGCGCCGCTGCGGGATCGGTTTCGTCTGACCTGATCCCGCAGCGTCAGAGCACGATTACTGGCCTGATACAGGAATGGCCGAAATAGGCTCGGTGGGTGGAGGCAGGCTTGATTGGGGCGGCGGAGTGACCGTTTCCGTGGTCGATGCCGGCTGGGCGTTCTCGGCCGGAGCAATCGGAGCGGCTTCAGGCGGCGGTGCAACCGGCTCAGAGGCAGCTGGAGCAGCTTCGGCAGGCGCCGGCGCAGGTTCTGCCGCAGGTGCCGGGGTCGGCGCCAACGGAGCCGGTGCGGCCTTGGCTTCAGGCACGCCGAGCTCGGGTTTCGGCTTCTCCTTGATGTGCGCGGCCTTTTTCGCTTCCGGCGGCAGGAACAACTCGACCAGGGTGAAAAAACGCTCGTAGAACTTGGGCGACGATACGGTTTCGCTGGCAACCTTGACCATCGAGTCGTCGGACGAGCCGATCGGCATCGACACAGAACCCAGCACGCCTACGCCAACGCTGGCGGAGTTGTTGGTCTTCTTCAGCGCATAACGGTCCTGCAGGGCGTTGGCGAACATGGTCGCGTGGAGCCCCTCACTGCCGTCATCGGCACAGACCACACTGAAGCTGATCTCCAAGTGGCTCTCGCCGGTCTGCTGGAAGCTTTTGTGTCCGCTGACCAGTTTCGGGTCGGAGCTGGTGATGATGTAGCCCTGGCTGAGCAACGCCCGACGGGCGGCTTCGCACGTCTGCGCATCCGTCACCGGGTAGCTGCGCGAAAACGTTCCGGAGTCATCGAAATTCTCATGCTCATAGATAGGGGCTTTCTTCGACGAGCAGCCGGCCGCGGCGGCCAGCACCAACGCCAGCCCTGCAACACGCATGGGAAATGATTTAAACATTGAACATCCTGAGGAAAACGGTCCGGGGCGTATTGTGCAACAGATCGATGCTTAGCGGAGTATCGATTAGTGTCTTAAAACAGTTACAAGTCTACTGACTGTCATTTACAGGAAAAAGTCGCACGGTAAATACTCAGGCGACAGGTAACCCGCACTGCTTTCGTTTCACCCATAAAAAACCCCAGCCTTTCGGCCGGGGTCTTTGTGTAGCGCAAAACTCAGTCAGGCATCAGAAGCGTTTGATCTCAGCCTGGCTTTCCAGCAGTTTGCGGTAGGCCGCAAAGTCTTGCTGGCCAATGCGCGAAGCGAGGAAGCGACGGTATTGAGCCTTCTCTTCTTCGGTCGGCGCAGCAGCTTCGTTCACGCCGTTCAGACGCACAATCACCAGGCTACCATCGGCCAGGGTCACGCTGCTGAAGGTCGGCTTGTCCTTGGCGGCGGGCTTCGGCATGCGGAACAGCGCCTGCAGCACGGTTGGGTCAACCCCTTCCTGGCCACGAGTAGCTGCCTGGGTCACTTTCCAGCTCTGACCGTCGATCGCCTTGTCCAGCGGAGTCTTGCCATCGCGCAGGCTGACAATCAGCTCTTCAGCCTTGGTCTTGGCGGCAGCACTGGCGTGCTCCTTGGCCAATTGCACGCGAATACTTGCAGCTACGCTTTCCAGCGGCAGTTGCGCAGGCTTCAGGTGCTCCTTGGCGCGCAGCACGATCACGGTTTCCGGATCGAGCTCGATGGCGGTGCTGTTGGCACCCTCATCCAGCACTTCAGGGCTGAACGCAGCAGTGATCACGGCACGGTTGGCCGCAACACCTTCGCCACCTTCACGGCCGAACGGTTTGGACGTATGAACAGTGAGCTTCAGGTCCTGCGCCGGCTGAGCCAGATCGGAGGCTTCGAACGACGAGTCTTCCAGTTGCTTGGTCGCCTCGACGAAACGCTGCTCGACCTGCTGGGTTTTCAGTTCACGGGTCAGCTTGTCTTTCAGGCTGGCGAGCGTCGGCACTTCAGGAGCTTCGACACCCAACAGCTTGATCAGGTGAAAACCGAAGTCGGTGCGGACCGGTGCCGAGACCTGATCCTTGGCCAGCGCATACAGCGCTGTTTCGAAGGCTGGATCGTAGACACCAGGACCGGCATAGCCGAGGTCACCGCCGTTGTTCGCCGAACCAGGATCCTGGGAGAACTCCTTGGCCAGGGCTTCGAACTTCTCGCCTTTTGCCAGACGTGCCTGGATCTCCTCGATCTTGGCCTTGGCTTGCGCTTCAGTCACTTTGTCGTTCACTTCGATCAGAATGTGCGCGGCCCGGCGTTGTTCCGACAGGTTCGCGGTTTCTTTCTGATACGCCGCTTGCAGGTCTTCGTCCTTGACGCTGACCTGATCAAAGAAGGAAGCCTTCTTCAACTCGAGGTAATCAATGACCACCTGATCCGGCGTCATGAATTCCTTGGCGTGTTCGTCGTAGTAGGCTTTGACTTCATCGTCGGTCAGCTTCACAGCCGCCGGGTCAGCCTTGACGTTCAGCGACGCGAAATCGCGGGTCTGTTTTTCCAGACGGGCGAATGCCAGAACCTGTGCGTCGGTGACGAAACCACTACCTGCCATACCAGCGCGCAGCTGACCGATCAGCATTTCCTGAGCCAGCATCTGGCGGAATTGCATGCGGCTGTAGCCGAGTTGGCGAATAACCTGGTCGAATCGCTCGGCGCTGAACTTGCCATCAACCTGGAATTCAGGCGTTTGCAGGATCACCTGGTCCAAAGCAGCTTCGGAAAAGGCGAATTTCGAATCTTCTGCGCCTTGAAGCAGCAGCTTGCGATCGATCAAGCCTTTGAGGGCCGATTCGCGCAGCATTTTTTCGTCGAGCAAGGAAGCATCGAAATCCTTGCCCAGCTGTTGCATGAGCTGACGGCGTTGCATATCGACCGCCTGGCTCAGCTCGTTCTGGCTGATTTCTTCGCCATTGACCTTGGCCGCGTCCTGGCTGTTGGTCGTCGCTTGGAAAATGGCCTCGATACCGGTGAACGCCATCAGTACAACGATGATCCCGATAATAGTCTTGGCAATCCAGCCTTGTGAATTGTCCCTGATATTCTGCAGCATGCGTCCCCCAGAAACGGTTGAACTTCAAAATTAGGCAACCGTGGAGCGTGGGTAGAATCCGGATAGAAGAAAGGCGCATCCGAGGATGCGCCTTCTCGTAACTGGCGGAGCGGACCGATGACTCGAACTTGCGAGCCTCGGCGTCACGGATCGGCGACTCGCCGACTGGACTACCGCTCCGCTGCCAGGTCAGGCATGACCCCGACCCGGATAGGCAAAAACCTGAATCGAACTTAGTTGACAGCTTCTTTCAGTGCTTTACCGGCTTTGAAACCTGGTTTTTTAGCAGCTGCGATTTCCAGCGTCTTACCGGTCTGTGGGTTACGACCAATGCGAGCTGGACGATCAGTTACGGAGAAAGTACCGAAACCAACCAGAACAACAGAGTCGCCAGCCTTGAGAGCGCCAGTGACGGATTCGATTACAGCGTCCAGCGCACGGCCAGACAGCAGCAGCTTTCTGGTTATCAGCTGATGCAGAGATATCATCAATCAGTTCCGACTTGTTCACTCTAAGTCCCCTTATATCTATTTGAGTATGATTCTAAGTTTTTTGGTGAAAGCAAAAACGAGTGCTGAATGGCCTACAGACACTTAAGAGCCGCTTTATAACAAGGGCTCTAAAAAGCTGTCAACAAGCCACCCAGGCAAATGCGTACTAATGCGTGCTAATTCTTTCCTTAGAGTCAGACTCGCGTTTTTCATCCTTTGCAACTATCTCTGGAGCTACATCTGGCAAGGGCTCCGGCGCGTATTGCAGCGCAATTTGCAGGACCTCGTCAATCCATTTAACGGGTTTAATCTGCAGATCTTGCTTGATATTGTCAGGAATTTCCTTCAGATCGCGTACGTTCTCTTCAGGAATGATAACGGTCTTGATTCCGCCACGGTGAGCAGCGAGCAGTTTTTCTTTCAAACCGCCAATCGCCAGCACCTGACCACGCAGCGTAATTTCGCCAGTCATGGCGACGTCCGCGCGCACAGGGATCCCGGTCAATGCCGACACCAGAGCCGTGCACATGCCCACACCGGCGCTAGGGCCGTCCTTCGGGGTCGCCCCTTCCGGCATGTGGATATGCGTGTCGCGCTTCTCGTGGAAGTCCAGGGGAATTCCCAGGCTCTTCGCGCGACTGCGAACAACGGTCAGGGCCGCAGTGATCGATTCGACCATGACGTCACCCAAAGAACCTGTTTTGATCAACTGGCCTTTACCCGGTACGACTGCGGCTTCGATAGTCAGCAATTCGCCACCCACCTGAGTCCACGCCAGCCCGGTGACCTGACCGATCTGATCCTGCGATTCGGCCAGACCGTAGCGGAATTTGCGCACGCCCAGGAAGTGTTCCAGCATCTCGGCAGTGACCTTCACCGAGAAGCGTTTTTCCATTGCATGCTCTTTGACCGCCTTGCGGCAAACCTTGGCAATCTGGCGCTCCAGCCCACGTACGCCGGCTTCGCGGGTGTAGTAGCGGATGATGTCGCGGATCGCTTCGGCGTCGAATTCCAGCTCGCCTTTTTTCAAACCATTGGCAGTAATCTGCTTTGGCGAAAGGTATTTGACGGCGATGTTGATCTTTTCGTCTTCGGTGTAACCCGGCAGACGAATCACTTCCATCCGGTCCAGCAAGGCGGGTGGAATGTTCATGGAGTTCGAAGTGCAAAGGAACATCACATCGGACAGGTCGTAGTCGACTTCCAGATAGTGATCGTTGAAGTTGTGGTTCTGCTCAGGGTCGAGCACTTCCAGCAACGCCGACGCCGGATCGCCACGCATGTCGCTGCCCATTTTGTCGATTTCATCGAGCAGGAACAGCGGGTTGCGGACGCCCACTTTCGTCATCTTTTGAATCAATCTTCCTGGCATCGAACCGATATAAGTACGGCGATGACCACGAATTTCCGCTTCATCACGCACACCGCCGAGGGCCATGCGCACGAATTTCCGGTTGGTGGCGTGAGCAATCGACTCCGCCAGAGAGGTTTTACCCACCCCTGGAGGACCGACCAGGCACAACACCGGACCACGAATTTTCTTCACGCGTTTTTGCACGGCGAGGTATTCGAGGATCCGCTCTTTGACTTCTTCCAGACCATAGTGGTCTGCATCGAGAATGTCTTCTGCGCGCGCAAGATCCAGACGCACTTTGCTCTGTGCCTTCCACGGCACCTGAACCAGCCAGTCAATATACGAGCGCACCACGGTCGCTTCCGCAGACATTGGCGACATTTGTTTTAACTTGTTCAGTTCACCCTGGGCTTTGGCCAAGGCGTCTTTCGGCAGACCGGCGGCATCGATGCGCTTTTTCAGCTCTTCGATTTCGTTGTGACCTTCGTCGCTGTCGCCGAGCTCTTTCTGAATGGCCTTCATCTGCTCATTCAGGTAGTACTCGCGCTGGCTGCGCTCCATTTGTTTTTTGACGCGACCACGAATGCGTTTTTCGACTTGCAGCAGGTCGATCTCGGCATCCAGCAACGCCAGAACGTGCTCGACCCGGGCCGACAAATCGATGATTTCGAGGATTTCCTGCTTCTGCTCGATCTTCAGGGCCATGTGTGCGGCCATGGTGTCGACCAGGCGGCCTGGTTCGTCGATGCTGTTGAGCGACGACAGGACTTCAGCCGGGACTTTCTTGCCCAGCTGAACATATTGTTCGAACTGAGCCAGCAGGCTGCGTACGAAAACTTCCGACTCGCGCTCTGGCGCGTCGACTTCGTCGATCAATGAGACTTCGGCACGGCAGTGGCCGTCCACTTCGATGAAACGCTCAACGGCGCCCCGCTGCTCACCTTCAACCAAAACCTTGACCGTGCCGTCCGGCAGCTTGAGCAGCTGTAGAACGGTAGCAATGGTACCTACGCGATAAAGTGCATCTTCACCGGGATCGTCGTCAGCAGGGTTTCTCTGAGCCAGCAGAAGGATCTGCTTGTCGCCCGTCATCGCTGCCTCGAGGGCTTCGATGGATTTCTCGCGCCCCACGAACAGCGGGATAACCATGTGCGGATAAACCACAACATCACGCAATGGCAGGAGAGGCAATTCGATGGTTGTCTTCATGATTTCGCCTCTACGGCGGCCATAAGGCCGTAAACAGATGGAAGTGAGCTTGAAACCAAGATGGGGGCTACCTTCAAAAAAAACAAGCTTAAAGAAGGTGTTAAAACGCGCAAAAAGCAAAGGGGCCCGAAGGCCCCTTCTTTATTCCAGCAGCGTGACGCTTAGGCGTCTGGCGCTGCCTTGGCAGCCGGCTCACTGTTTTCGTAGATATACAGTGGCTTGGACTTGCCTTCTATAACGCTTTCGTCGATCACTACTTTACTCACCTCGGACTGCGAGGGAATTTCATACATAGTGTCGAGCAATACACCTTCGAGAATCGAACGCAGTCCACGGGCACCGGTTTTGCGTTCCAGGGCACGTTTGGCGACCGATTTCAGAGCGTCGGCCCGGAATTCCAGGTCCACACCTTCCATCTCGAACAGCTTGGCATACTGTTTGGTCAGAGCATTTTTCGGCTCGGTGAGAATCTGCATCAGCGCAGCCTCATCAAGCTCGTCCAGCGTGGCAAGTACCGGCAGACGACCGACGAATTCCGGGATCAGGCCGAACTTGACCAGATCGTCAGGCTCGACTTCACGCAGGGACTCACCGACTTTCTTGCCTTCTTCCTTGCTGCGCACTTCCGCGTTGAAACCGATGCCGCCCTTGGTGGAACGGTTTTGAATAACCTTTTCCAGACCGGAGAACGCACCACCACAGATGAACAGGATGTTACGGGTGTCGACCTGAAGGAATTCCTGCTGCGGATGCTTGCGTCCACCTTGAGGCGGAACGGAAGCGACCGTGCCTTCGATCAACTTGAGCAGGGCCTGCTGCACGCCTTCACCGGAAACGTCCCGGGTGATCGACGGGTTGTCAGACTTGCGCGAGATCTTGTCGATCTCATCGATGTAGACAATGCCCATTTGGGCCTTTTCTACGTCGTAATCGCACTTCTGCAGCAGCTTCTGAATGATGTTTTCGACATCTTCACCCACGTAACCTGCCTCGGTGAGGGTGGTTGCGTCGGCGATGGTGAACGGAACGTTCAGCAAGCGGGCCAGTGTTTCGGCAAGCAGGGTTTTACCCGAGCCTGTCGGGCCGATCAGCAAGATGTTGCTCTTGCCGAGTTCGACATCGTCATTCTTTTTGTCACGCTGGTTCAGGCGCTTGTAGTGGTTGTACACCGCTACGGCCAGAACCTTTTTCGCACGCTCCTGACCAATCACGTACTGATCAAGGATGCCGCTGATTTCTTTAGGCGAAGGCAATTTATGCGCGCTGCTTTCGGCCTGGGCTTCCTGCACCTCCTCACGGATGATGTCATTGCACAGGTCAACGCACTCGTCGCAGCTAAAGAAGGAGCAATAAAGCAGCTTGCCGTTGTCCTCGCCGTTGCGGGTGTCAGTCATTCGTTCGATCCAAATCCGATAGGCTTGCAACACAAGATGAAGGCTATTGCGGGCTTTTTCAAGCCCGCTGGTGATCGGACGCGCCGACCAACCCTATTTTGAGCTGCTTATTTTAAGCGGGGCGCTGGCTGATCACTTCATCGATCAACCCGTATTCACGCGCTGCTTCTGCACTCATGAAATTATCGCGGTTGGTATCGCGCTCGATTTCTTCAAGAGTGTGCCCGCTATGCTTGGCCATCAGCGTGTTGAGACGCTCACGAATGAAGAGGATTTCCTTGGCATGGATTTCGATATCCGAAGCCTGGCCCTGGAAACCGCCCAGTGGCTGGTGAATCATCACACGCGAGTTCGGCAGGCAGTAACGCTTGCCGGGGGCACCGGCCGTCAGTAGAAACGCACCCATGCTGCACGCTTGACCGATACAGGTGGTCGACACGTTTGGCTTGATGAACTGCATGGTGTCATAGATCGACATGCCAGCCGTCACCGAACCGCCCGGGGAGTTGATATAGAGATGGATGTCCTTGTCCGGGTTTTCCGCTTCAAGGAACAGCAGTTGCGCACAGATCAGGTTGGCCATGTAGTCCTCTACCGGACCAACCAGAAAGATCACTCGCTCCTTGAGAAGGCGCGAGTAGATGTCATAGGCGCGCTCGCCACGAGCAGACTGCTCGACAACCATCGGGACCAGGCCGCCTGCGGCCTGGATATCAGAGTTCTGCTGAATATACGAATTACGGAACATGCTCTGCAGTCACTCCCAAATAGTTATGTCTTGAATACGCATAAGCCAGCACGAAGGCTGGCTTATGGTGTGTACTTCTTACCGCAAAAACGATCAGTCGGCTTGTGGAGCTTCTACCGGCTTGACTGCTTCTTCGTAAGAGACCGATTTGTCGGTCACGTTAGCCTTCTGCAGAACAGTATCCACAACTTGTTCTTCCAGCACAACCGAACGGACTTCGTTCAGTTGCTGGTCGTTCTTGTAGTACCAGGACACAACCTGCTCAGGCTCTTGGTAAGCCGAAGCCATTTCCTGAATCATTTCACGAACGCGGGCTTCGTCAGGCTTGAGGTCGAATTGCTTGACCACTTCAGCCACGATCAGACCCAGGACAACGCGACGCTTGGC